>JAPKDA010000175.1 GCA_028822695.1 Akkermansiaceae bacterium
GGGGACGCCCGCGGTCCCAGGGGGGATGCCTTCGGTCCGAGGAGTTCGCTGGACTTGGGTGGCGGATGGGGGCAGAGAGTAGGGGTCATGAGCAGCGAGTCAGAAGGGCCGAAGAAGGATGGGCCACCTCCACCGAGCATTAAGACGCCGACGGCTCCGCCACCGCCGAGTCAGGCGGCGATGGGATCTGGATCTTCGACGCCTCCGCCAAGTCCGCCGGCATCGCCGACGACACCGCCGATGAATGTGAAGGTGAAGCCGGGGAGTAGTGAGAATGACGCGGAGGATGAGTGGGAGAGCGATGAGGTGGACGAATCGAAGGTGCCGCTCACGACGCGTTTGATTGCGATGGGAATCGATCTGGCGATCGGGTTGGGTCTCTATATTGCGGTTGTGATCATCTCCAACTTTCCATTTTTGGGCTTCGTGAGTTTTCTGGCCACTCCGGTCTGTCTGGCGTTTATCCTGATGCGGGATGGTTTGCCCTTTCTCAATGGTCAGAGTCCTGGGAAGTCGGCGATGAAGATCAAGGCAGTGACTACAGACGGACAGAGTCTTGCCGGGAATTGGCAGCCGGCGATGGTGCGCAATGCAGTGTTGTTGATTCCGTTGTTTGGTCTTGTGGAGCTTGTCGTGTTGTTGACCCGGGAGGACAAGCCGGAGCAGGGGATTCGCTTGGGGGATGAGTGGGGCAAGACGCGGGTAGTGTTTGCGAATCCGCCGGAGGCTTTGGAAGAGGACGAAGCGTCCGCTTAACCGTATTCAACAGAGCTGGTGCCAAATACCGAGTCTAAGAGTTGGCAGGCCCGGGTGTTGGCGGTGGTGCGTTCGATTGTCGAGCGCGGGTGGTGGCTGATCCTGTTGTTGCTGATCGGGACGACGGTCTTTTTTGCGACGGCGCTGCCGAAGTTGGACATCAATGCGAACACCGACGCCTTTCTTGAGGAAGAGAGCGTGGGGGTGAGTTCGTACTATGAGACGCGGGAGGAGTGGGGGACGGATGAGTTTGCGGTGTTGTGTGTGACGGGGGATGATTGGTTCACGCCGGAGGGGATTGGGCGGTTGAAGGCGATTGAGGCGGATTTGAAGGAGGTTGAGTTTGTGGCGAGGACGATGTCGATCCTGGATGTGCCTTTGTTGCGGCAGGAGCCGGACAAGAAACCGACTTTGTCGTTTTTGTTCGGGGGGATGAAGAGTTTGCGGGACACAGGGATTGATTTGGACCTCGCGGAGAAGGAGCACTCCACGCATGAGCTGACGGTGGGGAATTTGATTTCGGAGGATGGGCGGAGTTTGAACATCCTGGCCTATTTGGATTGGAGCAAAGTGGATGGAAAGATCATTCCGGAGCCGAATGTGCGGCGGACGAAGTTGGTGGAGGGGGCGCGGAAGGTGGCCGGGAAGTGGACAGAAGAACTTGGGGAGCCAGTGCGGCTGTCGGGGATTCCAATTATTCAGATTTCGCTCTTTGAGAACATGCGGCATGATCTGGTTGTTTTCGGGATTGCCTCGTTCCTGTTGTTCACGGCGGCCTTTGCATTTGTGTATCGGTGTTTGCGATTTGTGGTGATGCCGTTGCTGTGTTGTTTGCTGCCGCCGGTGGCGATTCTGGGGGCGATGGCGCATTTCGGTGAGTCGGTGGGGTTTGTGAATGCGAACATGCCGCTGCTGCTCTTCGTGTTGTTGTTGCCGTACAGTGTGTATTTCATCGAGCGCTACCGGGAGTGTCGGGCGGATCATCCGGAGGAGGATGGCTTGGCGAGCACGTTGAAGGCCTTGCAGCGGATTGCGGTGCCTTGTTTCTTTTCCTGTGCGACAACGCTGGCGGGGTTTGCGGCGCTGGGAGCGAGCAAGATCATTCCGATCCGGGATTTTGGGGAGAGCATGACGCAGGGGATCGCGATTGGGTTTGTGGTGTTCTTTGTGTTCGTCGCGGCGGCTTCGCGGCATTTGCGTGGGTTGAAGTTTGAGCGGAAGAGCGCGGTGGATCAGCAGAAGACGCCGCGGTTGGTGAAGTTCTTCGAGCGGGTTTCCTTGGCGCGTCCGGGCTTGGTGGTGGGTTTGTGTTTGGCGGCTTTTGCCGCGTCGGTGACGGGGGCGTTACGGTTGAGTGCGGAGAGCAAGATCACGAGTTATTTTTGGCCGAGCAGTGAGGCGTATCAGGGGTTGGAGTTCATCGACAAGACGATGGGGGGGACGACGTGGTTGGAGGTGATTCTGACTTCGGAGGAGAACGGATATTTCAAGACGGACGAGGGGATGGTGGCGATGGAGACGGTGGAGGCATACTTTGAGGAGGTGCCGGAGACGGGGAATGTCATGTCGTTGGTGCGCCTGCGGAACGAGACGCGAAAGACGTTCAAGCCGGAGTGGTTTCCGGAGTTGACGGACTCGGGGTTGATGAGGGCGATCAGTATTGGGGCATCGGATTTGGTGCGGCAGACGACGAATCGGGAGTTCAATAACACGCGGATCACGGTGCGGATCATGGAGACGGCTCCGGATTTGAAGCGGCAGAAGGTGTTGGATGGTTTGCGGAAGCACATTGCGGAGCACGAGGCGGAATTGGGGGACTTGAGGGTGGAGATCACCGGGGTGTTTCCGGTTTACAACGACATGCTGCAGCAGTTGATGGTGGGGCAGAAGGAATCGATCGTGGTGGTGGCGCTGGCGGTGTTCGTGATGTTGTTGATTTTGTTCCGGTCGCCGGTGATGGCCCTGTTGGTGATGATCCCGCAGGCTTTGCCAGCGGCGGTGATCCTGGGGGTGATGGGGTGGGTGGGGATTCCGTTGGATTTGGTGACGATGATGATTTCGGCGATTGCGGTGGGGGTGGGGATTGATGCGGCGATTCAGTATGCGATGCGGTTCCGGCAGGAGGTGGATGCGACGGGGGATCATCGGTTGGCGCTGCAGCGGGCACACGCGACGATCGGGCGGGCGATTTGGATTGCGACGTCGATCATTATTGCGGGGTTCAGCATTCTGGTGCTGTCGGACTTTTTCCCGTCGGTGTGGTTCGGGTTGTTCACGGCGTTGGCGATGTTGATCAGCCAACTGGCGACGCTGACGATGCTGCCGAGTTTGTTTTTGCTGACGGGGTATCCGAAGAAGAGGGCTTGAAGAGCCCGGAACCCGGGGCCCCGAATGAGGAATGAGGAACCCGGAAGGCGGGGAGGGG
>JAPKDA010000060.1 GCA_028822695.1 Akkermansiaceae bacterium
CTGCCGATGCGACCGAAGCTCCCGCGGCAGCAGAAGAACCCGCAGCAGAAGAACCTGCGGCCGAAGAACCCAAGGCGGATACGCCTGCGGCCGAAGAACCGAGTGCTCCCGAGGAAGAGGAGAACAAGGCAGAAGCAGCAGCAACCGAAGAATAATGATCACGATGGGTCTCCAGCTCTGATGCTCCTCTAGGAGCAAGCAGCCAGCAGGGACCCAGACCCAGGACCCTAGAAGCACATGGCTGAAGAGAGCGACAAGAAGAAGAAAGAGGAACCGCTGGATCTGATCGATGATCAGAAGAAACCTTCGCGGCGTGTTCGCCAGCGTGAGGTAGCCTCGAAAGTAAAAACCGTCGCTGACAAGAAGAGCGAGGCGTTGGATCTCGGGATCGAGGACGAGAAGCCGAAGAAGTCTGCGATTCGGAAGACTGAGAAGTCCGGCACAGAGTTGAAGCCCACGATCTCCAAACTTCTTGACGAGAAGAGCGATCCTGAATTTGTCACCAAGAGCCCGGTCAGCAAGGACCCTGAACCTGTTGCTGAAGAGGAGGAAGAGGACGATGGTGCTGAGGTGGACGGCAACGTGATCACGATCAAGCCGCCGATCATTGTGAGTGTTCTCGCAGAGAAGATGGAATTGAAGACGTTTGAGATCATGAAGGATCTCATCGGATTGGAAGTGTTCGTGGCACTGCATCAGGCGATCGAGCCGGATATCGCGGAGCAGGTTTGCGAGAAGCACGGCTATGTCTTCGCGCGTGAGAAGCGAGAAAAGGGTGGCGGAGTCCACAAGGTGGATGAGGTCATCGAAGAGCCGGAGCCCGAGGCGCCCAAGCCGGAAGACAAGATGGAGCTCCGTGCTCCGATCATTACCTTTATGGGTCACGTTGACCACGGGAAGACTTCGTTGCTGGACTTTGTCCGCAAGGCGAAGGTGGCGGACGGTGAAGCGGGTGGGATCACCCAGCACATCGGCGCTTATCGGGTGGAGCACGGCGGACGGCCGATTACCTTTATTGATACACCGGGCCACGCGATCTTTACAGAGATGCGTGCTCGTGGAGCGGACGTGACCGACATTGTGGTGTTGGTGGTGGCTGCGGACGACGGCTTGATGCCCCAGACGCGTGAGGCGATTGCCCATGCCAAGGCGGCGGAGAAGACGATTATTGTGGCGATCAACAAGTGTGATCTTCCCGGCGCGGACCCGATGCGGGTGAAGACGCAGTTGATGGAGGAGGGATTGACCCCGACTGATTTTGGTGGAGACATCGAGGCGGTGGAGGTTTCGGCGGTGACCGGGCAGGGGATGGACAAACTTCTGGAGTTGATGGCATTGCAGGCGGAAGTGTTGGAGTTGAAAGCGAATCCCAAGGCGAACGCCCGGGCTGCCGTGATTGAAGCTTCGATTCAGCCCGGCAAGGGGCCGACGGCGACGGTGATTGTGGAGACGGGTTCCCTGGAAATTGGGACGGCGTTCATTTGCGGACCGTTTGCCGGCAAGGTGAAGTTGCTTCTCAATGACCACGGCGAGGCGATCGAAGTTGCAGGGCCTGCCACACCGGTGGAGATTCTTGGTTTTGCAGAACTGCCGAACGTCGGAGACGAATTGGTGGGAATGGAGAATGAGCGGGCTGCGAAGAAGTTGAGCGAAGAGCGTCAGCTCGAGCTACGGCAAACTCGCTTGTCAGCTCCCCAGAAGAGCCGGATGGAGGATCTTTTGTCGATGGTTGGAGACACCAACCAGAAGGCGCAGTTGAACATTATTTTGAAGACCGACGTGCAGGGTTCGGTTGGGGCGATCAAAGGAGCCATCGAGGACATCGAGTCCGAGAAGGTGAACGTGAAATTTGTGCATGGAGCGGCGGGCTCGATCAGTGAGTCCGATATTCTCCTCGCGAGTTCCTCGGGTGGAGTGGTCCTTGGGTTCAACGTCAAGGTGGAGAGCAACGCGGTGAAGGCTGCGAAGCGCGAGGATGTGCAGGTGAAGCTGTTCTCGATCGTTTACGAGCTCATCGATCAGGTGAAGGAAGCAATGCTCGGCATGCTCGAGCCGGAGACCCGGGAGAAGATCCTTGGTCACGCTTCGGTGAAGAAGGTCTTCAAAGTCAATCGGGGACGTGCCGCTGGTTGTGTGATCACGGACGGCAAGGTGCTGAGGAAAGCCCACGCCCGTGTGTTGCGTGGCAAGCAGCCTGTCTTTGATGGCAAGATGTCCACGCTTCGTCGTCACCAGGACGAGGTGGCAGAGGTCAAGGTTGGTATTGAGTGCGGCATCCGTCTTGGAGATTTCGACGAATACGAGGAAGGCGACCTGATCGAGTGCTACACGCTTGAGAAGGTTGCGCAGACTCTGTAGCCGCCGGTGGCGGCAGTTCTCGGTTATCCGTAATTTGTTATCAGGAAGAAGAAGCCATGGGACGACGATTGGAGAGAGTGAACGAGTTGCTGAAGCGTGAGATCAGCACGGTTGTTCAGAAGGAGTTTGAGTTTGCGGCCGGGAGTCTGGTGACGGTGAGCGCGGTGCAAGTGGCGCCGGATTTGCGGGATGCGAAAGTGTGGGTAAGCGTGTTGGGGAAGGCTGATGCGACGGTGTTGGAGAAGCTGAATAAGAACCACGGTTTGATTCAGGGCCGGGTGGCGAAGAGGGTGGTGTTGCGGTGTACGCCGGTCTTACGTTTTGTGGAGGATGATTCGGTTGAGCGGGGGGTGGATATGGTGAATTTGCTTGATGAAGTGGCTGAACTTCCGACTGCACCGCCCGAAGACGTTGAAGAATAGGGCGTTTTTGGACGCTATAATTCCGGGATTGGGGTGTGAGTCTGGCGCTGGTGGCTTCTACGGCGCTGGTTGGACGACGGGGTGCCGCGGTCGTCTGCTTCGATACATTGGGGGGATCCGGGGGAAGGGAGCGAGTAGGGGCGTGTGGAATTACGGCAGTATCTTTGGTCTCCCGAGGAGCAGAGAAACCATTTGGACAAGGCTGAGGTGTTGATTACCGAAGCCCCAAACTTGCCCAAGGAAGAAGAGATCTATTGTGTAGGTGGGTTCTTCGCAAACGGAAGGGACAGGGGGATTGAGCGTCCGAGATCTTCGGGGCGGGGGAGCTTGGGATGCGGGGCCTCGCGAAAGCGGTGTCGGCGTTCGTTCCTCACTCTGCCACCGCAGTCCAAAATGGTGGAAAGGGATATCGGGATGCAGGGGGGCGGTGAGGCGGTTGAACTGCCGAAACAACGCAGTTGTTCCGCTACGGGACGGGGGGAGGAGCGGTTTTGCTTGCGGATGGGGGGCGGATGGGCAGAATCCGCCGCCCCGAACGTTCGATCCGTCTATGGGAAAGCGCATTTCAATATCCGACCTCAAACCAGTGCTCGCCGAGCACTCGTCGTTTGTGCTTTGCAGTCATGCGCGACCGGATGGGGATGCGATTGGATCGGTGATCGCAATGAAGGCGATGCTGGAGGGGATCGGCAAGACGGTGGTGGTGTTGAATGAGGACGGGGTTCCGGATCATTTGAAGTTTTTGAGCGGGTGGGAGGATGTCGTGGTTCCGAGCGGCGAGAAGGTGGATGCGGAGGTGTTTATCGCCTTCGATACGGCGAATCAGGAGCGGTTGGGGCAGCGATGTTTGCAGGCGGTGGCGGATGTGCCGTTGGTGGTGAATATTGATCATCACATTTCCAACGAGGAGTATGGGGATCTTTTCTACGTGGATGATACTGCGGCGGCGGTGGGTGAAATTGTTTACGACATCGCGACGCAGCTGAATCTGCCGATTCCGGATGCGGCGCGGGATGCGATGTATGTGGCGGTGTCGACGGATACCGGTTCTTTTCAGTATGCGAATACTGGAGTGCGGACGCATCGGATGGTGGCGGATTTGGTGGAGCGAGGGGTGAAGGTGGGTGAGATCAACTCGGCGATTTATCACGACTATCCGTTTCGGCGGGTGGAGTTGTTGACGTCGTTGTTGGGCACCTTGGAGCGAAGCGCGGATGGGCGGGTGGCGTGGTGGATGTTGCGGCAGGACGTGAAGGATCGCTTGGAGGTGCAGCCGGGGGACAGTGAGGGCTTGGTCGACGTGATGCGGGCGATCCGCGGGGTGGTGGCTTGTGTGTTTTTTGAGGAGCTGAAGGGCGGGGACGTGCGGATTTCAATGCGGTCCAAGTCGAAGAAGGTGAACGTGTGCGAGGTGTGTGCGAAGTTTGGGGGGGGAGGTCACGTGATGGCTTCCGGGGCGCGGTGCGGGGGTGATCCGGATGAGGTGATGGGGGAGGTTCTTGCGGCGCTGGCTGCAGCAGTAATGGAGGCGGGATTTGAGCCAATTTCTTAATTAATCATGGACAGACAAGAACTAGACCAAAGCGGAGTACTTCTGGTGGACAAGGAGCAAGACATGACCTCGCACGACGTGGTGGCAATTGCGCGAGGTAGCCTCGGAATCAAGAAGATCGGCCATTGTGGGACGCTAGATCCGATGGCGACGGGTCTCTTGATGCTGGTGGTGGGCCGGGCGACGAAGATTCAGGACCTCTTGATGAGTGAGGATAAGGAATACGTGGGATCGATCACGCTTGGTCAGACGACGAACACGCAGGACGCCAAGGGCGAGGTGGAGGAGGAGAAGGAAGTGGGTGATCTGAGTAAAGAGCAGATCACGGCGGTGTTTGACGAATACACGGGGAATTTTGAGCAGATCCCTCCGATGGTCTCAGCGATCAAGAAGGATGGCGTGCCGCTCTACAAGTTGGCGCGGAAAGGGCAGGTGGTGGAGCGTGCTCCGCGGCCGGTTTATATCACGAGCTACGACATTACCCGGGTGGAGTTGCCGGAGATCGACTTCGTGGTGAATTGTTCGAAGGGATTCTACGTGCGGACCTATGCGCATGACATTGGCGCGAAGCTGGGCTGCGGTGGGCACTTGAGTGCGTTGCGACGGACGCGTTCGGGAAAGTTTAATTTGGATCGGAGCACTTCGATCGATCAGTTGAAGAACGGAGATCGCGATGAGTTGCTCAAGTCGATGGTGAGCCTTGCGGAGATCTCGTTGATGCGGGGGGCGTAGCGGCGAAGCCGCAGTTGTCGGTATTCAGTATTCAGTTGTCGGTATTTAGTATTCAGTATTCGGAAGTTGGAAGTTAGGGAGGAGATGAAGAGAATTACATCACTGGTTGAGTTGGGAGGGGCGGGAGGACCGCTTCACTTGGCGTTGGGGGTGTTTGATGGGGTGCATCTGGGGCATCGGGCGGTGATTGATGCGGCGGTGGCTGGGGCGAAGGAGAGCGGGGGCATCGCTGTGGTGGTGACCTTTGAGCCGTTTCCGATTCAGGTGCTAGCGCCGGAGAAGGCGCCGCGGCGGATCTTGGCGAGTCTGGAACATAAGGAGCGCTTGTTGGAGGCGCTGGGAGTGTCGTATTTGGTGGTGCTTCCGTTCACGAAGGAATTTGCGGAGCAGGAGGCGGGGGTGTTTACGGATGCATTGTTTGGGATCGAAGGCCTTCGACAGGTGACGGTGGGCGAGGGCTGGAAGTTTGGCCGAGATCGTGGTGGGACGGTTGAGCTCCTGCGGGAGTGGGGTGAGGAGAAGGGGGTGGCGGTGGATGCGGCGGCTCCGGTGATGATGCAGGGGGAGATGATCAGCAGTACACGGATCAGGCAGGCGATTCGCGATGGGAATTTGGAGGCGGCGACTTCGATGCTGGGGCGGAAGTTTTCGGTGTTTGGGGTTGTGGCCCACGGGCGGCAGTTGGGTGGGAAGATTGGAACGCCGACCGCGAATATCGAGGTGGGCGATGAGCAGTTGCCGCCTGATGGGGTTTATGTGGTGAAGGCGGAAGTGGGTGGGGTGATGCGAAATGGGGTGGGGAATCTCGGAATGCGTCCGACGGTGGGTGCGGAGCGAAGGTTGCTGGAAGTGCACCTGTTTGATTTTGAGGGGGACCTCTATGGGAAGGAGATAGAGGTTTGGTTCGGGCCCTATTTGAGGGGGGAGGAAAAGTTTGCGGGTGTGGAGGAGTTGAAGGTGCAGATTGGGAAGGATCTTGAGCGGGCGAGGGGGATGCTGTAGCGGAACAACTTTGTTGTTTCGGTGGTGTGGGGAGAAGTGCCCAGAAGCTGGGGTTGAGAAGCGGGCGGGGAGGCCCGCGGTCCCGGGTGAGAGGCCCGCGATCCCAGTTAGAAGGTGCCGTTGAGTTTGCGGCCGATCCAGAAGAAGGAGAGGAGGGCGATGAGGGCGGCGGCGAGGCGCCAGTCGGACCAGAGGGAGAGGGGCTTGATGAGCGAACGCGGCTCGGGGAGGGTTTGGATCTCAGCGAGGAGTTCGGGGAGTTGGTCGGCAGTGATGACGCGGCCGCGGGTGACGCTGGCGAGTTCCTGGAGGACGTCGGGTCGGGCGGGGTGGCCGGTCTTTTCGAGGCGGGTTCCCTGGGCAAGGAGGGTGGTCTCGATGGTGCTGTCGGCGTCGTCGGTGGTGCGGGCCTTGATGTTCCATGCGCCGGGGGCGCTGACTTTGAAACGACCGCTGAAGGAGCCCCAGGCGGCGTCAGAGCGGGTCAGTTCGAAACGTTGGGAGGTGCCGTTGGGGGCGGTGAGGTCGATGATGACTGTTCCTTCCTCGAGGGGCGCTCCGTTTTTCTCGAAGGCGTTGGCGTTGAGGGTGACGATGTCGCCGGGCTTGGGGCGTTCTGGGTTGAAGTAGAGGCGGACGCGTTTTCCGGCGGCCATGTTGCGTTGGTAGGACATCCAGCGGGCGACCTGTCCCCAGAAGCGGTAGTGGTAGAGATCTTCCACACCGCGGCGCCAGCGCCAAGCGGAGTCCATGCCGAGGTAGAGGACCTTTCCATTGCCGGCGGCGCTTGTGACGAGGAGAGGGATGCGGCCGTTTTGGTTGCGACGGTTGGCATGGACGGCGAGGACTTGGGCTCCGCTTTTGGCGCGGATGACCGGGGCGTGCCAGAAGAAGCCGGGGAGGCTGCGCCAGACGAGGGGGTTATCCTCCTCGGTGTCGCCGAGCATGGTGAGGAGGGAGCTGCGGCCTTCGGTGGTGAGGTCGAGGGGGGAGGCGGTGCCTTCGCTGATGCCGATTTTCTTGTTGTCGTCGAGGACAACGGGAATCAGAGAGCCGAGTCCGTCCTCGCCGATCGGCAGGGTGAATTGGTTTCCGGCTGGGCCGGGAATGAAGACGATTCCGGAGGCTTGATTTTCGACGAGTCCCTTGAGGAGTTTGGCCTGTTTCTCGGTGAGTTGGTCCTGTCCGACGCCGATGTCGCCGAGGAAGATGACGTCGTATTGTTGGAGGTCTTCGAGTTTCTCGGGAAACTCCTGGATGTAATCGGGTCCGTCCCCGGGGCCGAGTTGGGGGTGGAGGAGGAGGCAATCGAGATCGACGCCGGGGTCGCGGGAGAGGGCGTTGCGAATGAAACGGAATTCCCAGCGGGGGAGGGTTTCGATGACGAGGACGCGGATGTTTTCCTGTCGGCCGGAGATGGTGAACTTGCGCTTGTTGTTCTTCTCGACGAGTTCTCCGTTGGCGAAGGGGATGGAGAGATCGAGGGTGGTGGAGCCTTCCTTGTTGAGGCGCCAGAGGATGGCGTCGTAGTAGGTGGACTGGGCGGGGATGGTGATGTCCTTGGTGCGCTCGATGCCGTTCTCGTCACGGATGCGAACGATGGTGCGGACGTCGCGGTTGAGGGAGGAATCGATGGTGAAGGGGATTTGGACGTTCTCCCCGACGATGCCGTAGGTGGGTGCGGAGACGTCCCGGAGGTCCAAGTCGGGAAGGCGGGTTTCGCTGCCGAGGGCGATGGAAAAGAGGGGGATGCCGCGCTGGCGGAACATCTGGGCGGCGGTGACGGGTGGGTCACCTTCGTTCCAATCGCCATCGGAGAGCAGGATGCCGGCGCGGAGGTCGGGGTGGGTGTCGAGGGCGCTCATCAGAGCGGCATTGATGTCGGTGCCGCGGACGGTGAGGAGAGCGGGATCCTCGGCGGCGGGGGGGAGGGAGAACTCTTCGAGGAGTATCTTGTTCTGGCCCTCTGCTTCGAGGGGTTTCCAAAATTCGGATTCGAGGATCTGGTTGGCGAGTTCGGCGCGGGAAACGATTTTCTCTCGGGGATCGAAGGGCTGGGGGAGTTTCGCATCCGAGGTGGTCATCGAAGCGGAGCCGTCCCGGAGGATGACGATCTCTGGTTGGCGGCTTGGTTCGACTTCGGTGTGCCACTCGGGTTGCCAGAGGAGTCCGACGACGATGAGGGCACAGAGGAAGCGGAGGCATTCCAAGAGTCCGGTGCGGACGGGTCGGAGGCTGCGGCGAAAGGCGATGATGCAGAGCCATGCGACAATGATCAACGCGGCCACGCCGAGGACCGTCATGGCGACGGAAGCGGAGAAGTGGAGTGGTCCGATCTGGTAATGCACGGGAATCAGGAAGTCGGTTGGGGAGTGTTGGGAAGGGTGGTGACCCGCTTCGGTTGGAGGCAGAGGATGGCCTCGGCGATGAGGAAGAGGAGCATGGCCACGAGGAAGGCCCGCCATGCTTCACGAACGAGTGGGTCGCTGGTGGTGGTGGATTCCTCGAAGAGTTTGAAGTCGGTGCCGGCGAGGGCGAGGGCGAGGTCGGGGGTGGAAGCTTGCTCCAAGCTGTCTTCTTCGGTGGGGCGGTTCACGGCGACGGTGCGTTCGCCAAACTTGTAGACGCCGGCTTCGTGGTTGGCGTTGGCGGGGTCTCCTTCGGTGTAGGTGTCGATCCGGCTGCGGATCTCTTCCGGATGTGGTTGGGCGCCGGTCAATCCGGCGGTGGCGAAGAACCCTGCGCCATGACGTTGGCTGCCGAGGGTGAGGGCCCGCTGGAGGGCGACGAGATGCACGGCGGTTTGTTCGAGATTGGACCAGGTGTAGTCGGGGAGAGTGTTGAGAAAGAGAGCGGTGCCGTTGTCGATGACGCGGCGGGCGAGGAAAGGGCTGCCGTCGTCCCACTTGGCGAGGGTGGCGGTATCTCCAGCGATCTCGCGGCGGAGGATGGCGCGGAGGGTTTGGAGGGGGATTTCGGTGCCATCGACACCATCACGGAGGGGGCCGTCGATATGGTTCCACTCATCGACGATGAAATAGCGTCCGTCGGCGGATTCGGTGAGCGGTCCCCAGGAGACGCCGCCGAAGGATTCTTGGGAGTCGTTGGCGGGTGGGAGGAACACGGCAACGCCGCCGGCTTTCACGAAGGCGAGAAGTTGTTCGGCGACGGGGCCGGTGGGGATGGACGCTTGCCAGACGACGAGTGAGGATCGTTCCCAGGCGACCTGGTGGCCGAGGGATTCCGGGAGGATGGTCAGGGTCTGATTGGGCAGGCCGGGGGCTGCGGCGCGACTGACGGCTTCGACGACCTCTTCAGGAACCTCGGCTTCGTGGACGTAGAATGCGGAGGAAACCACTTCGGCGCCGAAGGCGAAGTAGGAGACATTGTTGCGGGGGTTGGTGTCGGTGGGGATGCTGACCCAGCCGTGTCCACCTTCGGATTGTCCTTCGAGAGGGAGGCGGCGTTGGAAGCGGACGGTCTGGCCTTCGATTTGGACCGTGTTGGCGGAGCGGGCTCCGTTGATGCTGTAGGTCACGGGAAGGGTGGTGGGCCCGGAGTCCTGTTCGCGGGTGAGTTCGAGGTCGAGGATGAGTTCGCCGGAGTCGCGACGAGCGGCGAGGGTGGAGATGGTGTAGTCGTTCCGTTCGCGGGAGCTGAGGGCGAGGATGCGCACATTCACTTCCTGTGGGTCGAGGGCGGCGAGTCCGGCCTGGAAGGCTCCCCAGCGCGGGTCATCGGGAAGCCAGTCGGCGCGTTGGAGGTCGGAGGCGATCCAGATTTCCGAGCGGCTGGGTTTTGCTTCCTGAAGATATTCGAGGGCGGTGGAGAGCATGCCTGGAATATCGGCGGCTGAGTCGGTGGGGCCGGTGGTGGACAATTCCGGGAGGATGTCGGGAGATGGGATGTCCTGAGCTTTGTTGGAGGCGCTGTCGATGAGGACGAGGCGGGCTCCCTCGAGTTCGGCCATGGCGGTGGCGACTTGGGTGAGGACGGCCTCGCGTTTCGGGGGGGCGCCGTCGGCTTCGGTTCGCTCCATGCTGGGGGAGCGGTCGAGGATGAGGACAACGGTGTCGACCTTTCCACTGCCCCAGCCGAGGAAACCGCCGAGCAGGGGGCGGGCGATGGCAAAGATGAGGGCGGCGATGGCGAGGGCGCGGCAGGTGAGAATGATGATTTGTTTGAGGCGCTTTTTGCCGCGGGATTCGCGGGTTGCCTTGAGGAGGAATTGCATGGCGGCCCATTGCACCGTTCGGAAGCGCCGACGATTCAGGAGGTGAATGATCACCGGGATCGAGAGGGCGAAGAGCCCGTAGAGGAGGCTGGCTTGGAGGAACTGCATGTTGCTATCCGCGTCCTTGTTTCTGCAGTCGGGAGGTGAGGAAGTCGCGCATGATTTCCTCGTAGTTATCGTTGGTGGTCACCATGTGGTAATCGGCGTGGACGTCGTGGCAGGCGGATTCGACATCCCGGAAGAATGTTTGAAGTGCTGCGGCGTATTCCTCGGCGATGAGATTTGGTTCGGCGACGACGGAGGTGCCGTCCTCCATATCGACGAAGCGGTAGGGGCGGTTGAAATCGAAGTCGATCTCCTGTTTGTCCATGAGATGGAACACGGCGACGTCGTGTTTCCGGAAGCGGAGGTGTTGGAGGGCGTCGGCGAGTTCGGCGGGATCGGTAAAGAGATCGGAGATAATGATCACGAGGGCGCGTTGCCCGATTTTCTCTGCTACGGTGTGGAGGGCGCCGATGAGTCCGGTTTCTCCCTTAGGTTCGATTCCGGCGAGGGTATCGAACATGAGTTGTAGTTGCGCGGGGCGGCGGCTCGGAGGGATTTCGAGGTGGAGGGTATCGGTGCAGCAGGAAAGTCCGGCGGCGTCACCTTGGTTGACGAGCAGGTAGCAGAGGGTGGCGGCAAGTCTCCGGGCGAACTGGATTTTGGTGTCGTGTTCGCCGGAAGAAAAATTCATCGAGCCGCTGCAGTCGACGAGGAAGTGAGCGCGAAGGTTGGTGTCCGCTTCGAACTCCTTGATGTAGTATCGATCGCTTCGGGCGAAGGCTTTCCAGTCGAGTCGGCGGGTGTCGTCTCCCTGGACGTATTTCCGGTATTCGGCAAACTCGACCGAGGACCCGCGATGCGGCGAACGGTGTTTGCCGACCACGTTTCCGATCATCGCGAGCCGCGACTCGACGGGCAATGCTCCGAGGCGGGAGAGAACGTCAGAATCTAAGAAATCGTATTTCATCTGCGATGAGAGACCGGGTTCTGGGTTCCGGGCTCTCCTAGTCTTCCCTCATGTCTTCGATGAGGCGGGCGACGACTTTCGAGGAGGTCATGCCTTGGGACTCAGCGGCGAAGTTGGTGAGGACCCGGTGGGTGAGAACAGGGGAGGCGACGGATTCGATGTCTTCGAGGCTGACCATGTAGCTTCCACGGAGGGCGGCCCGGGCTTTGGCGCCGAGGATGAGATACTGCACGGCACGCGGACCGGCTCCCCAACCGACGTATTCCTTGATCCATGATGGAGCATCGGAGGATCCGGGGCGGGTGCGGCGGACGATTTTGACCGCGTAGTCGTAGATGTGATCGGGGACGGGAACGCGGCGGACGAGTTTCTGGAAATCGAGCACTTGTTGTCCGCCGAGGAGAGCTTGAAGGCGACCGCGATCAATGCCGGTGGTTTCCCGGGCGATGCGTTGTTCCTCGTCTTCGGACGGGTAGTCGACTTCGATGAGGAACATGAAGCGGTCGAGTTGCGCCTCGGGAAGAGGATAGGTGCCTTCCTGTTCGATGGGGTTCTGGGTGGCGAGGACGAAGAAGGGAGGTTCGAGATCGTAGGTGCGTCCGAGGACGGTGACCTTGTGTTCCTGCATGGCCTCGAGCATGGCGGACTGTGTTTTTGCCGGGGCACGGTTGATCTCGTCCGCGAGAACGACGTTGGCAAAGACCGGGCCCTTAACGAATTCGAATTCGCGTTTTCCGGTGCTGCTGTTCTCCTGGATGATGTCGGTTCCGGTGATGTCGGCCGGCATGAGGTCCGGGGTGAACTGGATGCGGTTGAAATTGAGGTCGAGGGTTTCTGCGACGGAAGAGACGAGGAGGGTCTTGGCCAGTCCGGGGACACCCATGAGGAGGGCGTGACCACGTCCGAAGAGGCAGATGGCGAGTTGCTCGATGACCTCTTCCTGACCGATGATGATTTTTCCGAGTTCCTCTTTCAGGCCCTTGTAGACCCGACCGAGTTCATCGATCGCGGCGACGTCGTCCGGGGGGAGGGTGGTGAGGAGGCCAGTGGCGGGAATGCTCTCCTCCGTTACAATCGGTGGTTCGGAGTTGGAGGAGGGAGTTGTGCTATCTGCGGGGGTCTGGTCCATAAAGAGTCTTGGTGGAAGTAATGTTGAAGCGACGCTACGTGGTCGGAATGTTTTGTCTAGCGGCCAGCTGGGAATTATTTGCCGAAATGCCGGGATATTCGGGTTGGAGGGTCACTATTCGCTACTGCGAATTTGGGCGATGATTTTCCGGCGAAGATCGATGGGGTCGATCTGTCCGGTGAGGCGGAAGAGAATCTTGCCTCCTGGGGCGATGAGGAGAGTGTGTGGGAGGGGGCCCTGCCACTCGGGGTCGAGGGCGTCGGCGAGAGCATCGAGGTCATCGGAACGGTAGTGATAGTTGTTGGTGCGGCGCCTTTCCTCCTTGAGGGATGGCGCGGTTTTCGAGGAGAGAGCGGCGTGGTGTTTCTGGAGAAACATCTCCACGGCGGGTGCCTTGTCTGCAGGATCGGTGCTGATGGTGATCAGTTCGAAGGGACGGTTCTGGTAGCGGATATAGGTTTCCACGAGGTCGGGAAACTCTGCGACGCAAGGGCCGCAGGTCGTGGACCAGACGTTGATGAGGCGGATTTTCTCGGTCTTGTTGGCGCGGAGGGACTTGGCGGTGGCTGGGTCGAGAGGATCGACGGTGACCTTGAGGTCGTCCCATTCCTTGGCCTTCTGTTGGGCCAGTTCACGTTTCCAATTCCATTTGGTGGAGCAGCCGAAGACGCGGCTGGTTTGTTGTTTTTCGGGGATTTTCTTACCTGCGAGGAGGAGATCGAGGGCGTCACGGGTGTTGTTTTCGCTAGCGGGGCCGGAATTGCGGCGTCCGTTGTCGAGGCGGCCCTGGTAGCGGAGGATGCGTTTTTGATCGAAGACGAAGACGTGAGGGGTGGCTTGGGCACCGTAGGCGAGGGTCGTTTTTTGAGTGTCGCCGTCGTAGAGATAGGGAAAATTGTAGTTCTGTTCCTTGGCGTGGGCCTTCATTTCCTCAAAGGAGTCACCGTAGACCGACCAGCCGAGTTCCCAGAGCTGGAGGGCGAGGGGGTCATTTCCGGAGATGGCGACCACAGCAACTCCCTTTTCTTTGTACTCAGCGGTGAGGGATTTGATCCGTTCTTGAGCGGCGACGGCATCCGGGCAGTGGTTGCAGGTGAAAATAATTACCAAAAGCTGACTATCGGCGTATTCGGCGAGTGCGTGGGTCTTGCCATCGACGCCGGGCAGACTGAAGTCCGGGGCAGGGGAGCCTATTTCGAGGGTTTTCACCTTCTCTGGGGCAGCAAGGGCTGTTGCCGCAAGGGCGATAAGGAGGCTGAGAATCGGTGAGAATCGGGACATGGGGGGAGGCTAGATGGGTCCTTGCGGCTTGCCAATGACGGGAATGCGAGAAATACGATGAGAAATGAGGGAATTCCGCTTGCCAGCAGGGGGGCCTCTGCTAAATAGCTCGCCCCCTTCCGCGCCTTAAACTTAATCTGCGGGAGGATAAAGTGCCCAAAATCATGGCCCGAATCTTCGGTATTGAAATCCCAAACGAGAAGCGCATTGAGGCTTCTCTTCCGTATATCTTTGGAATCGGTCGTCAGACCGCCAAGAAGATCCTTGAACAAGCGTCTGTGGATCCAAACATCCGCACTGGCGAACTTGCCGAGGAGCAACTAGTCAAAATTGCGCAAGCGATCCAATCACAGGAGATCGTCATCGAAGGTGACCTTCGTCGTGCGCAGCAGGGGGCGATGAAGCGTCTGACCTCCATCAACTGCTACCGCGGGATTCGCCACAAGAGTGGACTCCCTGTGCGTGGCCAACGCACCCGCACCAACTCCCGGACCCGCAAGGGTAAGAAGCAGACGGTGGGAGCGAAGAAGTAAGCATCTCTGATTTTCATTTAATTCATTTCTGACCATGTCCGACGAAGAGAACAAAAAACCTGAGGAAGCTGCAGCAGATGCAGCTCCCGAGGCCGCCGCTCCAGAAGCAGCACCTGCCGCTGAGGCACCCAAGGAGAAAACTCCTGCCGCTGAGGCACCCAAAGAGGAGGCGCCTGCCGCCGAGGCTCCAAAAGAAG
>JAPKDA010000176.1 GCA_028822695.1 Akkermansiaceae bacterium
CCTCTCCGGCTTCCTGACTCCCAACCCCTGATAACCAAAAACCGATAACTGATAACCGCCGCTCCGCGGCTCACTCCAACAACGCCCTCAACCCACCGAACGCGTCCTTCAACTCATCGCCACTCGCCTCCTCATTCATCATCACCTCAAAATCCTGCTCCTCCACCCAGTCAAAATCCATCTCCGGAATAAAACAGCTCGGCTCACAACGCTCCAGCTGCCCCCACTTCTTCCGCGTCCCACAGTAGCTCAGGTAAAGCATCTCCTTCGCCCGCGTGATCCCCACATAGAACAAGCGCCGCTCCTCATCCTTCGTCCCCTCCTCCATACTCCGCTGGTGTGGCAGGATGCCCTCCTCCAAACCCACCAGAAAGACCACCAGATACTCCAAACCCTTCGCCGCATGCAAGGTGATCAGAGTCACCCCGCTCTTCTTATCCAAATCATCCTCCGGCTCCTTGTCCAACGCCGCACTATCCAAATACTCCTGCAAACTGTGGCCCTTCGTCGTCGAGTCAGACAACGCCGTCACCAACTCCCCCACCGCTTCCCGCCGCTGATCCGTCTCCTCCGACGTCTTACAACTCCGCATCATCCACTCCATGTAGTCGATCTCCTTGAGAAAACGCTGCAACAAATCCCCAGCCTCCTTCGGCCCTTCTCGCAAAGCCTCCGAAAACCGCGTGATCTGTTCCGTGAAATTCCGCACCGAGCCCTCCGCCTTTCCTGACAATTGCGCCAAAAATCGCTCGTCCCACATCGCCGCCCACACGCTCGTCCCCGCCTCCCGACTCTGCTCTAACAACAACGTCGCCGTTCCCGAGCCAATACCTCGCGGCGGTGCATTCAAAATCCGTAACAAGGCCACATCCGATTCCGGATTCGCCCCCACCTGCAGAAAGGCCAACACGTCCCGCACCTCCCGCCGATCATAGAAACTCTGCGCTCCAACCAAACGATACGGAATCTTCTGTTCCCGCATGGCCAGCTCCATCCGCCGGATCTGCGTGTTCGTCCGGAACAACACCGCAAAGTCCTCAAGCGTCCGCTGGCCCGGCCCAACCTGCCCTTTGATTGTGTCCGCCACCCAGTTCGCCTCCTCGTCATCCCCTGGCATCGCCATCAGCACCACCTTCTCGCCACCCATGATCGTCGGATTCAGAAGCTTCTCGTGCCGCGTCGGATTACAAGCAATCACCTTGTTCGCCACCGAGAGGATCGCCTCCGTGCTCCGATAGTTGTCCTCCAGCGTCACCACATGCGGATTCGGAAAGAACTTCTCAAAGCTCAAAATATTCTCCACCTGCGCCCCACGCCAACCGTAGATGCTCTGGTCATCATCCCCCACCACGCAAATGTTGTGCGGCGCCCCCACCAACTCCTGCATCAAATTCATCTGCAGCCCGTTCGTGTCCTGGAACTCATCCACCGTCACATACCTCCACTGATCCCGACAGGCATCCCGCACGTCCCTGTGCTCCCTCACCACCTTCTCCCCCAACAACAAGAGATCATCAAAATCCAAAGCATTCCTCGCCCGGAGTTCCTTCTGATACGACATCGCGATCGTCCTGATCAAATCGTCCTCGATCTCCCCCAGCGGCAGCCCCGCATTCTTCCGCCGCGACACCTCCGTCATCACATCATTCGGACTCACCTTCTCCTTCGTCGCCCCGTGCTTCACAATCAACTGCCGCAACAACCCATCCCGGTCTCCACCCACCGCGATCGTGAAATTCGTCTTATACCCCAGCCACCCGATGTGCTGCCTCAAGATCCGCACACACAGCGAGTGAAACGTACACACCGTCAACGCCTTCGCCACCTTCTTCCTCACCAGTCGCCCCACTCGCTCCCGCATCTCATTGGCCGCCTTATTCGTAAAGGTCACCGCCAGAATGTTCGCCGGATCCACCCCCTTCTGCAGCAATCGCGCCATCCGATACGTCACCGTCCGCGTCTTCCCCGTCCCCGCTCCCGCCAAAATCAACACCGGCCCTTCCGTCGCCTCAACAGCTTCACGCTGAGCACGATTCAACCCATCAAACAACGATCCTCTTCCCATCGGCGCCGCGCATCAGAGCTCATTTCCCCCCCCCGGTCAACCGCCCCCTCCCCCTGCTCCCAAT
This sequence comes from Akkermansiaceae bacterium, assembly GCA_028822695.1. Taxonomy (GTDB): domain Bacteria; phylum Verrucomicrobiota; class Verrucomicrobiia; order Verrucomicrobiales; family Akkermansiaceae; genus JAPKDA01. The sequence goes on from JAPKDA010000176.1 coordinate 2,130, forward strand.
TCCGACCTCCCCGCTTCCTGCTTCCGCGATCCCTTCCCAAAATGGGTGGTGGTGAGGAACGAGCCACCAATGGCACCAGCAAGCAGGCCCCGTCCTCACCACCCAATGCACACAGCAGTAGTCAGTCTCGTGTGTGAAAATTTGTCTCGCCTCCGGCGCCTCTCATCATCAAGGGAATCAGACAGCCCTCTCCCCCCATTTGTCAGAAATTCGGTGAATTTCTAACGCTTCGCCCTCCCGCGGGTCTAATCGCCGCTACCCCTTGCCCCCATCCAAATTTGGGCTACACTCCCCTCCAACAGAACCAACCATGCTTGATTCCTACTCCAACCCCTACCTCGTCGCCGCATCCAACGAATCGGTCCGCGCCGCATTCATCCGGAAGACCTACACCCACCTCGCCGGTGCCATTCTCGCCTTCGTCGCCATCGAGTGGGCCCTCTTCCAAATCCCCGGAATTCAGGAAACCGTTTTCGGCCTCCTCGCCAAAAGCCGCTTCTCCTGGCTCCTCGTCCTCGGGGTCTTCATGTTCGTCTCCCACATCGCCAACAAGTGGGCTATGAGCAGCACCAGCCTCAGCACACAATACCTCGGCCTTGCCATTTATGTAGTCGCTGAAGCCCTCATCTTCCTCCCCCTCCTCCTCTTCGCTGCATACAAGGTTGGCGACCCCGAAGTCATCGGCAAAGCCGGCATCGTCACCCTCGCCATGTTCGGAGGACTCACCTTCGTCGCCTTCACCACCAAAAAGGATTTCTCCTTCCTCGGCGGCATGCTCAAAGTCGGCTTCTTCATCGCAATCGGGCTCATCGCCGCATCCTTCTTCTTCAATGGCCTCGATCTCGGCATCTGGTTCTCAGGCGCCATGGTCCTCCTCGCCAGTGGTTCGATCCTCTACACCACCAGCAACATCATCCACCACTACCGCACCGACCAATACGTCGCGGCCTCCCTCGGCCTCTTCGCCAGCGTCGCGCTCCTCTTCTGGTACATCCTCCAGATCTTCATGTCCCGCGACTAG
>JAPKDA010000177.1 GCA_028822695.1 Akkermansiaceae bacterium
GGAATATGACCCCACGCATTATCCCGGAGAGGGCGGGAATACCAGATGAACAATCTCGTTCTTCAAACTCGCTAGGCGTAGACCCACTGCGATCAAACGAAGCGCTCCGGCGTCGCCATGGTCCCGGGCCAGCACCCCCGTGTAACCACTCCGTTGCAGGGGAAAGAGGACCTGGAAACAATGGAAACAGTGCCATTCTTGACTGACCCCTAATTGCGGACGCGAAGAAATGAATACCTTCGCTTGATTATCAGGGCTTCATAGAACCCGAGCCTCCCCGCTATTTTGAAGGGGCGGCAGGAGGAGGAACTCAGGATCTGAGGAACTCGTCGGGAGGGATCACCCCCCTGGTGAAACTGGGGGACAGGTCAGTGGTTTGGTGGTGCGCCGCAGGCTTTTGGACTGCGGCGATGATTCGCCGCTCTGAGGGGGAGAGGGGAGTGGAGAAGGAGATGGTGTGTGGGAGGTGCTTCGGGATGGCGGGGGCGAACGCGGAGAGCGGCAAGGAATTGCCGCCCGGCTTCGCTTAAGAAGCGACGACGGGGAACCAGTCCAAAAGCCTGCGGCGCTGCGGGGGGAGAGCTGGGGTTGTGGGGCGGGCGGGACCGCCCGGGGTCCCAGGTGGGGAGCTGCTGGAGGTGACCGAAAAGGAGTAGGAATGCCAACGGCCAGGCCGGGGGGATGCCTATTGAGGGCGGTGCACGGGCTCGGATCCCGTGAGGAGAATTTGGTTGTATTCGGTCGGTGGGGATGGAACCTAGTGGTCGACAATACCAATGGTCATTTCGCCGCAGAACAGTGTTTTGGCTTTTTTACCCCTATAAATAGAGCTGTCAGGCTTGCGCGGAAAGTCGTCCGATCCTTGTTTCGGGGGATTTTTTTTTATGCGGATCGAGACGGCAGTAGATAGCGATGGAGAAAGTCCAATATTTAGAGAGCATTGGAGGAGCCGAGGTGTTTGCGCTTTTCGATCATCTCCCCGGCTATTCGTTCTTCGCGAAGAACTTCGAGGGGGAAATCATGAGTGCGAACCAGGGCTTCTACGAGCGGTTTGGATTTTCCACCGAGGAGGAAATCGTGGGCAAGACGGATTTCGAGCTGTTCCCCGTGGGGCTGGCAGACAATTTCCGGCGGGACGACCTGAAGGTGATGGAGACCGGCGAGCCGATGCTGGGGATCGTCGAGCTGTTTTTCAACCGCCAGGGGCTTCCTGACTGGTATCTGACGAACAAGTTTCCAGTGGTCGGTCGCGACGGTGCGGTGATCGGCGTCATGGGGATGGTGCGAGGCTACGCTCGGCAGGCGAAGCTCATCCAGCCTTACGTGCAGATCGAGGCCGCCGTCGATTTCATCCGCGATAACTTCAGGGGGAAAATTTCGATTGGAGATCTGTCGGAGCGTACCGGGCTATCGCCACGGCAGTTCGACCGCAAGTTTAAGGCGGCCTTCGGGATTTCGCCACAGCAATTCATCCTTAAGACCCGGATCCTGGCGGGCTGTGACGAGCTCGTCAACCTGCGGCGCCCGATCTCCGCCATCTCCTTCGAGCTGGGATTCTGCGACCAGAGTTCGTTCACCAGGCATTTCCTGAAGCACATGGGCGTGACGCCGATGCAGTATCGGAAGCGCTTGAGGTAGGTGTTCCACGGATTAAAACGGATTCTGGATCTTCAAGAGCATGAAAGGCACGTTTTATAGGGGCTGGTGCGGGTCAAGGATTTGAGTCAGGCGCTGTAGATTTCGAAATAGTTGTCGGCTGTTGGACGTAGGCAGGGTCGTAATTTCCTTGGCGAGGTCTGAGGGGGCAGTAAGTCTGATTCAGCATAAAAAATGTCCGACTCTACCAAGACGTGGCGTTTTTGCTGTGTATGATTACCGACCTACACAAGATTTTCTATGAGTGAAACAAGACCAATCAACATCGCCATCGCCGGGCTCGGCTTTGGGGCCGAATTCATCCCGATCTATCAACGCCACCCCGGCGCGAACATGGCAGCGATCTGCCAGCGTACTCAGGGGAAACTGGATGAGGTCGGCGACCAGTATGGGATCGACAAACGATATACGGACTTCGCCGATCTCTTGGCCGATCCGGACATCGATGCCATCCATATCAACACCCCGATCCCGGATCACGGCGCGCAATCAATCGCGGCCTTGAAAGCTGGGAAGCACGTCGCCTGCACGGTGCCGATGGCGACCACGGCGGAGGAGTGTCAGGAGATCGTCGAACTGACCCAATCTACCGGGCTCAAGTACATGATGATGGAGACGGTGCTCTACGCCCGCGAGTTCCTGTTCATGCAGGAGCTCTATAAGAAGGGGGAGCTCGGCAAGCTGCAGTTTTTCAAGGCCAGTCACCAGCAGGACATGGAGGGCTGGCCCGGTTACTGGCCGGGTCTGCCGCCGATGCACTACGCGACGCACTGCGTCGGTCCGGTGTTGGGGCTGGCACAGAACCAGGCGGAATACGTGAGTTGCTTCCCCTCGGGGACGATCGCCGAGGAGATGCACGATTGCTACGGATCGCCGTTCGCGGTGGAGACGACTCACATCAAATTCAAGGACTCGGATCTCAGTGCACAGGTTTACCGGTCACTGTTCGATGTGGCGCGCCAGTACCGCGAGACCATCGAGGTCTACGGCACGAAAAAGTCGGTCGAGTGGCCGTTGATCGAGGGCGAGCCCCTGGTCGTGCATACTGCGGGGAAGCCCGAGCCGGAGATCCCGGAGAGGGTGGAGTGCCCGGACTTCGGGCACCTTCTTCCCGAAGAGATCGCCCCTTTCACCACCGGCGGCGTCTATGGCGGCGAGGAGGGCGGGGAGCACCTCAGCTTCACGCAGGGCGGGGGACACGGGGGATCACATCCGCACCTTGCTCACCACTTTGTCAAAATGCTACAGAGTGGCACCGACGCCTATCCGAACGCGGTGCAGTCGGCGAACATCACGCTGACCGGCATCCTCTCACACGAATCGGCGCTTAAGGGCGGCGAGTTGATCAAGCTGCCCGAGTGGTCGCTGCAGTAAAATCAGCAACTCTCTCAGTTCAACAATTTCCAGTTCCATCAAATCATGAAAGTAGCCCGTATATTGTCCCTTACTGTCGCCTTGTTCATCGGCGTCCTT
>JAPKDA010000178.1 GCA_028822695.1 Akkermansiaceae bacterium
CGGAGGGTGGCGGCGGCGAGGGCGTAGCCCATTTTTCCGGAGGATCGATTCGTCAGGTAACGGACGGGATCGATCGCTTCGCGGGTGGGGCCGGCGGTGATGAGAATTTTCAAGAGGCGAGGAGGGAGGTGGCGGCGGAGAGGATGTCGTTGACGTCGGCGAGGCGACCGACTCCTTCGTAACCGCAGGCGAGGTCGCCTTCGGCGGGGTCGACGATGTGGCAGCCGTCTTCTTTGACGGTGGCGAGGTTACGGGCTGTGGCGGGGTGCGCCCACATTTTGCCGTTCATGGCGGGGGCGAGGAGGACGGGGGTGGATCGGGGGAGGGCGAGGTAGATGGAGGAGAGGGGATCGGGGGCGAGGCCCCGGGCAAAGTTGCCGAGGGTGTCGGCGCTGAGGGGGGCGACGAGGAAGAGGTCGGCGTTGTCGGCGAGTTCGATGTGGCCGGGCTTCCAGGAGTTCTTTTCGTCTTCGAGGCTGGCGAGGACGGGTTGGCGGGAGAGGACCTGGAGGGTGAGGGGGGTGACGAACTCGGTGGCGGCCCGGGTGAGGACGCAATGGACTTCATGGCCGAGCTTGGTGAGTTGACTGGCGAGGTCTGCGGCTTTGTAGGCCGCGATGGATCCTGTGACGCCTAGAACGATGTTGGACACGGGGGGATTAGACCATGGGGCGCGGAGATGGCACGGAAAGATTTTCTCTTAGGGCACAAAAAACCCGCGCTTGCGGGGGCAAACGCGGGTTTTGGGAAGGTTAACCTGATTGGTTAGAAGTTATGGCGAGCGCCGATTTCCACGAGGCAGTCGGTGTTCTCAATGTCGACGCCGATAGATTCCAAGTCATCGTCCTCGAAGTAGATGACGCGGGCTCCTGCGTAGAGTTCCCAGGAGGAGTTCACGTTGTAGAGGACACCGCCGAAGAGCTGAGCATAGAACACAGTGTCGTCAGCGGAGCCTAATCCAGAGGCCTCAACGTCGATGAAAGCCATACCGGCGCCTAAGCCGCAGTAGGCGTTGAGGGATTGGCTGACCTGCTTCTCAAGCTTGTAATTCAGGGTGACGGGGATGATTTCCATGTCGAGGCATCCGTAGATCGATTGCGAGCTATCAATGACGCTGTAGCAGATGTCGATGTAACCGACTTCGAGGTAGATGGCTTGATCCCATCCGCGGAGTTGGTTGGAAAGGTCGACACCGATGTGTGCGGTGTACATTTCCTCGTCATTCTCGAGGAGGTATCCGGCCGTCGCACCAGCGAACCACTGATAGGGGCTCGGTGCGGGAGGGATGATTGGTGACTTTTCAGAGATGGGAGTCTTCTCGCCAGCGAGGACGGATCCAACGGCAAGAAGACTAAGGATTGTGATGCATTTCATAACCCCTTGAAAATAGTTTCAAGCCCTCGCCTGGCAAGTGGAAATGCACGGCTTAAGTCAGAAAATGCGAAAAACCAAGGCGTTATGGTATTTTGTCATCCAATACTACTTAGCCCTGCTCGTTGTTAAGTCGGGAGGAGCGGAGTCGTTCTGCGGTGAGGAGGGCGAGGAAGCGTTCGTAATCTTCTTCGCGATTTCCTGAGAGCAGGCAGTAGTGATACTCCTTCCAGTGTTTCATTTCTTGGAGGGCGTTGGTCATGCGGAGGGCGATGACGTCGTCGGAATCGGTGCCCCGACCGGAGAGGCGTCGGCGGAGCTCGTCATCATCGGGGGGCATGACGAAGAGGTCGACGAGGGCGTGTTGGATGGCGGCGTCGTCGCAGGCGCGGACTTGGGAAGCGCCTTGGACATCGATGTCCATGACGACGTCCTGCCCGCGTTCGATGAAGGAATGGACCTCGGAGCGAAGGGTGCCGTAGAGGTTGCCGTGGACTTCGGCGTGTTCGAGAAGCTCGCCGGCGGCGATGTCTGCTTCGAACTGTTTGCGGGTGAGGAAGTGGTAATCGCGTCCGTTGGTTTCGCCCTCGCGGGGGGGGCGGGTGGTGCAGGAGACCGAATAGTGGGCGGCGCCGGACTGGGCGAGGCGGCGGCAGAGGGTGGTCTTTCCGGAGCCCGAGGGGCCGGAGACGAGGAGAAGGATGCCGGAGCGGCTTTGCATGCCCGGGACGCTCCGGGAAAATGGGGGCGCTGGCAAGAGTGGGGGGCGGGATTAGGGAGAATTCGGGGGTAAGGGGGCGCTTGGAGCGTTGAAATCTAGTGATTTCGGTCAAATATCGGCCAAATCGCTAAATTGTTCGCAATAAAACTCCGGGGTTGAGCGTCTAATTTTGGGAGGTATGTTTCCTCCACCCCCATTTGGGGAACAATTAGAGAACAAGATATGAAATCAATCCAGACAATTGCCCTGATAGCGGTTCTTGGAATGGTCCCCACTGTCGGCTTTGCAGCTGACGCGGTGGCCGTGCCTGTAGAGGCCGAAGCCAAGACGATCAAATATGTGGCCGGCATGACCGGGATCACTTGAGGTGGCTGTCAAAAGAGCGTCCGTGCGGCGTTCATGAAGCTTCCCGGTGTGACTGCAGTGAAAATTGAGGCCGGCGCCAAGCCGAAGACTCAGAAAGTCACTGTCACCACAGACAAAGCAGGAATCACGAAAGAAGCAGCGGTCAAATCCCTCGGGAAGGCAGCGAAGAAGTTCGTCGTGAAGACCTGGACCGAGCCGTCCGACGACGCGTAAGGTTTGAACCGGGAACGAATTAATTTCCCAGCGCCCTGTTTCCGTTGAGGAAGCGGGGCGCTTTTTTGTGTAGAGATGAGGAAATGAGTGAGGAGCGGAAGGAATTGCATGTGGTGTGTGGGCCACCGGCGTGCGGGAAGTCGGGCGATGGTCGCAGATTGGCGGGGGGAATTGGGGGCGGCGTTTTTGGATAGCGATACGGCGACGGAGAGCGTGGTGAAGGCTGGCTTGGCAGCGGCGGGGATGTCGGTGGATGATCGGGACTCGCCGGAATACAAGCGGCACTTTCGCGGCGTCGGGCGTCAGGCGCTCCAGGCGTGGACGTGATCGGAGTCGTCTTCGCGGACGGCGCCCCACTGACGCTCGCTGAGGAAAGGCCCCTAACGCCTCCAGTTCTCTTCCCGCCGACGGTCCGCGGCGAGGCGCTCTTTCTCGCGGCTGACAAGGGGGGTAAAG
>JAPKDA010000179.1 GCA_028822695.1 Akkermansiaceae bacterium
CCCTCGCAGCCCTCGGTGGCAACACCCCAATACCGTGTGCGGGCGAGCCTGCTCTCGCTCGCCGCGCTCGTAGCGACAAGCAGTTTCGCCTGCGCAGAACAGGTTTACTTCTCCGAAATCAACTATCATCCGAAGGATGACAAGCCGGAGTTCATCGAGATATTGAACCAGAGCGCTTCGGCCATCGACTTCGCCAACTGGCGCCTCTCCGACGGCGTCGACTACGAGTTCCCCGACTTCGACGAGAGCGATCCGCAGCGCACTTTCATGTGTTCCTTTGAGCGTATCTTGGTGAGCGGCGTCAATGAGGCGACCCTGCGCGCCGCATATCCGACAATCCCCTTGGGGGTCAAGGTATTCGGGCCCTGGGCGGGCGCGTTGAGCAACGGCGGCGATAACATCCTGCTGGAGGACAAGAACGGGGTCTACGTCAACTCGACCGACTACCGCGACAGCGGCCGCAAGTGGTCGGTGTCAGCCGACGGAGCGGGACATACGCTGACCTTGATCAACCCGAACGGCAGCGGCAGCGACTGGCGAAACTGGCGTGCCAGCGCTGAGCCACACGGGACGCCGGGCAGCGGGCCGGTGCAGGGATCCGACATTCTCCTGTCGCTCAGCGAGGTGCATTTCAATACCGCAGGCGAGGTCGATTGGGTCGAGGTGTCGTCCTCCAGCAGTGCGCCGGTCTCCGCCGTCAGCCTGTCCTTGAGTTCTTCGCCGGATTTCGTCGACGCGGTGTCCTTGTCGGGCAACGTGCCCGCCAACGGCTACGCCAGTTGGGATGTGTCTTTCCCGACCGACGCGGGCGGGGAGGTGACTCTCTATTTGATCAACTCGACGAGCGGGATCGTTCTCGACGCGAAACGCCTCACCCGTGACCCGGCGCAGGAGGGCTTCCAGTTATACCCGCCGCAGGGCGAGTGGTATGGCGGCACCGGGCACACGCGCAATGCGGCGAACACCCCGGCGCGCAACACCGATATCATCATCAACGAGATCATGGCCGACCCGCCTTCAGACGAGCGCAACGGCGAATATGTCGAGCTCTACAATCGCGGCGCATCGCCCGTCGATCTCTCGGGCTGGAAGTTCGTCGATGGGATCAGCTTCGAGATCCCCCCCGGGACCTCGCTCGACCCCGGTCAGTTCCTGGTGGTCGCGGCCAACAAGGCCTACATGGAATCGGTTTACAGCGGCGTAAACTGCATCGGCGACTACGGCGGGCGCCTGGCCAACCAGGGCGAGTTGCTGCGCCTCGAAGACGGCAACGGCAACCTCGCCGACGAGGTCGATTACCGCGTCGGCGGCGATTGGCCGACCCTGGCGAACGGCGACGGCAGCAGCCTGGAGTTAGCCCATCCCGACGCCGACAACGATCTGCCGACGTCGTGGAAGGATAGTGACGAAACGACCAAGAGCACCTTCCAGAACTTCAGCTTCACCAGCACCTACAGCCATTTCCCTGTCCCGAAGCTCGAGAAGGAGTTGTGGATGCACCTGGTCGGCGATGCGCACATCATCCTCAAGGATATCCAACTCAAGCGCGACGACTCGAACATCCTTCAGAACCACACCCTCATCACGTCAAGCGGGAACAGCACCGGTGGCTGGCTCGCACAGGGCACCCACCACGCCAGCCACTTCGATGAAGGCGAGTTCCACCTGATCTCCGACGGCCATGGCGACAACCGGGTGAACAGGATCGAACTGCAAGTGGACGCGATGAACGGCGGCGACGAACTGACCTACGAGTTTCAAGCGCGTTGGGTGATGGGCAAGCCACGCCTGATCGTGAAGACCTTCGAGGACAGTTTCGTCGGCAGCTTCCGCCTCGAGATCCCGAACGATCTGGGCACTCCGGGCGCCGCCAACTCGATCCTGGCGACCGCCCCCCCGACCGGCCTCGGCCAACTCCAGCACTCGCCCGCCGTGCCGTCTACGGCCGACAACGTCCGCATCAGCGCGCGTGTCGCCAGCACCCCTGCACCCACCTCGATGGAGATCGTCTATCGACAAGACAGCTCCGGTGGCAACGGGGCATGGCTGACCACAGCCATGAACGACCTCGGAACCGGCGGCGACACCATCGCCGGGGACGGGATTTGGTCGGGGGAAATCACCAACCAGAAAGTCCAAGCTCGCATCGTGCAGTTCTATGTCCGATCGACCGCCCCGGGCGGCGTGCAGAGTTTTCTACCAGCGCGCGGTGCGGAGTGGCCGGCGATGTATGTCGTCGATAACGACGTCCCCAACGTCGATGTGACGACCTACCGCTACGTCTACTCCGCCTACGACGCAGGAGCCTGGGCGTCGGGCAGCAATTCGAACGCGACCTACGATTACAAGTTTCCCCATCTGTCCAACAGCTACAAGAATATGACCCTGGTGGTGGACGAGTCGGAGGTTTACTACAACTGCGAGGTTCGCCCCTCGGGCAGCCCGTGGCATGCCGGCAGCCGCGCCTCACTCAGCCAGCGCGGGAAGTGGAAAATGCCCAAAGACCACCGCTTCCGCGGCCAGGCCAAGTTGAGTTTCGACAACGCACCTCCGGGGGATTTCAATAACAAGGTTCCGCGCCAGATACTCTACCTGATGGGGCACGAAACTTCTGAAAACGAGTTCGCCACCATCATTACAAACGCAGACACCCCACTTAACTCGGTCGAGATCTTCGAGGTGAAGGGCAACGATTTCCTCAAGCGCAACTTCGGCCCAGACGGCTCGCAGGGGGAACTGTTTAGGGCCGACGACGTCTTTTTCTTCGACGACAACAACGGCAAGGATCAGATCACCAACCGGTACTGGTGGAGTGATCCCGAGGACGATTACTTGCCCGGGCCGGCGGGCTACCACAGCCAGTGGCTGCTGCGCTCACAGGAGGCGGACTACGATTACTCCGCCCTCATCAACATGTTGGAGACTGTCCAGAGTGGGGGCAACTACACCCAGGAGGAGATCGACCGCCTCGTGAACGCGCAGAAGATCTGCATGGTAGCCGCGGTGCGCGGCTACATCCACGATTGGGATTCGTTCACGCTCAACCGGCCGAAGAACACGTTCTTCTATCGCCCCCCCGGCGACGGCAAATT
>JAPKDA010000180.1 GCA_028822695.1 Akkermansiaceae bacterium
CCTTCGGCATCGAACCCACCACCATGGTCATGAACCACCTCAACCAACCCCGCGAGCTCGTCAAAGCCGAAGCGGTCACCAAACTCTTCACCTAGTAAGGTGACCCGTCTCGGTCGCCTCTAAAACCCCTCCTCGCCCCAGCGAGCACTTCTCCCCTCTTCCCGTGGCTGTGGCATCCTGCCGCAGGCCGTGCCCGTGGCGTCCCGCCGCTGTCTCTCCCCCCTCTCTCGTAGCGAAACAACTTCGTTGTTTCGGCAGTTCCACCCCACTCAAACCAGGACCCCTCCCCTCCCACCTATTACCTCCTCCTCACCCCCTCCCAATTTCCACTCCCCAGGCTCCTGAAAACTGATCCCTGCCCCGCCCTACCCCACTTCAGTAAACCGCACCCCCAACTCATCCTCCAGCGTCCGAATTTTCCTCCGCTCATTCGCCTCAATCAGCGTCAACGACACCCCTGTCTTCCCCGCCCGCGCCGTCCTCCCACTGCGGTGCGTGTAATACTCCATCTGGTCCGGCAACTGGTGCTGCAGCACAAAGTCCAGCCCCTCCACATCGATCCCCCGCGCCGCCACATCGGTCGCAATCAAGTACTGCACCCGGTCCTTCTTGAAAGCCCGCATCGCCTTATCCCGCTCCCGCTGCGTCAGATCCCCGTGCAGCACATCCACCGAAAATCCCGCCGTCGTCAACTGCCGCATCAGCGTAATCGATCCCGCCCTCGTCCGACAAAAGATCAAACCCCGCTCCCCTTCGTGCTTCCGCAAAAACCGCGTCACAAACTCCATCTTGTCTCCTCGACTGCAAATCGCGAACTGATGCTCGATGTCCCGGTTCACCACGTGCGCCCTGTCCACCGTCACCCGCTTCGCTTCCGCCGACATGCACCCCTTGATCAACTCCTCGATCGACTCCGGAAACGTCGCCGAAAACAACCACGTGCTCTTCCGCCCGTTCGCCATGTGCAAAATCTGCCGTAGCTCCTCCTTGAACCCCATGCTCAACATCTCATCTGCCTCATCGAGGACCAGATACTGAACCGCATCCAACGACACCGCCTTCCGCCGGATCAACTCCAACAACCGTCCCGGCGTCGCCACCACAACCTGCGTCGGCCGTTGCATCCGCGCCTCCTGCTTCGGAATATCCTCGCCTCCACTGATCACTTCTACAAAAACCTTCGCCGAATACTTCGTGTAACGGAACAAATGCTTCCCGATCTGCTTCGCCAACTCCCGCGTCGGCGCGATCACCAACCCCTGCACCTCTGGCTTCTCCGCATTCATCTTCGACAACAAAGGTAAACCAAACGCTGCCGTCTTCCCCGTCCCCGTCTGTGCCTGCGCAATCAGATCCCCACCGTCATCCATCAAAAACGGAATCGCCACCTCCTGAATCTGCGTCGGTTCCTCAATCCCCAGCTCCAGGAGCCCTTTCCGCAATCCCTTCGGCACCCCCAACTCCTTAAATCCAATCGCCATACCGCGACCCTGCACTCCCCTACCCTCTTTGCCAACCCTAGCCTCCCAAACAGGAGCGCGGGCTTCCAACCCGCTTCATCGGTCGAGCTCCCCCCAAGGAGCGGCGTTCTCCAGGGCGCCGTCCAAACCCCTCCTCGCCCCAGCGAGCATTCCCCTTCCCCTGCGAGATCTACGTCACCGAGCCCGACACGGTCCCAACCACCGACATCCGCACGGATATCTTTATCCCCATCCGGTAAAACAACTTAAGAAATTTCTTAGCCACCAAAAGGCGCAAAAGACCCATCGATCCTCTTATTTTTGTGAACTTTTGAGCCTTTTCACGGCCACAAAATCGAAGCAACTGTTCTCCTCTACGACACCCGCCGCAGCTTCGACACCCTCCCCGTCGACACCCACTCGGCTACGTAGATATCCCCGTTCTTCGCAAAACACGCATCGTGCGGATGTACAAACTTCCCGGACACCCAGTTCTCCGGAGCCCGGCGCAAGGCCATCTTGTCCTTCAACACTTCCTTCCGCCACTCCGGATCTTCCCCGAGATGAATCAGCTTGTTCTCTTTATCGAGCAAGGTAATCCGCGCACTCAAATCCGGCACCAACAGCGTGTCTTCAAACTGATCCACGTTCGCCGGCAAAATAAATCCTTCGAGCGTCTTCCGGTGCTTCCCTTCCAACGTGAACCACTGCAACCGCGCATTCGCCCGATCCGCCACCACCACCAGCGGCTCCTTCCCCCGACTGTCGATCCACAGCCCATGAGGCAAATTGAACTTCCCATCCTCCTTCCCGATCCCCCCAAACGAAGACAGGTATTTCGCATCCTTGTCATAGCGGTGGATCAAGTAAGACCCATAGCCATCCACCAAGAAGAAATCGCCATTGGGCAGAAAGGCAAAGTTCGTCGGCAAAAAATGGTTCCGCCCCCAAAACCCCTTGTTCTCTGAAGCCTCCGTCCACGTGTTCTCATCCGCCGCATAAACCCCCGCATCCATCGGCGCCTTCCGCGACCAAACCTCTTCTCCATCCAGCGTCAGCTTCGCAAACGTCTTCAGCTTCAAATACCCGGTCACATACAGAAACTGCTCCTTCCCCTCCGTCCGCACTTCCAACCCGTGACCACCCCCTTGAAACTGCTTCCCAAACCCCTTCACAAACGTCCCCTCCGCATCGAACACGAAAATCGCCGGGTGATCAGGTAACGACGACTTCCCTTCGTGAATCACATAAAGATTCCCATCCTTGTCCACCGCCACGTTGTGCGTCGTCTGCCACGAATACTTGTCCGGCAAGCTCACCCAATCATTGATCACCTCATACTTGTGTGCACCTTCACCCACGATCACTCCCCCCTCACGAACAGGGTTCCCCATCGTCTTCTTCCCTCCAATAATGCTAAACGCCGCCACCGACGCCGTAGAACTCAAAAACCGACGCCGTGAAAGGGGTGAACTATTGCTTTTCATCGTTCCTCCAGCCTGAGCATTCGCCCGGTCCTTGGCAATGACCCTCTCCACCCCCCAAATCCTCCAACCCTCCAAAAACACCCCCTCTGGAGGCGGCGGGCGGACTCGAACCGCCGAATAACGGTTTTGCAAACCGTCG
>JAPKDA010000061.1 GCA_028822695.1 Akkermansiaceae bacterium
AAATGGGACGAGAAGGGAATGACGAAGTATGCGGGGGCAGAGCAGATCAATGTGACGATGATCCTGGTGGATGCCCTGGATCCCATCGAAGGGCAGCGGGAGTTCGCGAAGGAACTTCAAGGGCGGGATCCGGTACAGTAAGGGGCGGTGAGGTAGTGAACGCTGGTGGTGAGACTCAGCGGGTCTTTCTAGGATGGGGAGTCAGGAATTCGGTTCCATGCGGGCGCCGATGGTGAGGAGGACGAGGTTTTCGTCGGTCTGGTTGGAGAGTTCGTGGTCTTCGTTGGGGAGGAGGGCAATGCTGGTGCCGGAGCGGTGGGTGGAAATGGTGCCATCGACGGCTAGAGTGAGGGTGCCGGAGAGGACGTAGAAGATTTCGCCCATGTCCTGATGGGAATGGCCGGGGGCGACGTCGCCGGGTTGGAAGACGTGGCGGGCGAACTGGGTGATGGGTCCGAGTTCACCGTTGCGGACGAAGACCTTCTTTTTGATGTCCGGGTTGTGAGAGACCGATTCGAGAGGGAGGTCGTTGAGAGTGGTGATGAGCACGGTGGAGAGAGATTGTAGGAACTTTGCCCCTGATGGTAAACAGGGAAGGCGCGGAATGGGAATTCCGCCCCAGGTTGTCGATAAAGTCTTCTTTGCGGCAATCCCTGAGATCTATGGCCCATCTGGTAAGACCTGTTCCCACGGAGGCTTTGTAAGCCTTGGGGGAGAGCTGGGGTTGTGAACGGGATGCAAACCCGGGCTCCATATTGGGAGGGGGGCTTTATCGACTGTCACAGGCTGGAAGCCCGCGGAACCTTTCGCTGGACGGAGGCCAGCGCTACGTTTTTATGCACTGTATGAATAGAATTTCGGTGTTTGGTCTTTTCCCTTGAAGGGGAATGGGGGAGAACGGGCGTGTCCGATGAGTAATCCTTTTAGAGAAGACTTGGTCTCAAGAGCGCAGCCGAAGGCCTGTACGGTGGTCATTTTTGGGGCGACCGGTGATTTGACGCACCGCAAGCTGGTTCCGGCGCTCTATAATTTGTTGGTGGATGGCGAGTTGCCTCCTGGGGTGAAGATCGTGGGCTTTGCACGGCGGGAGAAGTCGGATGAGGTGTATCGCGAGGGACTCGAGGAGATCAACCGGAAGGTTTCGCGGAGTGGGCACGAGGATGCGCTGTGGAAGGAATTTGAGCAGTGCATCAGCTATCACCAGAGTGAGTTTCAGGATGCGGATGGCTACAAGCGACTCGCGGATCGGTTGGATGAGATTGATCGGGAGCGCGGAGGTCAGGGGAACCGCTTGTTCTACATCGCGAGTGCTCCGGAGTTTTTCGACGACATTCTCGAGCAGATGCGCAGTGCGGGTCTGAATGAGAACAAGGGCGAGTGTTGGTCGCGGGTGATTGTGGAGAAGCCCTTCGGCACAGACCTGCCGAGTGCGCAGCATCTGAACCAGATCGTCAGCGCGACCTTTGATGAGAAGGATACCTACCGGATCGATCACTACCTCGGAAAGGAGACGGCGCAGAACATCATGGTGTTGCGTTTCGCGAATGCGATTTTTGAGCCGATCTGGAACAGCCGGTATATTGAGTCGATCGAGATCACCTGTTCCGAGCACCTCGGAATGGAGGGTGGTCGTGGCGGCTATTACGATAAGTCGGGTGCGCTGCGCGACATGGTGCAGAACCACTTGTTGCAGTTGTTGAGCCTAGTGGCAATGGAGCCGCCGACGGATTTGAGTGCGGACGGAGTGCGGGACGAGAAGGTGAAGGTCTTCCGCTCGCTGCGGCAATGGGACACGCCGGAACTTGTCGCGAAGAACGTGGTGCGGGCCCAGTACGCGGGTGGCTACGTGGATGGTGACCCAGTGCTCGGCTATCGGGAAGAGGACCGGGTTGATCCGGAGTCGATGACCGAATCCTACGTGGCCTTGCGGGTCATGATCGACACCTGGCGTTGGAGCGGGGTGCCGTTCTACGTGCGGATGGGCAAGCGTTTGCCGAAGAAGGCGACGGAGATTTCAGTGCATTTCAAAGAAACGCCGGACGTGCTCTTCGGGGCCTTGCCGGGTGGAGTGCCGGGCGGAAACGTGCTGGTGATGCGGATTCAGCCGGACGAGGGGATTTCCTTGCGGATCAATTCCAAGTTGCCGGGGACCACCCTGCGGATGGAGCCGGTGAAGATGGATTTCCATTATGCCAGTAGCTTTGGAAAGAGCAGTCCGGAGGCCTACGAGCGCCTCTTGCTCGATGCGATGGCAGGCGACGCGACCTTGTTTGCCCGTCGTGACGAGGTGGAGGAAGCGTGGCGCTTCATCGACCATATCGAACGGGCCTGGCACGAGAGCGATGCGCCTCCACCGATGGCGGAGTATGCGGGCGGATCGTGGGGGCCGAAGGAGGCGGACGAACTTTTGGCGGCGCATGGGCATGCGTGGCGTAGACTCTAGTCGAAACATGATCAGCGCAGACCAAGCAGCGGCTCTGGGAGTGGAAGTTCCGGTCGGATCGATCGACGGCGAGCTTCGCAAGCTCTGGGAGGCAGATGAGGCGAGCACGAACGCGTCGCTGATGAATTTGGCGCTCTATTCGGAGGATCCGGGTTCGCTGACGAGAAACTCCGAAGCTGCGCTGCAGTTGACGAAAGAACATGCTTGCCGGGCTCTCTTGATCGCGATGGACCGCGAGGCTCCGGAGACGAGTATTCGCTCGTGGATCACGGCGCATTGTCACCTCGCGCACGGGAAGAAGTCGGTTTGCTGTGAGCAGTTGGCCTTTCTTCTCTCCGGCAAGGCGGTGGGACGTTTGCGGAATACGGTGTTCGCGCACATGGCGAGCGACTTGCCGTTGGTCTTCTGGTGGCAGGGGGAACTTTCGAACATTTTTGAGGAACGGCTCTACCGGATGATCGACCGGCTCATTGTGGACAGCTCCACGTGGGTGGATCCGCTGGTGGGATTTGAGCGCTTGGGCGAAGCGGTGAGCGATGCGCGACATCGGATGGTGCTGCAGGATCTTTCCTGGACGCGGACCTTTCACTTTCGCCTGTCGCTTGCGGCCTTATTCGATGATTTGGTCGCGCAGCGGGCGCTGAAGGAAGTCGAGACGGTGCGGATTGTGGCGCAGTCGAAGCATCGGATTTCTGCGCTGATGTTATTGGGGTGGTTGGTAACGCAGGCGGAGTGGCGGATGGGACTGGAGCTGGGTCTGGCGGCGGAGCGGGCCGCGGGGTGCGACGAGTGTTTTGTTTTCGAGACTCGGGAGGGTCGGAGTGTGACGGCGCGAATCGAGTTTGATGAAGAGGCGGCGCCGTTGGGTCTGCTGGAGCTCAACGCTCCTGGATGTCTTGTTTCGGTGCAGCGCGAGGCGGGGTCGATTTATCTGCAGCAACGCCTGGAGTGTCCGGGGCACAAATTGAGCCAGAGTGGTCCGGCGGATGCCGATACGGATTGGGAGGTGGTGGCGGATCAGCTGTCGCGGGGTGGGAAGAATTCCCTCTTTGAGAAAGTGTGTCCGGCGTTTCTGGACTTGCTGAGGGCGCGTTAGCGGCCCGGGATGGGTAGATCTGCGGCGCGGCCGGAGGTGGCGATGCTGTCTGCCGGGTCGCCATCGGCGTTGGGATCATCCAAGCGCTTTAAAATGGTCCCCAACGACGCGTCCATGCCGGTCAGCATTGAGCCGTAGTCACGTTCCAGCTTCGGGCGGCCGTCCTTGTCGTGCTTCAGGTATTTTTCAGGACCAGCGGCGATCTGCGTGTGCACTGCAAACTGGGCCATGCTTCTTCAGAATCGTAGGCAGGGTGGTGATGCCCACAGTCAGAGAGAGTGCTAGAGCGAAATGAGTAATGGAGTTCATGAATATTTCTCAACTGTGAGTTCTCAGCATACGGAGCCAAACCGCAGTGCCCTATTGGGCAAATGTTCCCAAGGGGGCGATTGATGGCCCGGATCTTGCTGGATGGGGGCAGAAGATGACCGCGGACCTGATTCACATTCCCGAGGAGGCACCCTTTACGCCGGAACAGCGCAGTTGGCTGAATGGATTTCTGAAGAAGGCGATGGGTGGTGAGGTGGAGAAGGCGAAGGAGGAGAGCTATAGCAAGAGTCGGCCGTTTTCGTCTCGGATTTTGCACAACGAGAATCTCAATGCGGAGGGCAGTGGGAAGGAGACGCGGCACATTGCCTTGTCGTTGGAGGGATCGGGTTTGGAGTATGAGGTGGGGGATGCCTTGGGAGTGGTTCCGCAGAATCCGTCGGAGGTGGTGGATGAGTTGATTGCGGCCTTGTCGTTTGATGCGGCTGCGGAAGTGTCTTTGCCGGATGGCGGGAAGGGGACGTTGCGGGAGGCGTTGATTAGTTCGTATGATATTCGGAATCTCGCGTCGAAATTTTTGGCGGCGTGGAGTGATCGGAGTGAGTCGGTGGAGTTGAAGGCTTTGGTCGAGGCGGGTGAGAAGGAAGCGATGACGAACTTTGCATGGGGGCGGGAGCTGATTGATTTGGTGGTGGAGCATCCGGCGGAATTTGCGGATGCGGAGGAGTTTGTTTCGGTACTGAAGAAGCTGCAGCCGCGGCTGTATTCGATTGCGTCGAGTCCGAAGGCGCATCCGGGTGAGGTGCATTTGACGATTGGGGTGGTGCGCTATGACAGCCACGGGCGTGCACGGGGTGGGGTGTGTTCGACGTTTTTGGCGGACCGTGCGTCGGATTTGACGGCGGGGGTTTACGTGCACTCGAATAAGGCCTTTCGTCCACCGGTTGATGATTCGACGCCGTTGATCATGGTTGGTCCGGGGACGGGGATTGCACCGTTTCGTTCTTTCCTGGAAGAACGGCAGGCGACTGGGGCGAAGGGGAAGAACTGGTTGTTCTTTGGAAATCCGCACGCCGCGACGGACTATCTTTACGAGGAGCAGTTGGGGGAAATGGTGGAGAGCGGGGTTTTAAGCCGGCTGGATACGGCCTTTTCCCGTGATCAGGAGCACAAGGTTTACGTGCAGGATCGGATGATCGAGTGCGGGGCGGAGCTTTGGCGGTGGTTGGAGGAAGGGGCGGCGTTCTGCGTTTGCGGAGATGCGGCGAGGATGGCGAAGGATGTTGATGCAGCTCTTCACGAGGTGGTGGAGAGGCACGGAGGGCTTTCGGGGGAGGAAGCGGCGGGCTATGTGAAGGTGCTTCGGAAGGAGAAGCGGTATTGCCGCGATGTTTACTAGCCGAATATTGGTAGGGGACGGTCGCTCCGCGCCGTCCGGCGGTTTAACATTACTCCAACGCGGCCGCGGCTGATTTGGGCAGGGGCCGGATGGGGTCGAGGTGTTGTCGTTGCGCGAAGCCCCCGGACGGCGCGGAGCGACCATCCCCTACCTTTTGAGTATGCTCTCCTCTTTCTCCTCGAATTCCTTGGCGACTGTTTTGCAGATTGTGAGGAAGGCTTGCTCGGCTTCGGAATACTCTTTCGATTCGTGCGTGTAGGCGCCCCAGGAGCGGGAGAGGAGTTTTTTGTGAATGGGGAGAGCGACCAGTTCTCCTCGCTCGATCTCGGAAGCGGCGACCCAGGGGGCGATGATGCCGACGCCCATGCCGGTGCGGGCCATTTCCTTGATGGCGCCCATGTCTCCGAGGCTCAGGGTGGCGCGGAGTTTGACGCCGGCCTCTTCGAAGTGAGCTCGGATCAGGCGGTAGGTTTCACTGGCGCTGCCATAGACGATGAGGGATTCGCCTTCGAAGAGGTCGAGGGAGAGTTCGTCCAGCTTGGTCCAGGGATGGGAGGCGGAGACGACGAAGAGCAGTTCGTCCTCAAACAAGGGCTGGAAGCGGCACCATTGCGGGTGGCGGGATTGGATGCCGAGGGCGATGTCGAGTTTGGACGAATCCAGAAGATCGATCGACTGGGATGTGTCGCCCGGTTCGATGCGCACTTCGCAGCGGGGAAAGTGTTCGCGGAATTCGCGCAGGATGCTTGGCAGCAAGTAGCGGCAAAGGCTGTGGGTTGCTCCGATACGGATGCGGCCTTGGCCCCAGCGGTTCAGGGCGTCGAGTTCCTGGACGGCGGATTCCAGTTCCTGCAGGACCCGGCGGCAGCGACGGAGAAAGACCATGCCGTCCTGAGTGACACAGATGCGTTTTCCGACCCGGTCGATGAGTTTGGAGCCCAGTTGTTCCTCCAAGCCACGAATGGAGTGGCTCACCGCGGATTGGGTGAGGCAAAGTTTGTTGGCTGCCTGGGTGAAACTGGCGGCATCAGCCACCTCCACGAAGGCACGGATCTGGCGGAGATCGGGTAAATCAGCTGGCATGAAGGGGATTCATGGGTTAGTTGGAAATCCTTCAGCATTCAATGTGCCAGATTATTCAGGATGGCACGCCTCGGGCTGAAATGGAGGGGTGACCCCCAATCGCATTCAACTGACGAACGTCCGCTTGCCGGAAATCCGAACGCTCCATTTCACGTGGATCGCCTTCTTTATCACCTTTGTCCTCTGGTTCAGCCATGCGCCGATGAAAGGGGCCATCGTCGGAGCCTTTGACCTCTCCAATGCGCAATGGAAGGCGCTGCTCATTCTCAACGTGGCGCTGACCATTCCGGCGCGAATCGTCATTGGGATCCTCGTCGACAAGTTTGGTCCACGGATCACCTACTCGCTGCTTCTGATGACGGGAGGGGTGCTGATCACGCTCTTTGCCTTGGCGCAGTCGTTCGAGATGCTTGCCTTGACTCGCTTCTTGATGGGGTTTGTCGGTGCGGGTTTTGTGATCGGAATTCGTATGGTGGGGGAATGGTTTCCTTCGCGTCAGGTTGGACTTGCGGAGGGAATTTATGGGGGCTGGGGGAACTTCGGTTCGGCTGCTGCGGCGATGAGTATTCCCAGCCTCGCGATTGCTTTTGGTGGGGAGAACGGCTGGCGGATTGCCCTGATCAGTATCGGGGTGATTGCCTTCGCCTACGGGATTTTCTTTTACGTGAAGGTGCGCAACACGCCGAAGGGCTCGACCTACTTCAAGCCGAAGAAGTCCGGTGGCCTCGAGGTCTCCACGCGGCGTGACTTCTTCTTCCTGCTCGCCATGAGCGTGCCGATGTATGCTGCGCTGGCTGTTCTCGCCTGGAAACTTTCTCCGGCTGGCGTCGAGTTGCTCTCCCAAAACGGCACGAACATCGTTTACGTCGTTCTTGTTACCCTCTTCGCCTTCCAAGTTTCGCAGATCTACCGGGTGAACAAGGACATGCTGAAATCCGGGAGCGTTCCCGAGATTGATCGCTATTCGTTCCGCCAAGTGGCGATTCTCGACATCAACTACTTCATCACCTTCGGCTCGGAATTGGCCGTCGTGTCGATGTTGCCCGCCTTTTTTGCGGAAACATTCGGCCTGAGCCCCATCCTTGCTGGACTCACGGCGGCCGGCTTCGCCTTCATGAACCTTGTCACCCGTCCCAGCGGAGGCTGGCTCTCCGACAAGTTCGGGCGGCGCACAACAATGCTCATCTTTCTCGGTGGACTCGCGGTCAGCTACCTCATGCTCTCGCGGATCAACAGCAGTTGGCCGCTCGCCCTCGCCGTCCTTGCCACCATGGTATGCTCTTCCTTCGTGCAGGCCGGCTCAGGCGCCGTGTTTGCGATCGTTCCCTTGGTGAAGCGCCGCATGACCGGGCAAATTGCGGGAATGGCCGGGGCGTATGGGAATGTGGGAGCGGTGACGTTTCTGACGATCTACTCCTTTGTTTCCACGCCGACGTTTTTTCTAATCATCGCGGCCTCCAGTCTCGTAGGATTGTTCGCTTCGATGTTTCTGACGGAACCGAAAGGGCATGTTGCAGAAACGCTGCCGGATGGGACGGTGGAGTTGATTGAAGTCGGCTGATGCCGAGTCGAAGGTCCTCAGAATACTCAAATTGAAATAGTGTCACTTAATCGAACAAGTCCAAGTTCTTCCGTTCTACCTCCTGCTGGAGGAAAGGCGGAGGAGGTGCGTATGGCTTCTTCTCCCGAGACCTGCGACCTGCGACCTGCGTCTTTCGACCAATGTTCCGAGTTGCCCAGTTCGAATCACGCGTTGTTGTCGAACCGCGGGGCGAAGGATCGGAATGAGGATGCTCTGGCGATTCATCTCAGCGACGACACCCTTGCGACGTCCAAAGGTACCGTCGCGGTCATCGCAGATGGGGTCAGTGCGGCCTCTTTTGGTGCGGAGGCTTCGAATACGGCGGTGGGTTCCTTTATCTCCGACTACCTTTCGACTCCTGCCACTTGGCAAACAAAGACGGCGGCGCATCGGGTTCTGAACTCGCTCAACCGGTGGCTTTACTCCCAGGGTCAGTCGTTGCGCGATGCCGAGCAGGGCCACCTGACGACCTTCACCGCCGCGATCATCAAATCGCGCACTGCGCACGTTTTCCACATCGGCGATTCCCGGCTCTACCTATTCCGCGAGGGTGCGCTGGAACAAGTCACCCGCGATCACAGCAATCGGAACGCCTCCGGCGACTGCCAGTTGACCCGCGCCCTCGGACTCAACCTCAATGCCAAGTTCGACTACCATGCTGTCGAGCTTGCGCCGGGGGACACGCTCCTCCTGACCACCGACGGCATTCACGATTCGATTTTCCACAAGGAACTCGAGAGCATTCTCAATTCGAGCGCGTGCCCGGAGGAAGCCACCAGCGAGCTCGACGCGCTCGCTTTGGCCAATGGCTCGACCGATGACCGCTCTGTCCTCTTCCTCCATCTCCCCGAGCTCCCGGAGGAGTCCAAAGATGAAGCTCACCGCCGGGTGACCTCGCTGCCCATTCCTCCCGATCTCGACCCCGGCATGGTGCTCGATGGCTTGCGGATCGAGAAGCTTCTCACCGCCTCGGCGCGATCGCAGCTTTACGTCGTTCGCGACGAGGCAACCGGGCAGCGGCTTGTGATGAAGACGCCGTCCGCGAATTTCTCCGACGATCCGGCCTATCTTGATCGCTTTACGCTGGAGGAATGGATCGGCCTGCGCACTCAGAATCCGCATTTGGTCAAAGCCGTCGCCCATCCCGCCAAATCCTGCCTCTACCTGCTCGTGGAATACATCGATGGGATCTCCCTCGCCACCTGGTCGACCCGGAACCCGACGCCCGGGGTGAAGGAGGTGATCCGCATGATCAAGCAGATCATCGAAGGAACCCGTGCTCTTCACCGCGCCGAAACGCTTCACCAGGATCTCAAGCCCGACAACATCATCCTTGATGGCACGGGTTGTCTCAAACTCATCGACTACGGATCCTGCCGTGTCGCCTCCGTCGCCGAAACCCACGCCGCCATCCCGCGCGAGGAGGCTCTTGGCACCCTCGACTTCTCCGCCCCCGAATACCGCCTCGGCCTGAGCCCCGACCCGCGCACCGATCAGTTTTCCCTCGCGGTGATCACCTACCACCTCCTCACCGGCGGTGGTCATCCGTTTCCGAAGGGGTGGGAGCGGGCGAAGAGTCTGCATCACTTTCTCAACCTGAGCTACCGCCCCGCATCGACGATCAATCCCCATGTGCCGGACTGGATCGATGGGGCCTTGAAGAAAGCGCTCTCTGTTCGGGCCGAGAACCGTTACGAGTCCCTCTCGGAATTCCTGCATGATCTCAATCATCCGGGCGCAACCAGCGGCCGTAACCCAGCGTCTCTCCCTCTGGCGGAGCGGAATCCAGTCCTGCTCTGGAAGCTGATTTCACTAGCGCTCCTCCTCGCTTTGGTGGTCACAGTCTTGGTCGAGTGACGGGAGAATGACCAGCCAGCCCTCCGCATCGCCCCTGATCTGCCAGCAGGGGAACTAGTAAAATGTTAATTCCTTCTGGCGGCCCCTTTCTACAATTCAAGCCATATTTTGCGGCATTCCTTTGCCACGGAAGGGGATGAATTGCTTGCTGAGGCGAGGAGGGATTTTAGACGACGGCGAGATGCAGTCGCTCCCCTGGGGGCCCATGAATACCGTTCATCATTCTCCCGAATACAATGAATCCTGCTCACGCACTTTTCTGAGGAGTTGTCACGCGACGTGCTAAGTCATGTCAAGACATGGCGACCTCTAGCGCAGAATTTACTCGGGAACAGCAGGAATACCTGGCTGGGTTCTTTACTGGGGTCCAGCAGAGGCCGGCGGGGATGGCGTTTTTGGGGCAGAATGAAGGGGGGCAGTTTACGGGGAATCCGGGGGTGGCGGTGGAGGAGGAGACGGTGTTTGGGACGGCGGTGGATGATCTTTGCCGGGAGGAGGCGATTAAGTTTGAGAACAATGGCCTCGATTCTTGGTCGAGTCTGACGAAGCACGCGCAGGCGGGGACGTTTCCACCGGCGGATGATGTGTTCCGGTTCAAGTTTCATGGGTTGTTTCATGTTTCTCCGGCGCAGGACTCTTACATGTTGCGCTGCCGGATTCCGGGATGTGTGTTGAGTAGCTATCAGATGCGGGGGATCGGTGATCTGGCAGAGAAGTTTGGGGGTGGGTATGCGGATGTGACGACGCGGGGGAATTTGCAGGTCCGGGAGATCATGCCGGAGAATACGGTGAACATTCTGCAAGGGATGACGGATCTCGGGCTGACGGCGCGGGGGTCGGGGGCGGATAATATCCGGAATATCACGGCGAGTCCGACGACGGGGTTCGACAAGGACGAGGTTTACGACGTGATGCCGCTGGCTAAAGCGATGCATCATTATATTCTGAACCACCGCGACCTCTATGGACTGCCTCGGAAGTTCAATATCTCTTTCGACTCGGGTGGAGCGATCAGTGTTTGTGCGGATACGAATGATATCGCGTTTTACGCGGTGCGGGTGACTGAGACGGTCGATGGGATTGAGCCTGGGGTGTATTTTCGGATGCAGCTTTGCGGGATCACGGGGCACAAGCAGTTTGCGATGGACTCGGGGGTGTTGCTGACTGCGGAGGAAACGATCCCGGTGGCGGCGGCGTTGATTCGGGTCTTCATCGAGAACGGGGACCGGACGAATCGGAAGAAGGCGCGGTTGAAGTATTTGGTCGATCAGTGGGGGATTCCCAAGACGCTGGAGGAGACGGCGAAGAAGTTGGCGTTTCCGTTGCGGTATTTGCCGCTGGAGGCCTGCGAAGCGTCGCGGCCGAAGGTGAAGCATGGGCATGTGGGGGTTTATCGGCAGAAGGATGGGAACAATTACCTTGGGGTGGTGATTCCTGTGGGGCGGATGGAGGCTTCGCAGGTGAAGGAGATTGCGGCGATTGCGGATCGTTTTGGGCAGGGGGAGATTCGGTTGACGGTTTGGCAGAATTTGATCATCCCGCACATTCCGGATGAGGGTCTCGCAGCGGCGAAGCAGGCGATTGTGGATGCGGGGTTTCACTTTACGGCGACCTCGGTGAGCGGGGGGCTGATCGCCTGCACGGGGAGCACTGGGTGCAAATTTGCGAATGCGAACACGAAGGGGAATGCGGTGGATTTGGCGAAGTATTTGGAAGGGAAGATTGAGTTGGATCAGCCGATCAATATTCATCTGACGGGGTGTCCGCATTCGTGTGCGCAGCATTATATCGGGGACATCGGGTTGCAGGGGGTGAAGGTGAAGAACGAGTTGGGGGAGACGGTGGCGGGTTACAACGTGGTGTTGGGTGGGGGAGTGGATGATGATCAGTTTGTGGCGCGGGAGGTGTTCAAGTCGGTGCCGTATGGGGAGTTGCCGGAGTTGATTGAGGGGATATTGAGCGGGTATTTGGCGGAGCGGGAGGATCGGGAGACGTTTGCGCAGTTTACGAGGCGGATGGATTTGGAGGTGTTGAAGGAGATGTTTTCGGTGGCGATATGATGAACGATTTTAGTCATTCATGGATCGTGGTTGGCCTTCTGCGGCTTCTCTCTCCCCTACCGGGGTTGAAGAAGGGGCGGCCGCTTTTGAGATTAAGGCCGCAGTTTGTTTTTTCACCGTCTAACCACCGGACCGCTCGGAGATCGGTCCCTGCCATTTAATAATATGACTAATGCCCCACCTGTCCTTCCTGATTCTGCTCCTTTCACGCCTGAACAGCGGGGGTGGTTGAATGGGTATTTGGCGGCGACCTGGACGGGGTTTGCTGGTGGGGGAGGCGCGGTGGCGGAGGCTCCTGCGGGGCATGCAGTGACGATTCTTTGGGGGTCGCAGACGGGGACGGCGGAGGGGGTGGCGAAGAAGATGGCGAAGAAGCTTTCTGCGGAAGGGCATGTGCCGACGGTGGTGGATATGGCGGAGTTTGAGTGCGAAGGGCTGAGTGCGTTGACGCATGTGCTGATCATCACGAGCACCTATGGGGAGGGTGAGCCTCCTGATAATGCGGCGGATCTTTATGAGGCGCTGATGGGGGATGCGGCTCCGGAGTTGAAGGGGCTAGAATATTCGGTGTTTGCGTTGGGGGACAACGAGTATCCGGATTTTTGCAAGTGCGGGATTGAATTTGATGAGCGGCTGGCGGACTTGGGGGCGAAGGCGATTGCTCCACGGATCGATGTGGACGTGGATGTGGATGAGCCGTTTGCGGTTTGGGAAACCGCGGTGGTGTCCTCACTTGTGATTTGTTGATTGGCAATGGTGATACTCGCTCCAGTTCTTGATCGGCCCCGGGCGAAAGCTCCGGAGAGTGGTCCTTTTCCGAATGTCAATTTGATTGACCGCCTGTTGGCTGATCAGGACAGGTTGCAGACGCCGGTGGCGGACTTTGCGAGGGCGCATGAATTGCAGACGCTGCCGCCGCGGACGGAGTTGTATCGTCATCTGATTCCATTTGAGAAGCCGGGGGACGGCGAGCAGTATGCGTTTCAGGTGGAGTTGGACAAATGCACGTCGTGCAAGGCCTGCGTGACGGCGTGTCATAGTTTGAACGGGCTGGATGAGGGTGAATCGTGGCGAGACATCGGGTTGCTTGATGGGGGAGAGGACGATCCGGCCTGGAAGCAGACGGTGACGAGTGCTTGTCACCACTGTGCGGAGCCGGAGTGCCTGCATGGGTGTCCGGTGGCGGCATACGAGAAGGATGCGGAGACGGGGATTGTTCGGCATTTGGATGACCAGTGCATTGGCTGCGAGTATTGCGTGCTGAAGTGTCCTTACGACGTTCCGAAGTTCAACGAGAGCCGCGGGATCGTGCGGAAGTGTGACATGTGTCATCAGCGGTTGGCGGTCGGGGAGGCTCCGGCTTGTGTGCAGGCATGTCCGAATGAGGCGATCCGGATCGTGAACGTGGATGTCGGCACGGTGCGGCGGGAGCGGGCGGCGGAGGCAGGGTTTTTGATTGGGGCGCCTTCGCCGGCGCTGACTTTGCCGACGACGCAGTATTTGGGTCGGGAAGTTCCGGAGACGGCTCGGCCGGCGGGGCGGGAGGAGCTTCGTTCTGAGCCGGCGCATGAGCCGTTGGTGGCGATGCTGGTCTTGACGCAGGCGGGGGTGGGGATGTTTTCGGCGGGGCTATTTTCGGGGCATGCCTTTGTGTTGTTTCTTGGGGCGATTGCTTTCATGGCGGGGATGATGGCGAGTGTGAGTCATCTCGGGCGGCCGTTGGGGGCGTGGCGTTTCTTTCTTGGATTGCGGACCTCGTGGTTGAGCCGGGAGATCCTGGCGTTTGGTTTGGTGCCGCCGTTGTTGGGACTGGCGCTTGCTCCGAGTGGGATTGTTCCTGCGTTGGTGTTTGGCGCATTGGGGTTTGTTGCGGTGTTTACGTCGGTGATGGTTTATCACGACACGGGGCGGCCGTTTTGGCGGTTTGGGCTGACTGGCGCTCGATTCTTTGGAACTGCGGTGGTGAGTGGGTTGGCGGCGTTGGCGTTTGCGGGGACGATCAGTGCCTTGGTGCCGCTTGTTGTTTTGGGAGGGAAGCTTTTGCTGGAGCTGTCATCGCTTCGAAGTCTCGGCGACCGTGAATGGTCGCCTGCGCAACACACGGCTCGTCTGCAGACTGGTCCGTTGCGCTCAACATTCATCCTAAGGATGTGCCTTGGGGTCGGAGCAGTGGCGTTGTTGCCGTTCTGGCCCCTCGCATCCTTGGTTGTGTTTTTGCTCGGCGAGGTTTTGGAACGTCGGTTGTTTTTTCAATCTGTTTGGGCGCCGCGGATGACGAGTCTGCCTTTGCTGCGACCATCCC
>JAPKDA010000181.1 GCA_028822695.1 Akkermansiaceae bacterium
TCACCTTACGTCAGGGAGATGCGCTCGTCTTCTTCGATGAGCTTGGAGATGTTGTCCCAGCCGGTGAGGGTTTGTTTGTTGAAGATGTGGAGGTAGAGGGAGACGAGCTTGGGGTTGTGTTTGCCCACGAGCGTATCGATTGTCGTCGCCAATTTTTCGTCGTCGAGGGTTTCGGGTAGTTCGCCTTCGACGGATCCTTCGCCGTTGTGCTCGATGCCCATGCCATCGCAGAAGTCGATGAGGAGGGCTTGCTGGCCTTTCATGAACCAGACTTGGAAGAGGTGTTCTCCGACGACGTCCTGGTTGCGCATTTTGAGGGTCTTGTGGAGCCAGGCGATTTGCTCGGTGACGGGCTTCTTGGTGACGAAGACGGGACGCAGCTTGCGGTTCTGGGCGAGGCTGGCGAGGGAGGTCTTGTAGAGGTCGCGTTCTTCCTCGCGGAAGTAGAGGAACATTTCCTGCACCAGGGCGGGGTCAAGCTGTTGGTAGATCTCGTGGACGTTCATTTTTTGGGAGAGTGAAGCGGGAAGTTTGAAGTGGCAAGAGGGAAGAGGACCGAGAACCCGGAGGTCGGAGAGGGGAGCTTGAGCGCTGATTGCTCTGATTTTGAGAAGGAGTCGGGGGATGGGTGGGGGAATTATTCGGAGTCGGGGGGGGAGACGCGGAGGTTGAGGAAGTCTTGGAGCATGTCGCCGGGGACGTGGGACCGCATGAGGGTTTCGCCGACGAGGATGGCGTTGGCGCCGGCGTCGAGGACGCGTTGGGCGTCGGCGAGGGATTTGATGCCGGACTCGGAGACGAGGAGGACGGACTCAGGGACTTCGTCGGCGAGTAGTTCGGTGGTGGCGAGGTCGACGGTGAAGGATTTGAGATTCCGGTTATTGACGCCGATGAGGTCGGCTCCGAGGTCGAGGGCGCGTTCCATTTCGGGGAGGTTGTGGACTTCGACGAGGACGTCGAGTTGGAGGGCCCGTGCGGTGTCGTGGAGGTGCTTGAGAGTGTCGTCGTCGAGGCAGGCGACGATGAGGAGGATGGCATCGGCGCCGGCGATGATGGCTTCGTGGATTTGGACTTCATGGATCATGAAGTCTTTGCGGAGAAGCGGGACGGTGGGGCCTTGGGCGATTTGGGTGAGGTAGGAGAGGGAGCCTTGGAAGAATTTTTCGTCGGTGAGGATGGACATGCCGCAGGCGCCGCCTTCGACGTACATGCGGGCTTGTTTGAAGGGATCGAAGTTTGGATCGATGATGCCGGCGGAGGGGGAGGCTTTTTTGATTTCAGCGATGACACCGAGTTGGTCAGGACCGCGGTCGAGGGCGCTGCGGAAGCCACGGAAATCGTTTCGATTCAGGGCGGCGGCCCGGAGTTTCGAAGCGATGGGGAGGAGGGCTTCCACCTCGGTGCGCTTGTGGGCGACGATTTCAGCAAGTTTGTCCATGGGTCGGCGGGGGAGGTTTTGAAGGCTGTCGGATGAAATATGAAGGATGAAATCGTGAGCGGGCGATGGATCGAGGGGTCTTGGCTGGACTCGGGGCGGGGGGGCGCCTGTTTCTGGGGTGGGCCATGTCATTTTTGGTGTTTCAGTCCTGGCGCTGGCCCTTCTGCCGGGCTGCAAGGTGGCGAAGGGGACTGGGTTCAACAGCAACAATGGGGTTACGGACATCAAGATGACCTATCGGACTGCTTATGAGCACGGCGAGGGGGTGGAGAAATTCGTTTTTGGTTTGGTGGGCGAGGATCCGAAGTTGGTGAGCTGGGAGTTGATGCCGCCGGAGGCGGAGGCGGCGGAGGAAGCCAAAGAGGCGGAACGGGAGGCCAAGAAGGCGGCTCGGGAGGCGAAACGGGCCGAAAATGTGCCTAAAACGGGGGATTGAGGTCCTGAACGGGGGGTAATTTTCGTAGCGGAGAGGAGGCTAAAAATGCTTGCCGAGGGCGGCGGACGATGTCAATAAGCCCCCGCAATGCGGGTGTAGCTCAGTGGTAGAGCGCAACCTTGCCAAGGTTGATGTCGACAGTTCGAATCTGTTCACCCGCTCCAATTTCTAGAAAGGCCCGGGGGAAACCTCGGGCCTTTTGCTTTTCCGAAGTAGGTGGCGTGGAGGCAAGTGTGGATGGGGGAGGACAAAATGAGGGGGACAGATAGTTTGGGCAAGGACATGCGGTGTGCTTTGATTGCGTCCGATGTGGGTTTGGTCGAAATTATCCGGGGTTCAGTGGGCGGATGCGTGGGAGGAGCGATTTTATGGGAATGCCAATGCGGTGATCACGGAGTTGAAGGGGGGGAAGTCGGTAAGGGTGGATGTTTACTGCGACAGTGAGAAGGGGGGAGAGGCGATTCAACAGGAGTTCGGCGGATCGTTGCGGTATTTGAAGAAGGAGAAGTGGGAAAAGCCGCGGCACGTGAATCGGGCTCCGTTGATGATTCGGGATCGGCTGGTGATCACGCAGGATGACCGGGCGACGTCGCGGGGGAAGTTGGAGAAGAAATATCCGGGGCGGTATGTGATGATCATCCCGCCGGAGATGGCGTTCGGGACGGGGGATCATCCGACGACGGCGACGTGTTTGAGGTTTTTGACGGATGAGGCGAAGCGGCGGAAGGGTGAGGAGTGGCGGATGTTGGATTTGGGGTGTGGGTCGGGGGTGTTGGTGATGGCGGGGAGATTGTTGGGGGCGGGGGAGAGCATTGGGTTGGATTACGATCCGAAGGCGGTGGAGGTGACGGAGCGGAATTTGGAGAGGAACGCGGTGGATGGTGTGGAGGTGGCGGAGGCGGATGTGTTGAAGTGGTCGACGCGGCGGAAGTATGAGGTGGTGGCGGCGAATTTGTTTGCGGGGGTGTTGCGGGAGGCGTTTCCGCGGATGGAGCGGTGGGTGAAGAAGGATGGGCGGTTGATTTTGTCGGGGATCTTGTTTGATCAGTGGGAGGAGACGCGGAAGGTGGCGGTGGAGGTGGGGCTTGAGGTGCTGGAGCACCGGCGGAAGGGGAAGTGGGTGAGTGCGTTTTTGAGGCGGAGAGGGGATGGGTGATGGAGTAAGACCGGGGCTCGTGGTGGTGGAGGGGAACGC
>JAPKDA010000062.1 GCA_028822695.1 Akkermansiaceae bacterium
GGAGCCTTTTTGGCCGCGCATTCCGGCGTTGTGGATTGCTCTGCCGCTGGCGGTGCCGTTGTCGGTGGTGAAGATGAAGATCGTGTTTTCGTAAACGCCGAGTTCTTTGAGGAGGGCGCGGGTTTTGGCGACGTTGTCGTCGATGTTGGTGATCATGCCGAAGAATGCCGCGATGTTCGGCTTTTGGTCGGAATACATGTCCATGTAATTTTGGGGGCAGTGGAGAGGGCCGTGGGGGGCGTTGGTGGAGATGTAGGCGAAGAAGGGCTTCTCCGCGGCGACGCTTTTCTTGATGAAGTTGTTACCGGCTTCGAAGAAGACGTCGGTGCAGAATCCTTTGGCAGGCACGATCTTGCCGTTGTGGAAGTAGTGGCCGTCGAAGTAGGCGTTGTCCCAGAGGTCGGGGGTCTGGCCCACGCCGCCGCCGCCGTGGCGGTAGACTTCGGTGAAGCCGCGGTCTTCGGGGCGGTAGGGGTAGTTGTCGCCGAGGTGCCACTTGCCGAACATGCCGGTCTCGTAGCCATTGTCCTTGAGGAGTTGGCCGATGGTGACCTCGTTGGCACGGAGCATGGAGCGGCCGTTGATGGTGTGCCAGACGCCGGTGCGGTTGGTCCAGTGACCGGTAAGGAGTGAGCAACGGGTGGGAGAGCAGGTCGGAGCAACGTGGTAGTCCTCGAGGCCGGAAGATTCGGCGGCGAGAGCATCGATATTGGGGGTTTTGATGACCGGGTTTCCGGTGCAGCCGAGGTCGCCGTAGCCCTGGTCATCGGCGATGACGAGAACGACGTTTGGCTGCTGCGCAGCAGAGACCGGAGCCCAGAACCCGGAACCCAGAGTGAAGAGGAGGAGTGAAATGAATTTCACGGAGCTGAGAGTGGGAGTTTAGACCGATTCGAGAATGACGTTGCCGTAGGCGGTGGGGTCGCCGGTGCGGATGAGTCCGATGGCGTTGGGGACCATCTGTTTGAAGTCGAGGTGGGGAAGGCGGGTGACCTCGACCTCGGGGTGGAGTCCCTTGAATCCGTCGAAGGCGGCATCGTATTTTTTGATGACCTCGTCGGGGTTGGTGGAGAGGAATTCCTCCGCCTGAAATACGTGGCCGACCTTGAAGTTTGGTTTGAGCAGTTCGAGGAGATCGGTGATGAGAGGGATGCCTTTGGTGAGGGAAAGATCGAGGACTTCAATTTCCTCCCAGTAGGGGAAGGCCCAGTCAGCGATGACGATGGTATTCGTGTGGCGGATGCGGGCGAGGAGCTCGAGGAGGTCTGGGTTGAGAATGCCGGTTTGGATCATATGGGGCAACGCTGCCAGAGAGGGGGGCCTTGGGAAGGAAAAAGTGGGGGGACCAGGCTGGAGCCGAGAGAGAGGCGGGAGTTTGTTGGGCAGGCATGTTCTCGCTTGAGAGGAGTTGGTTGTTAGAGGACCAACAAGAAAGCCGCCGCACCCGGAGGTGTGGCGGCTTTGGGAGAGTGCTGATTGCTTAGACGCGCTTCACGTCGACCCACTGCTTGGTCTTGGCGGACTCGAGGACGGCGTCGCAGACGTATTGGGTGCCGAGGGCATCCTTGAAGTCGGCGAAGCGTTTTTCGGCGCTGGGGTCGTCGAGGTGGGAGAGGAATTCGTGCACGGCGCCGACGAAGGAGTGTTCGTAGCCGAGGCAGAGTCCGGGAACCCAGAAGTTGCCGGCGTAGGGATGGTCGCCGTCCGAGCAATGGATGTTGGACCAGCCGCGGCGATCGCTGGGAACACCGTGGTCGAAGTAGTCGAGACGGTTGAGATCGTGGAGGTCCCAGGCGAGGGATTTGTCACGGCCGTTGATCTCGAACGTGAAGAGAGCCTTGTGGCCCCGGGCGTAGCGGGTCGATTCGAAGATGGAGGTTGAGCCATTTTCAAAGCGGCAGATGAAGGCGCAGGCGTCATCGATGGTGACTGCCGTTTTCTCCCCGGTCTCTTGGTGGACGCGTTCCTTGATGAAGGTTTCGGTCATGGCGGAGACGGAGACGATGTCGCCATTGATCCAGCGAGCCAGATCGATGCAGTGGGCGAGGAGATCACCGGTGACACCGGAGCCGGCGGTTTTCGCATCGAGACGCCAGAGGGCGGCGCCTCCCTGCGGAAGGTCTTCGGAGATGGTCCAGTCTTGGAGGAAGTTGGAACGGTAGTGGAAGACTTGGCCGAGTTCGCCAGCGGCGACGATGTTTTTGGCGTGGGTGACGGCGGGAAGGAAGCGGTAGTTGTACCAGACGAGGTTGGGGACGCCGGAGGCTTCCACGGCGGCGACCATTTCCTCGCCTTCCGTCCCGTCGAGGGCGAGGGGCTTTTCGCAGAGGATCATTTTGCCGGCCTTGGCACAGGCGAGAGCGATTTCGCGGTGGGAGTTGTTGGGGGTACAAATGTCGACGGCATCAATATCGTCGCGTTCGATGACTTTGCGCCAATCGGTTTCCACGTCGTCGTAGCCCCAGGTTTCGGCGAAGGCTTTGGCGTTCTCTTCGTTGCGTCCGCAGATGACCTTGAGGTTGATCTTGTGGTCGTGTTTGAAGAAGTGCTGGGCTTGGAGGTAGGCGTTGGTGTGGGCTTTGCCCATGAAGCCGTAGCCGATGACTGCGAGATTGATTGTTTTGGCCATGAATAGATTCGTGTGAGGCCGAAAGTCGTATGACAATCGGGGGAGGGCTTACGAGAAAAAAGGCCCGGGTCTTTCGGGGGTGAGGGAGTGGGGGAGGAGAGACCCGCGAAGGGACGCGAATTTGGGGGGAGTGAAAGGTGGGGAGGTCGTGGGTTGCTTGCCGGAGCGGGTCACCAGTTTACGGCAGATGGCCAGTCCGAGGCCGGTTTCCCCGAATTTCTGGGTGGTGGTGGAACTGGCGAACGCTGTCAGGGGTTCCGCTACGGGGAGGTTTTTGGAGGCGACCGAGACAGTCACCTTACTGTGGGAGGAGGGCCTGTGACCGAGACGGTCAGGCCACGAAAAAGGGCGCAGGGATGATCCCCGCGCCCTTGGTAAGTTGTAGGAAGAGATCCTTAGTCCCAGCCGTGGGTGTCGCGGACTTTGATCATGGCGCCGAGGATGGTGTTCCAGGTCTCGGGGTTTTCGAGGACGGCGTTGTCGAACATGCAGCCGTCCCAGCAGATGTGCTGGATGCCGCGTGCGGCGCCATCTTTGAGCCAGTAGCCGGAGCACTTGGTGATGTCGAGTTTGCCGTTCGGATCGTCTGCGGCGCAGTGGCGGCCGGTCTTGTCGTGTGAGCCAGTGCCGTGGACCGAGCCGTCGTTTTGGGCGACGTGGTAGTCGATGGTCCAGGGGCGGAGGGCATCGGTCATGGTGGTGTAGGCGGCCCAGAACTCTTCGTCGGAGTAACCTTCCTTGAGGAGGGCGGACTCGGGGGAGTTGACGCCGAGGAGGTAGAGGTAGGTGTGTGCGAGGTCGGCTTGGAAGCCGAGGGTCTCGGGCATGCCGACCGTTTCGAGGAGGTTGAGCATGTCTTTCCAGGAATGCATCGCACCCCAGCAGACTTCACCTTCCGCGCAGAGGCGCTCACCATTGTCGGCGGCGATGACGGCGGCCTTCTTGAAGGTCTCGGCAATCCGGGCGGTGTTGGCGGCGGGGTCTTTGGCCCAGTCGGCGACACCGGAGGCGGAGTCGATGCGGATGGCTCCGTATTCGCGGACGCCGTGCTCGTTGAAGATCTTGGCGATGCGGCAGGCTTTTTCGACGGCGAGGATGAACTTGCCTTGAGCTTCGTCGTCACCCATGGCGGCGTCACCGACGGTGCCGGGCCAGATGGGGGCGACAAGGGAGCCGACTTTCAAATTGTGCGAGGCGATGAGGTCGGCGATGCGCCTCAATTCGTCCTCGGAGGCGTCGGGGTCGGTGTGGGGGTGGAAGAGGAAGTAGTCGATGCCGTCGAATTTCTGACCGTCGACTTCAGCGGCGGCGGTGAGTTCGAGCATGCGCTCGAGGCTGATCGGCGGTTGAGGGGTTCCTTCATCTTTCCCGACGAGGCCGGGCCACATGGCGTTGTGTAGAGCTGGTTTTTTAGGCATGAGTTGAGGTAAGGGTTGGTTGTGTGTGGGTTTTTCAGGGAACGTATCTTCGTCGTGGGCGGGGACAAGCGGAAATAGAGCTCAAGGGGATTGGGGCAGTCTGGCGAGGTCAGCGAGGTTCTGAGGGTGGCGGGTAGGGGCTTCTTCCTCGTTTCTGGATTTCTTCGAAAACAGCCAAGGCCTCTCTCCGGTCCTCGATGAGGGGAGGAATTCCCTCGGAGGACAGGGGTCGCTTGGTGATTGTTCCTGTCGAGGATGGGAGGTGCTCAAGACTTTTTCGACCTGCGATACAGATAGAGGGAGCCGAGGTAGAGAAGGGCGACGGGGGCGCCGGCGTAGAGGCTGAGGCGGGTGGTGCGGTTGGAGTCTTCGGCGAGGCGGCCGAGGTCTTCGGAGCGGGTTCCGGGCTGATCCATCATGTCCATGGTCCGGCCGAGGCGGGAGAGGCTGGCGTTGAGGCCAAGGATGATGAAGCAGACCAAGAGGATCCCGCAGAGGATCGTGCTGATCAGCCAGGGGCGGGAACCGGGTCGGGAGCTCATGGTGTGGATTACTATCGGTCAGGTTGAGATCGAACCAAGTCTCAATGCTGGGGTGGCCTTGACGCGGTGGGGAGTTCTCTGAGGCCTTGACCGGGTGATGATGAAAGTTTGGAGGATGGGATGGGGATTGGCTGCAGCGTTTTTGATGAGCAGCTGCGGAGGAGTGAAGTGCTATCTGCGCGACTGTCAGGGGCCGGTGGCATCACTGGAGACGGTGGAACCATGGGTGGGCGAAGAGATGCAGGCGGTGAAGATCACGAGAGGGGGATGTGGGGTGGTTGCCATCAGGGATTGATCGCGGACGATCCGAGTGTGGTGCGTGTGGTGGTGAGAGAGGCAGGAATGACCACCGACGTGACTCTTCGCGGATTGCAGGAGGGGGAAACGCGGTTGTATTATGTGAACCAGTTGGTGTTCCGCCATCCGAACTCGGGGATGTCGGCGTATGGGGGCGCAGGGCAGGACGCCCGGGAGCAATCCAGTTCGTTTTTGGTGAGGGTAGTTGCTCCTTGAGGGAGCTGTTGGCCTAGGCCGTCTTATGCGCCCCCATCGCTGGGGCGTCGGGATTTACCTCGGGGCCGAAGTAGCGGAGCATGACGAGCGGCTCGGTGGCGGAGGTGTTTTCGTAGACGATCCCCTCTTTGGCGGCTGACTCCGTAGCGAAGAACTCGTCTTCGGCGAGCTCGTTGAAGCGGAGGAGCTTTGGGCAGTTGAGGTTGAGCTTGTTGGCTTTGCCTTCTCCTTGGACGACGATGACGGAGTGGGCGCCGTTGTCCTTGATGGTGGCTTTCGCGCCGGGCTCGATGGTGAGTTCCTTGGCGGTGAAGTATTGGAAATCATCGACCTTGCCATAGACGATCCACTTGTCGTGGAAGCCTTCGCCTTTCGAGGAGGTGACTGGCTCGAGGTAGTGGTTGTCCTTGAAGTTGGGGTCGACGTTCTTTTCCCAGTCGAGTTGGTCGATGATGAAGTCGATGTCCTGGTGTTTGTCCTCGGGCATGTCCTTCACGAGCAGGGACCACGGGACTTCGCGACCTTCGACGAGGTTTTGATACATCCCGAAGACGTCGGAGCCCCACTGTGGTTCGTAGGTGCAGAGGGAGCCGGGGGCGTGGAGGATGCAGGGATCGATGAGCCAGCCGGTGCCGGGTTGCAGTTTGTAGGCTTTGGAAAGCTCGAGGATCTTGTTGTCGCCTTTGTGCCAGTTGGCGATGCAGTCGTAGACTTGTTGGCGGGTGGTGCCGGGCTCGAAGCCCATGAAGGTGTAGGGGAAGTTGTTGCCGACGTTGTTGTGCTGTGGCGGGAAGTAGTAGGACTCGGGTTTGCCTTCCTGACCGACGAGGGCAGCTTGCTCGCCGCTCTGGTGCATGTGGTGGGGGATGGGGCCCATGTTGTCGAAGAACTTGGAGTAGACCGGCCATTTACCGTATTTGTCCCAGATGTCGGAACCGATGATGGTGGCACCGCAGGCGTCGATGGCGTCGCGGAGGGTGAAGCGTTCTTTGCCGACGACGACGTAGGAGAGACCTTCGTCTTCGGCGCGGCCTTCGTTGGCGGTGACGGTGGTGGAGCCGAACCAGCGCTCGTCGATGCCACCGCGGCTGAGGCCATAGGCGTAGGTGTCGTCGGGGTGGAGTTTGATGCGCAGGCCGGGCTGGAGAAAGGAGCGGGGAACCCAGGTGGGGGAGAGACGTAGGAGGCCGCCGGTGTTTTCAAGATGGGCCTCGGTGGCTTCCTTGATGTTGGCGGAGAGGGTGCTGAGGTCTTCGGTGATACGCGGATGGCTCATGATGTTGGTTTCTGTTGGGAAAATGTGGAAAATGTTGGGTTGAGGGAGAAATAGGGGGGGATTTGAGGGAGAAATAGGGGGAATTGGGGGGGGAGGCAAGGGGGATTTTGGGGAGGGGAGCTTATCCGTTATCGGTTATCAGGGGGGAGAGATGGGAGGGGGATTTTGACCACTGATTTCACTGATGGCACTGATATTGGGAGGGGATGAGACAGGGAGCGGAGGGATTGAGGGGAGGTGCCAGGGAGGTCAGGTTTGTGGGATGGTGGATCATGGAAGAGCAGAATCACGAAGATCATGAGCATGAGGGGCACCCGGGCGGCAAGAGTGGCGGGGTGTGCAAGATTACGGGGGCGTGTGGGAAGCACGAGTTGAAGGGGGAGGTGAAGTTGGGGCCTGAAAACGAAAAAGAGGTGGAGGAGCGGGCCGAGGATTGAATGGGATCGTTGTCACCGTGTTTTTCACGATCGGCAGTCTGCTTTTCGTCGCGGTTATCGCTCTCAACTTTGGCGGCTATTTGCCGGGACTGAAAACTGATCCGTATAATCCGAATGGTGGATGATCTGGGCCTGCGTAGCGTTTAGTGTGGGGGTGTTCCCAGCGCTGGTGTATGGATTGGGCGCGGCGTGAGGAGTTCGCCAGTGAGATGAGCAAGAAACCACGAAAGGAAGAGATGGAGAGGGATCGGCGGATCCGTCGGGCGAAGATGTGGGAGAAGCACGGGATTGGCCAGCCAGCCTGGGAAGAGGAGGTTCCGGATGGAGTGGCGAAAGCAGATGCGGAGGCCTTGAGTCACGTCAAGACCCATGGGGAACTGCCGCGGTTCTACATTGATCGGGTCTTTATTTGTCGGGACTGTGGGAGCGAGGAGCTGTGGACGGCGGAGCAGCAAAAGTGGTGGTATGAAGAGGCGAAGGCGCACATTGATGCGGTCGCGGTGCGTTGCCGGGATTGCCGGAAGAAGGCGAAGGAGAAGGGCTAGGGAGGGGCGCGTTTTTTCAGAGGTCGGAGGTCGGAGGGCCTGTGACCGGGACGGTCACGCCACGGTCAGGAGGTGATGAAATGCCAGTTGAGGGGGGTGGTGATGGAGTGGCCGTTGTCGGAGGTGATGAGGATGTGGTCGTTGCCCTGTGGGGAGATGGAGGAAACGGCGCCGAAGTCGGTGGGGACTTCGGCGACGGACTGGATGAGGTTGAGGGAGGTTTCATTGTCGGGGTGAAACTCGCGGGTGGTGGGGATATTTTTGTCGGCGAGGCGATCTTCGCGGGAGACGTCGAGGGGGTCGCAGAAGTGGGAGCAGACTTCTTCGAGGCCGAGGCGGCCGGTGTGGCGGCTGTTCCAAGGCGCGGCTTCGCGGCCGCCGTTGGAAAGCCAGAAGAGGGTGGCGGGAAAGTCGGCGGGGTTTTTCAGACAGAACCAAATGTATCCATCGAGGACGACGGCGGTCCAGGCGAAGGGTTGTGTTTCGGTGGCGGGTTCGTTGACGAGCATGATGAGGTCGTCGTTGCCGGGGCGGGCGGGGTAGCGGGTGAGGTCGGTGGTGCCGCCGTCGGCGAGGGGGACGGAACGGAGGTCGGTGAATTCGGTGTCGGGGGGGAGAGCTTGGTGTTCGCCGTTGGCGGGGTCGGAGAAGAGGCCGGGGTAGGTGGAGGCCCAGCGGAAGGGGGAGGTGGTGACGCGGCCGGCGCCGTCGGGGAGGGAGGAGAGGTCGAGGATGGGGTGGGAGCCGTAGGACCAGCGGCCGGAGAGGTTTTGGATGCCGTTGGTAATATAGAGGGCGGTTTGGTCGGACTCGGTGCTGATGGCTTTGAAGACCTGCGCTCCGGTGTCGCTGGTTTGGATGGACCAAACGTTGGGGAGCTTGGTGGGTTCCCATTCAGCATTTGCGGTGTCGCCGTGGGGTGGGCCGTCGGATTGTGGGCCGAAGGGGAGGCAAAGGAAGTCGCCGCGGAGGTGGGTGAGGAGGACGGGGAGGTCGGGGTCGATTTCGGTGGGGGTCCAGGGTGCGAGGGCGTAGGGGGAGACGACGCGACCGGAGGGGAGGGTGAAGTCGGCGGTGAGGTGGCCGCCGGTTTGGGTGATGGCGAGGGAGGTGGGGCCGTCTTGGTGGGTGAAGGAGGGGGCGCCGTGGATCTGTTTCATGAGGAAGAGCGCTGAACATCGAACATCGAATGCTGAATGTCGAATTGGGAATGTGGGTGGAGTCAGAGGTCGAATGGGAGCGTTGGAGGCGACCAGGACCCATCCTTCGCGAAGCGCTACGGAGGGCAGGCAGTCACCTTACTGGGGGGGCTTGTGACCGGGACGGTCACGCCACTTGGCTAGCGCTTTTTGCCGGGCATGCGTTTGCCTTCGAGGCGGGCCTGGAGGAGGTTTTGGCAGTGGCCTTTTTGGCGGAGGGTTTCGCAGCAGGCTTCGATGCGGAGGGAGTGTTTGACGGGGCGGAAGCCGAGGCGGCGAGTGATGCAGTCGTTGAGGACGTCGATGCCGTTGTCCTCGAATTCGACGATTTTGCCGCAGTCGATGCAGACGAGGTGGTTGTGGGAGGGGCTATCGAGGAAATTGGGGTCGTAGGTGGTTTGACCGTCGCCGAGGTCGATTTCCTGGAGGAGGCCGGCTTGGGTGAGGAGGGAGAGGGTGCGGTAGAGGGTGGCGCGGGAGGACCGGGCGGACTTTCCACGGAGGCGTTCCCAGAGCTCGTCGGCCGTAAAATGCTCATCGGAGGCGAAAATGGCCTCGACGAGGGCGTCGCGCTGGGGGGTGTTGCGGAGGCCTTTGTGTTTGATAAAGGCGTCCAGTCGTTTGCGCATCTCGGGGGTCATGGGGAGGAGTATAAACAGGAATCCAGACTATTGAATATCGAACTTTGCCTGAGGGCGAGGAACTGGTAGCAAGGGGGTATGCTTAAGTGGTTTTGTGGTCTGGGGATGCTGGTCTTGGTGTCTTGTGCAGGGCCTCGGCCGACTTTGGATGTGAAATGGTTTCGCTTGAGAGATGCCGGGCCGAACGTTGGGGGCGGGAATGAGATGGTGAGAGCCGCGGAGCTGAAGCGATTCTATGGGGCGGTGACAATGGAGGAGCGGGAGCAGCGCCTTGGGGATTATTACACAGTGAGTTGGAGTGGACCGGCCGGGCAGGAGGCTCAGTCGGTGCGGGTGGTCTTTGAGTATCGGCAGGCGGCGACCGGAGCGAAGGTTCTGAAAATGGAGGAAGAGCGGCCGGGGACGGCGAGAGGGCAGGTGGAGTTTACAGTGACGGGGGAGACCTTCCAAGAGGGTGGGCGTGTATTGGCATGGCGCATATGGCTTTATCGAGGGGGCGAATTGGTGGACACCGAGCGTTCGTATTTGTGGAACTAATCCCATCGGCCAGATTTTTCTGCGAGGTGGTATTGATCGGTCTTGGGAGGTTGACGAAATGGGCCTAGAGGCGTATGGTGCCCCGTAGTCAGGCCGGCCGCTTGGAGCATTAACAAGACCGGTTGATTTTCACCCCACTGTGACAGACAACGATACGATCGATGTCGGCGATGCCGACGGATATCAATGGGTCCGCATACGTGGGAAGGGCTCTTTCCTCACTAGCCCGCAGCTCAAGGGATTTGCGGAAGAGCGGATTGAGGATGGGAAGACGCGGTTTGTGGTCGATCTGGAAGCCTGTCCGGCGATGGACTCGACCTTCATGGGAACCTTGGCGGGGCTGGCGATCAAGTTGTCGAAAGTGAACGGTGGTCAGTTGGAATTGGCGGACGTTTCAGATCGTAACCGGCAGTCCTTGGAGGACCTTGGGTTGGACATCTTGATCAAGATTGATCCTGTGGAAGCGGATTGGCGGAACGAGATGGGAGGAATTCGCAGTCGGCTCGAGCCGCTCGAGGGGGGCTCGGAGGAATCGGATGCGAGACACGTGTTGGAAGCGCATCGGAAACTGTGTGTGGTAAACGCGAACAACGTGGAGAAGTTTTCAACGGTCTTGGACGTGCTCGAGCATCAGGCCGGGGAGAACTAATATCTCCTGAATCAACTGGCTGCTGAGAAAACAGGTTGATGTTCACCGCAGGAATCAAGCAGTTGGCGGTGGTGGAGCCTCAGTGGGTTGCGGTGGTGTGGGTTACGTGGGTGGTGTTGATCGTGGGAGGTTTTGGCTTGGGATTGGTGCGGGTGAGGAGGCGGATGCGGGAGCTGTCGGAGGAGAAGGATGCGATCGAGGGCGGGGAGCGGCGGATGTTCAGTTTTCTGCATTCCCTGGGGGTGATGATCGAGGAGGATTGCAGTCCACGGCGGCTCTATCGGGTGATCGTGGAAGGGGTGGAAGAGGTGATCGGTGCGGATGGCGGAGCCCTGTATTTGTTGGGTGAAGACGGAAAATTCCTACATCCGAGCGCGGTGTCGGAACAGTGTCCGCCGTTGTGGGTCGTGCCGGGGGATGTGTGGGAGAAAGGGCAGGAGGACGCGGCCTCACTGGCGAGTTATTTGCGTCTTGCGCAGGTTCCGGTGGAGGATGGGGTGATGGGTGCGTGTTTGACGAAGGCGTCGTGCTTGTTGATTGGAGAGATGAAGGAGCATGAGGCGTTTGCGGGGGCGGAGGGAGGGTATCAGAGTGACGTGGCGGCGATGTTTGCGCCGGTCCGCTACGCGGGGAAGGCGATCGGGGTCCTCGCGGTGGTGAGAGGACGAGAGGGCGGGGTGTTTTCGGAGAACGATTTCGATTTGTTCCAATCGGTGGCCGAACAGTCGGCGTTTGCGTTGGGGAATGCCTTGGTGCATCAGGAAGCCTCGGCGAAGCGGCGCATGGAGCGGGAGTTGCGGGTCGCGGCGGACGTGCAGAAAATTTTGCTACCATCGACTGATCCGGAGATGCCCGGGTATCGGATACACGGGATGAACGTGCCGGCGCAGCTCATCAGCGGGGATTACTACGACTACATGCCACTCGACTATGGCGCGTTGGGAGTGGCGATTGCGGATGTGTCGGGCAAGGGGGTTTCGGCGGGTTTGATGATGGCGACGTGTCGGAGTGCTTTGCGGGCAGCGGCGGTGCGGACGGCGTCTCCGGCGGAGGCGTTGGGAGTGGTGAACCGGCAACTGTTTCCGGACATGCGGGAAGACATGTTTATTAGTTTGGCGTATGTGATTCTGGAGGCTGGATCGTGCCGGATGCGGATGGCGCGGGCGGGTCATGATGCGCCGTGGATGTTCCGCCAGGAGAGTGGGGTGGTGGAGGTGATGAAGCCGGGTGGATTGGCGTTGGGGGTGGACGACGGGCCGGTTTTTGAGCGGGTGACGAAAGATTTTGAGTGTGAGTTCTCCTCTGGGGACTGTCTTTTGCTTTATACCGATGGGGTCAATGAGGCAGAGAACATGGAGGGGGAGGAGTTTGGGAAGGAGCGGATGCTGGATGCGTTTCGGGGGGCGGCCCCGAGGGGGGCGGAGGCGGTGGTGCAGGCTCTGAATGGTCAGTTGGCGGCTTTTGTGGGGGGGAATCGTCAGATGGATGATATTACGCTGATCGTGATTGAGCGGAGGTAGGGGGGGGCCGAACGTCGAACGCAGAAGGCTGAATGGGGGAGGATGAAGGGGAGGGGAAAATCGAAGGCTGGGAGGGGGATTCGAGCATTAGCGACAGGAATGTCGCTGCTCCGGGGGCAAATCTAGTACCCCGGGGGTTGACGCTGGGGGGCGGTGGGGTATTGGTTCCCGCATGCAGCAAGATGCAGCTAAAGAGACCGACTTGCAGGAACCTGCGAATGCTCCCGAAGCCGTCGAGGCCCCCGTGGCTGAGGACGGTGATCCGGCGGTGGAGGAAGCGGTTGTCGAGGAGCTCGACGAAGTGGCGAGTCTGACCGCGCAGCTGGCGGAGTGGAAAGAGGCCGCGGTGCGGGCTACGGCGGATCTGGACAACTATCGGAAGAGGATGGCACGGGAGAAGACGGATTTGATCCGCTACAGCAACCAGTCGTTGTTGGAGGAATTGCTACCGTTGCTTGATAATTTCGAAATGGGTTTGCAGGCAGCGGCGCAGGACGAGGGGTCGATGATTTTTCAGGGGATGCAGATGGTGAAGAAGCAGCTCGATGATTTTCTGACCAGTCAGGGGGTGGAGGAAGTGCCGGCGGAAGGAGTGGCTTTCGATCCGAATGTGCACGAGGCGGTTTCCCAGGAGAAGACGACGGACGCGGAGTGCGGCGCGGTGTTGCACGTGTTGCGCCGGGGTTACCGGATGAACGATCGACTTTTGCGTCCCGCCAATGTGGTGGTGGCGAAAGCCCCGGCTGAAGCAGGAGAAGCTGAATAAGATGGAATCTACCCGCGACTACTACGAAGTGCTGGGCGTGTCGAAAGACGCCAATGCATCCGAGATCAAGAAGTCCTATCGCAAGATGGCGATGAAGTTTCACCCGGATCAGAATCCGGATGATCCGAAGGCTGAGGAGAATTTCAAGGAGTTGGGCGAAGCCTATGAGGTGCTCGGCGACGAGGACAAGCGGGCTGCGTATGATCGCTATGGTCACGCAGCTTTCAAGCAGGGTGGCATGGGTGGTGGTGGAGGCGGAGGTGGCTTTCACGATCCGATGGATATTTTCTCCCAGGTGTTTGGGGGGGCGTTCGGGGGTGGGTTTGAAGATTTCTTTGGAGGTGGGGGAGGAGGTGGCGGTCGTCGCCGTGCGAAGAGCGGGAAGAAGCGGGGGAGTGATCTGCGCTACGATCTCGAGGTGGCGCTGGAAGAGGCGGCCCACGGGGCGGAGAAGGAACTCGAGATCGAGAAGCATGCGGCTTGCGATACCTGTAAATCCAGCGGCTCGAAGAGCGGAACGGGAACGAAGACCTGCACGACCTGCGGTGGTCAGGGGCAGGTGGTGCGTCAGGCGGGGATTTTTGTGCAGCAATCGGCTTGTCCCGAGTGTCGGGGTGCCGGGCAGATTATCAGTGATCCTTGCGGGGATTGCGGTGGCAAGGGACGTCGTCAGAAGGCGGATCGGATTCGGATCAAGATTCCTGCGGGAGTGGACGATGGGGTGCGTTTGCGATCCAGTGGCAATGGTGATGCGGGACTGCGCGGTGGGCCGGCGGGTGATCTGTACGTGTTTCTGCACGTGAAGCCGCATGATATTTTCGAACGGCGGGGCGAAGATCTTTACTGCGAAGTGCCGGTGGCATTTTCGACTGCGGCGTTGGGAGGGGAGTTGGAAGTGCCGACGCTGGAGGGCAAGGCTTCGATCAAGGTGCCGGCCGGAACGCAGGGTGGGACGGTGTTCCGTTTGCGGAATCGTGGGGTGCAGGATATTTCGAGTGGGCGGAAAGGTGACTTGCATGTGGAGGTGCAGGTGGAAGTGCCGACGCGTCTCGATGACGAGCAGAAGGAGAAGTTGAAGACCTTTTCCGAGTCGATCGGTGAGAAAAACTCTCCGTTACACGAAGGCTTCCTCGAGAAGGCGAAGCGCTTTTTCAGTTTGTAAACCAAGCGGGTTGTCCGC
>JAPKDA010000182.1 GCA_028822695.1 Akkermansiaceae bacterium
CGGGGAGGGATTTGATCGTGACCGGGACGGATCACGCCACGTTGCGGACTGCTGGCGGGAGGGGGGGCAAACATATCTCCGTTTCTGGTCACAAAGGTGTCTACTCTGGCGAACAGATGGTAGAAACCATGCAGTCGGCTATAAATATGAAGGAAGATCTGGATCGGGTGGAGTTCTCGCGTCTGGCGCGAGAGCATCACCGGTTACTACTCGTCTACGCCCGGAGTCTGGTGCGGGACGAGGAAGAGGCTAGGGAGTTGGTGCAGGAGGCGCTTGTGGCGGCCTGGAAGAATTTGACGCGTTTCGACGTGACGAAGGATTTCGGGAGTTGGCTGCGGGGGATCGTGCGCAACAAGTGGCGGGACTACTGTCGCCGCCTGGGCCGCCGTCCGGAGTTTGCGGATGAGGAGCTGGGGCAGCTGGAAGCGAGCGTGAGTGCCTGGGAGGCGAAGAGTATGGATGCGAATCCGGC
This sequence comes from Akkermansiaceae bacterium, assembly GCA_028822695.1. Lineage (GTDB taxonomy): Bacteria > Verrucomicrobiota > Verrucomicrobiia > Verrucomicrobiales > Akkermansiaceae > JAPKDA01. The sequence goes on from JAPKDA010000182.1 coordinate 473, forward strand.
GTTCGGTGCCCTGGAGCACTGTCGTGGACGTCTGCCCGAGGCCTTTTCTGAAGCGATCGAGACTTTCTACTACGAGGGGCTCTCCGGTGAGGAGGCGGCCACGAAGTTGGGGGTCAATCCGAGCACAATGCGCAAACGATTGGAGCGGGCTCGTGCCGCGCTCCGGGACTGCATGAGTCAGGAAGCAATAAATTAACAAGACCGACAGATGAATAAGACCGAAGAATTGGATGACCGTTTCATGGATGAGCTCCTGCGTGAGGATGCGCAGGGACGTGAGGTGGATGAGAAATTATTGGCTGCGGTGGATGCGGCGATCGGAGGCGAGACAGACGCTTCGATGGTGACGCCGTTGGAGGCGCGCTCCTCGCGGGCTCCCTATGCCTGGGCGGCGGCGATCACGGTATCGGCGGCGTCGGTGCTGGGGTATCTGGGCTGGCGGCAGTCCGAAAGCCCGATGGATTTGGCGGGGATGACGGAGGAGGCGATCATGGAGGCACCGCGGTTGGAGCCGGAGAGATTGAGGGGCATGGTGGCGCCGCAGGCGCCGTCTGCGGGGTTGTCGGCGCTCGTTGCGGAGGGAGAGAACAGGAGCGGTCCGGGGAATGTGCCCGGGGCGAGTGTTCCCCATGGAGATCAAGAGATGGATGCCGTGTTGGCGAAAGGCGGAAAGAAGGGGTCGAGCGAAGAGAAAGATGACGCGTTGGCCGGTAATGCTCGCCGGGAATCGGCGATTGCTGACAAGGCGGCGATGGGACCCTTGGTTAGCCATGAGCCTACTGAGGAATCCCGGCCGCAGCCTGCTCTGCAGGCTCCCCATGGCTCGCCCGTGGTGCAGGGGGGTGAGAGGCTGTCGAAGGTGAAAGCGAAGAAGGGTGCAGTGGCTGGCAAGTCTCTCTCGCTTCGTGGAATAGACGGGGATGATCACTTTGGCTTTGATCAAGGAGGTCTCTCAGGCCGCCGTGGCGCGCCGCCGACCAGTCGGGAGCGCTACGGGCAGCTAGTGGAGCAGCCGTGGAAGAAGCCGGAGTTGGGGAAATTCTCGACCTTCTCGGTGGATGTGGACACGGCGTCCTACACGAACATCCGGCGCATGTTGCAGCAGGGGGTGGCGATCTCTCCGGATGCGGTGCGCATCGAGGAGTGCCTGAACTACTTCGACTATAACTACGTTGCGCCGACGAAGGGTGGACCGTTTGCGGTGCACACGCAGTTGGCGACTTGTCCGTGGGCACCGGATCATCATCTGATGAAGGTGGGGATCAAGGGAATGGAAGTGCCGACCCACAAGCGGCCAACGTCGAATCTGGTGTTCTTGATTGATGTCTCCGGATCGATGCAGGATTCGTCGAAGCTGCCCCTGTTGGTGGATGCGATGAAGGTGTTGGTGGAGGAACTCGATGAGCGGGACCGGGTGAGCATGGTTGTTTATGCGGGAGCGGAAGGAGTTGTCCTGAAGCCAACCACGATCACGGAAGATGGCCGCGGCGCGGTGTTGTCGGCGCTGAACCAGTTGCGTTCCGGTGGCTCGACGAATGGCGGCGCGGGGATCAAGCGGGCTTATCAGCTGGCGCAGGAGAACTTCGTGAAGGATGGCGTGAACCGCGTCATTCTTGCCACGGATGGTGACTTCAATGTCGGCACGACCGGGCAGGGCGACCTGGTGCGGATGGTGAAAGAACGGGCCAAGAAGGGCGTGTTCCTGAGCGTGCTCGGGTTTGGCTCCGGCAACATCAATGATGCGATGTTGGAGGCGATCACGAATGATGGGAATGGAAACTACTTCTACATCGATAGTCAGAAGGAAGGCCGGAAGGTCTTTCTGAACGATCTGAGCGGGACGCTGGTGACGATTGCGAAGGACGTGAAGATCCAGATCGATTTCAATCCGGCGAAGGTGCAGGGCTATCGATTGATTGGCTATGCGAACCGGATTTTGCGCGATGAGGACTTCAACAACGACAAGGTTGATGCGGGAGACATTGGAGCGGGGCACACGGTGACGGCGTTGTATGAGATTGTGCCGGTGGGAGTGCCGATGCCGCCGGTGGGTGGGGTGGATGCTTCGAAGTATGAACAGCCCGCCGCCGCCGCCCCAGCGGTGAAGCCGAGCAATGAGTGGTTGACGGTGAAGTTGCGTTACAAGCGTCCGGATGGCGACAAGAGCACCTTGCTGGAGGTGCCGGTGGCTGGAGATCCGGTGGCTTGGGAAGCGGCCGCTGGTGACTTCCAGTTTGCGGCTGGCGTGGCGCTCTTCGGGATGAAGCTTCGTGAGTCGGAGTATACGAACGATGCCGGTTGGGATTTGGTGCGGACCTTGGCGAAGAAGGGAAGTGCGCGTGATTTGCACGGTTACCGTGCGGAGTTCCTGACCTTGGTGAACAAGGCGGCGGGTCAGGATGATCCGGCCCCGGGGGGTGATCCGGCTCCACGAAGAGGCCTGGAAGCGCCGCCGGCGGAATAGATTTACGTGCTCTGCGTAAAGTGGGTCAACCGCGTCTTGGGCGAGAGCCTGGGGCGCGGTTGTTTTGTGGGGGGAGG
>JAPKDA010000183.1 GCA_028822695.1 Akkermansiaceae bacterium
CCAGTCACCGGTCTTTCCGAACTTTGGATTGTTGGCTTCGTTGTCGCGCCAGGCGCCGTTGGCGCTAAAAACGTATTGCCCTTCGAACCCTTTGGTTCCCCGCCCCGCGTCGTTGCTGTCGTCCGAATCGAAAAAGATTTCGACGCTGTCATCATTCCACGTCTCTCCATCCTCGGTTCCTGCGTCGACGGAGTCGGTGACGATGATGTCATCCCTGAGATCGACCGCGACATAGATGGCCTCGTAATCATGGGTCACCCAGGCTGAGAAACTGTGATCACTCGAGTCCCATGCATCGTCGCCCGAGGCGAGATCGTAAAGGCCGTTGTGCGGGGTGATATAGGTTTGTTTAGCATCAGCATACTCGTCGGCACCGATCACGCCATCGATGAGCGGGGCGACTTTTTTCGGGGCGGTGTAGGTTCTGCCTTCAAGGAGCAGGTTGCCATAGCTCGCCTCAGTGTGCGGTATGCCAACCCAGAGAATCTGGCGTTCCGCCGGGCCATCATCATCGTCATCGTTGACGCCGACGGTAAAGCCAATGACATCCCCCGGCTTGGGATTGCCAATGACGTTGAGAGCTATCCGGAATTCTGCCTCGTAACCGGTGTCGCCGGTGACAACCCAGGCGTACCAGGGCTCGTCCTCGCCGTAACCGGGGTTTCCTGCTTCCTGATCCCGTATCGCGTTGTTGACCGAAATCACGAACTGGCCGCCGGAACCGACGACGTCTGGGTTTGTCCCGCTGGTATCCCGCGTGGCGAAGTTGCTGTTGTTGCCATCGATAAAAACCTCCACGCTGTCGTCCATCCAGGTTTCGCCGTTTTGGGATTCCGCCTCGGCGCTGTCCCCGGAGAGGATGTCATCCTGCACCCGGACAGCGACGTATAGGTTGTCCGTGTCGTAGCCCGCGAACACCCGTATGCCCAGGTCCTGGGTGTCTTCTGGAGGCGAGCCGTTATCGCCAATGGCGCCGCCCCGGATACCGTCGGCCAGGTTCTCGTCGTATTCAATGCGCCAAAATTCCTCGGCGGCACCGCCAGCCCAGGCCCAGGATTCACCACCGGCCAAGTCAATGATACCGTCAATGACTGGCGGCTCGGGCAGCGGCAGGGCGATTTGGGTCTTGGTTTCATCAAACGGCGGCGGGGTGGGGGGCGGGTTGCCGAAGAAGCTCATCTCATGGCTTTTCCCGTTCGTGTCGGAGAAGGAAACATTCACCTGCATCCAAACACCATCGCCTGGTACCAGGTAAGTCACAGTCGTCATGTCACCATCCTTGATCGGTTTCAGTTTCACGGCCTTGCCGTCTAATGTGGCTTTGAGTGTGGTTTTATCCAGTTTCGATCCCATGTCCTGAATCGCCAGCGAAAAGCCGTCTGCGGGTCGCCCCCTCGGGGACTTCATGATCTGCTGGAATGCAATGATGCGGGGAGGTGTCGTGTCCCCGTCCGGCAAGATCAAGGATTGCTTGTGCTGCAGAAGGAGCAGCGCTTTTTCCTGCGCGTAAACCTCTCCCCCCCCGCCCTCCTGCGCGGCACTTACGCTCACCACATCATCCGACTCCAAATCCTCCAGAAGGAACACCAGCGAACCGGAGCTGGCGGAGTGGCCGTCAGCATTGCGGATGTAGTGGGCTTTGGACTGCGCACCAGCCACCTTCTTGCCATTGACCTCCACCGTGATCCGTGGGTTGGAACGGGCTGAACCTCCTTCCAGGACGTCGTTGTAGACCAGCAGGTAGCTTCCGCCCTTCCTGATCACGATGCTTTGGCCCTCGTCGTCATTGTGGCCAAACCGGCCTTGGTCGATGATTCGTTCCTCGGACTCCCAGAAAACCGAATCTTCCTCCAGCGGATTCCAGTTGTCGGTATATACCAGTGTCTCGGCTGTGCTGAAAAACAGTCCGGATTGGTCATTTACCTTTTCAATGTAGATGGAGGCCTCCTTGTCACCCATGGTGATTTCGCCGGTGGCAGCGAGCTGCAGTGTTTCCACCACCAGATCCTGGTTGGCTTCAGTGGTGGTGATCAACCCGGAGAAGTGGATGGAAGACTTGTCATGGTTGCTGACGTTTCGGATGAACCCCTGCTGGGCACGTCCCCCGATCGCGATATCCCCCTCCTCATAGCCGCCCAGCCACAACTGTAGACCCACACTGGCGCGTATCACATTGCCCTGCAGGGGAACATTCACCAGGACCAGATAACTTCCCTTGTCCTTCAGGGTGATGGTTTCCCCGGAGTGCCCAAAGGCATCCCCGGTCCGGTCGGAATTCCAGACCAGGGCAAGTTCACCAGCCTCCACTTCCTCTTCACGGAGGTTGAGCATGGATCCCCCCACGGCCTCGGTGGCCGTTCCGGAAAAAACATTACGTGTGTCTGCCACCCGTTCGACGTAGAGGCTCGCCGTTTCCATGTTAACCGCCACCCTGTTTTGGGTGGCCTTGTAGGTTTTCAATTCAATCTCGTCATTGGCGCTCAATCCCGGCAGCAGGCATGCCAAATGGGCGGAGGATTCATCCTGTCCCGAGTCTACCCGGATATAGGAGCACCGACTGATCGCCCCGGGGACGGCCTGCCCGTTTACGAATACCTCGATGGCTTGCACCGAGCGGACGCCTGTTCCCTTCATCGGCAAAGTCGCCCCGACGAGATAGTCGCCGTCCTTTCTGACAACAAGCTTGGTCGGGTTCGCCAAGGAATGATCGTAGATGGATGGATCGATTGAGGAGTACGCCGCCCATTTGATTCCCATGGGTTCGGTGCTCTTGAGGACGGAGGAGCCGTTATTGAGCGAGGTGCCCTGCAGCCATGCCACGTTTTTTACCGCAGCCTCGGTCGAGGTCAGTATGATCAGTCCACCAACGGCGATCATCGTGTTCAGTAAACGTCTCATCTAGGTTGCTTCCAATTCAGTTTCTAAATCGTTCGGCCCATCGGCCATGGCCTTCGCACGGTCAAGCGTTGGCATTTGGGAATTGACGAACGCAAGTTAAGTCC
>JAPKDA010000010.1 GCA_028822695.1 Akkermansiaceae bacterium
CCCAAGGCTTCCTTCAGCAAGCAGGCGATGAACCTTCTCGTATCTTCTTCCCTTGTCATCGGCGGCAAGGACTTCGCATCGTCCCGGCAAACCGTCTGCCATGTGGGGATTGTGTTGAATATACTGACTTTCGTTGACGACGGCGACAGCCTCTGGATCACCCGTTTCGATGCCGTTGAGAAACGCACAGATTTGATCTTTCTTCTTCGATGCCATGGATAAATGCCCCTAGTTTTCTCCAGCAACGATGTAGAGATGCCGTTACCGCCTACAAGCGCCGAAGGTCTGGAGGCTCTTGCGCGAAACATCCCCACCATTTCCCAGACAAGAGGGGAGCGACTGCGTCCCGTCGTCGTCAAAACGCCGCCTCGCCTCAGCGAGCACCCCAAATTAATCCGAGCACTTCCCCCGATCGCCAACTCCGACCACCTCCCCCTCACAATTCATCCGAATCCGACTCATCATGCCAAACCGCGTAGTCAGGCCGCTCATCCTTCATCTCGCGATAGAGCCAGACCATCCGATCAAGAAACCAACGTTTCCCGGCGTAGGTGAGAATGATGCCGAGGAGCGTCGGCCACAGCTCCAGTTGGATCAGGCCCCAGACTAGAAATGGCAGGCCGAGAAAGGCCACGCCGCTCAGCAAGTTTGGCATGGTCCGATGATGCGGTGGCACGGGCACCTCTTTGCGGTTCAGCCAGACCCGTTCTCCGAGCTCGGCCATCGATGCCCAGTTGATCGTCGAGGATGGTTTGGGGAACAGGCCTTTCCACGACAATCCTCACTCCGTTCGACATCACCCCTACCCCAAAATATCCTTCACCACTTGAGCCTCTTCCTCCACGCCGGTCAGGCGCTGGTCCAGCCCCTGGTGCTTGAAGGTGAGCTTCCGGTGATCGATCCCGAGACGGTCTAGAATGGTCGCGTTCATGTCACGGATATGGACCGGGTTCTCGACGATGTTATAGCTGTGATCGTCGGTCTTTCCGTACTCGAATCCCCGCTTCACTCCAGCTCCAGCCATCCACATCGAGAAACAACGCCCGTGATGATCACGACCGTGGTTGTCCTTGGTGAGCTTACCCTGGGAGTAGATGGTCCGACCAAACTCGCCACCCCAAACCACGAGCGTGTCTTCCAACATGCCGCGCTGATCGAGATCGTTGATCAAGGCTGCTGCAGGCTGATCGATGTCCTCGCACTGCTGACTAATTTTGGACGGCAAGGCGCCATGCTGATCCCATCCCCGATGGAACAATTGCACGTAGCGCACCCCCTTCTCGGCCATCCGCCGGGCCAGCAGACAGTTCCGCGCAAAGCTTCCCGGCTTGTCGACCTGCGGACCGTAGAGCTCCTTCACATGGTCTGGTTCACCCTCGATGTCCATCAAACCCGGCACCTCCGCCTGCATGCGGAAGGCCAATTCATACTGCGAGATCCGTGCCTGGATTTCCGGGTCAGCAAACTTGTCATGATTGAGCTGGTTCAGCTCGCTGAGACTGTCCAGCTGACTCCGCCGCGCATCACGATCGAATCCCGGCGGGTTCTGAAGATAGAGCACCGGCTCACCAGCACTCCGCAACTTCACGCCCTGATGCTTTGACGGCAGAAACCCACTCCCCCACAGGCGATCGTAGAGCGCCTGTATCTGCCCACGACCCCGGGAAATCATCACCACGTAGCCGGGCATGTTCTCGTTCATCGTCCCCATCCCATAGCTCAACCAAGCACCCAGCGACGGCTTCCCCTGCTGCTGCGATCCGGTGTTAATGAAGGTGATCGCCGGATCGTGATTCACCGCCTCGGTGTGCAGCGACTTCATGATCGTGATCTTGTCCACGATGCCCGCCGTGTGCGGAAGAAGGTCCTTGTTCACCCAGGTCTGGTGCTCCCCAAACTTTTCGAACTCAAACATCGGCGCGACACAGGGAAAGGACTTCTGCCCACTCGACATCCCGGTGAGCCGCTGCCCTTGCCGAATCGAATCCGGGAGCTCCGTGCCGTGCAACTCACGTTGCACCGGCTTGTAGTCGAAGAGATCGATGTGGCTCGGACCGCCGGCCATGAACATGTAGATGACGCGCTTCGCCTTGCCCGGGAAATGCGGCATGTCGGGCAGCCCCCCGGAAGTCTGCATTTCCGCGCCGGCCGCAGACGACAAGAGACTGGGATTGAGAAGCGTGCTCAGGGCCGCAGCTCCAAGCCCGTTTCCGGTCCTCAGAAGAAACTGACGTCGTGTTTCGATGAGTGGACTAAATGTTTCCATAGCGGTGTTCGATTCTTGATTAGTTACGGGTCAGCGACTCGTCGAGGTTGAGGATGGTCTGTGCGATCACCATCCACGAAGCATGTTCGATGGGATCAATCGACTCGTCCCCCGGCGAGTCTCCCACCGAGAGGTATTCCTTCGCCGATTCGGGATTCGCCTGGAACTTGACCCGATTTTTCTCGAGCAACTTGGTGAGAATTTCCACTTCCCGCGCCACGGCCGGACGGGCGGTGGCGAGACGATAGCCCAAATCGATCCCCTTCGCCGCATCTCCGTTCCCCGACTTGATCAAGCGCTCCGCCAGAGCCCGGCCTGCCTCCACAAACTGCGGATCATTGAGTGTCACCAGAGCTTGGAGTGGCGTGTTCGTCCGTTGGCGCTGAATCACGCACTTTTCACGGCTCGGCGCATCGAAAATCATCATGTTCGGCATCGGGGCACTCCGCTTCCAATACGTATACATCGAGCGGCGATAGAGCTTCTCTCCCTTGTCCTGCGGATAACGCAGCCCTCCGTTGAGGCTCACTTCATTCCAAATGTTCTTCGGCTGGTAGGGCTTCACTCCAACCCCGCCAACGTGCTGATTGAGAAGCCCGCTGACCGCCAGTGCCTGATCCCGAATGAACTCTCCCTGCAGCCGGAACCGTGGTGCCCGGGCGAGGAGTTTATTCTGCGAATCCCGTTCCAGATGAAGCGATTCGACCCGCGAACTCCTCCGGTAAGTGTCGGAGCTCACCAGTTGTTTGATCATCCCTTTGACATCCCACCCGCTCTCCACGAAATCGACCGCCAGCCAATCCAGCAACTCCGGATGAGTCGGCGCGGCGCCCTGCGCACCAAAATCACCGACCGACCGGACCAATCCCTCGCCGAAGAACATCATCCAGTATCGGTTCACCGCCACCCGTGCCGTGAGCGGATGATCTGGCTGCGTCAGCCATTGGGCGAGGCCCAGACGATTGGACGGCGCGCCCCCCGGAAATTCCGGGAGCGCTTTCGGCACGCCCGGCTTGATAACTTCATCCTTCTTCGGAGAATCATAAGCGCCGCGATCGAGAACGTAGGTCATCCGCATCTTGTTCTCCGGATTGTCCTGCATGATCATCGAAGTCACCGGCTTCTTGTTGAGATCGGCACGCTGTTTGACGAGCTTCTGCTGTTCCGCGGCCAGCTTCTTAAAGGTCTTGTCCTCCGATCCCAGATAGCGGGCCAACAGAACCTTCTGGTCCCTCTCACTCCGTTGGTCGGCAGGAGTGGCGAGGATGTCCTGGATGGGGTCCCCCTTCGCAACATCGGCGACTTCCCCATATTCCAAAGCCCGCTGATAAATCCGCAAGTCGTCCACCTCACCTTTCCAGTTCGATGCAGTTGAGCGGGCCCCGATGCGAAACGGTTGGCTGGTGACGATCGTCGCGCTGAGCGAGTCTGCCTGCACCTGATTCGAAGAAAGCTTCCCGTCGATGTAGATCTTCACTCCCGCGGCCTTGTGACTGCCGTCGTAGCTCACCACCACGTGCTGCCACTTGTCAGGCTTGAGAACATCTTCGGAAACGACCTTGAGCGCGTTGGACTGCCAGGTGTTGACAAGATGCGTGCCGATCCGCCCTCCCTCCATCCAAAGATCAAATCCGCGAAAGTCCGCCTTCACGTCCATCTTCGAAAAAATCGCCCCGGATGGCTTGCCATTCGGCTTCACCCAAGCAGCCATGCTGAAGGCCCGATCGAACTCCACATCCACCCCGGCCTCAAACTTGAACTGCGTATCACCGTTGAGCTGCAACGCCTTAGACCCCTCCCGGTCGACAACCTTAAACGCTCCCTTTTCCTTGATCGCAATAGCGCCCGAGAGACCGTCCCAGAACTCCTTCTCTGTTGCATCGATTGGGAACCAATGGCTCAAACCGGCAGGTTGCTTCCCCTCCTTGCTCTTTTGAGCTTCGGCGGAAGCTCCCTCCAGCCAGGCCGTAAACTCAGGCTTCGCCGCGACGTTCGTCCGATAATCTTCCACCTTCCGCTCCCCGCCCTCGATCCCTTTCTGCATTTCAGCAAGTCGCGCATCCCGCGCCTCATCAGCCACCTCCACGACCGGAGACTGATTGCCATTACGGTTCTGCATTCCCGGGTCGGCCGTGTTGTTAAAGTAGGCGAAGAACTGGTAATACTCCCGTTGCGAAATTGGGTCATACTTGTGGTCATGGCATTGGCAACATTCCATGGTTAGCCCCATCCAGACATTCGCCGTGGTCTGCACCCGGTCGGCGACATACTCCACCCGCAACTCCTCTGCAAAAGCACCACCCTCATCACTGGTCGCGTGATTGCGATTGAAGCCCGACGCGATTTTCTGGGACACCGTGGCCTCCGCCAGCAAATCCCCAGCCAGCTGCTCGGTCGTGAATTGATCAAAGGGCATGTTGCTGTTGTAAGCATTGATCACCCAGTCCCTCCACGGCCACATGTCCCGCGGACCATCCGCATGCATCACACTCGTGTCGCCATACCGCGCCGCATCCATCCACGCCAAGGCCATCCGTTCGCCGTATTCCTTGGAAGCCAGCAAGCGATCGACGACCTTTCCGTAGGCATCGGGAGACTGATCAACCACAAAGGCCTCAACCTCTGCCGGTGTCGGAGGCAGTCCGGTCAGATCCAGCGTGACCCGCCGAATCTGCGTCCGCCGGTCGGCCTCCGGCAACGCCGAGAGCCCCACTTTGGTGATTTGCTTGTCGATAAAGTGGTCCAGAGTCTTGATTCCCGTTTCCCGCTTGGCAGGAACAAAGGACCAGTGGTCGTCGTAGACCGCACCTTCCGCAATCCACGTTTCGAGAATTTTGATCTGCTCTGCGGTGAGCGTCTTGTTCGCATCCGGCGGAGGCATCAGCTCCTCCAGATCATCGGTTTTGAGCCTCTTGACCACCTCACTCTTCGCAACATTCCCTGGGGAAAGCACCCCGGCATCCAGAGCATCCTCCCGATCGTCGAGACGGAGATCCCCTTCCGACTTCCCCGGTCCGTGGCATTTGAAACACGTGTCGGAGAGAATCGGTCGCACATCGCGGTTGAAATCAACCGCCGCGACGGGAAGCGCGCTGACGAGAAATACAAGAGGGAATAGTCCTTTCATGGTGATGGGGGCTCGATCCGGAAGATCTCTGCAAACCTTCTACAAAAATGGCCGGTAAAGCGACCACATCTTCTGCTGCCCCATACGCGGCTCAGCCCCTGCATCTTGCCAATTTCCTGATCATCTCCCCCCCTCAATTGTCTGGGGGTCTCGGAAAACCACGAACTCTCGATAGGCCTCTCCACACCCCTACTTCGCCATCACACCACGACAAAGGCTACTTCCGAGTAGAATAAGGTGCCGGTTCTTGAAAAGACGGCGCGATTCCGCAGTATAGATAACCGATGAAACCAGCCCTTCCTCTCTACGCCGCCTCCCTCACGGCCCTCCTCTCCCTCTCTCTCAGCGCCGAGCCCAAAATCACCACCGAAGTCCGCGAGGAAAACGGGAGGAAGGCAACGTATATGTTCATCGACGGCGTGAAAGTCCACGAGACCGATCCCGCCAAATCACCACAGCCAAAAGTTGTCACGCCAAAGCCCTACGACGCGGAAGCCGCCAAGGCTCCGGCCACCGCGACCGTCCTCTTCGATGGAACGGAGAAGACAATGGCCAACTGGACCTCGAAGAACGGAAAGAAGGAGAACCCCTGGAAGCTCGTCGATGGTGCCATGGAATCCGTGCGCGGCGCCGGGTATGCTTCGACCAAGGATCAGTTCGGTTCCTGCAAACTACACATCGAGTTCGCCACCCCTGTCAACGTGAAGGGCAACGGACAAGGTCGCGGCAATAGCGGCGTATTTCTCATGGGACAATATGAAGTGCAGGTCCTCGACTCCTACGAGAACACCACCTACCCCGACGGACAATGTGGCGCCCTCTACGGCCGCTCCGTCCCCCTCGTCAACGCCAGCCGCCCTCCCGGCGAATGGCAGACCTACGACATCACCTTCACTCGTCCCCTCTTCGATAAGGATGGCAAGGTCACCCGCAAAGCCAAATTTCACGTCATCCACAACGGCATCGTCATCCAAGACAACGTCGAACTCTCCGGCGGCACCGGTTGGGCCGGCCCTCACGCGGCAGGCGAATACCGCAAGCACGGCGACACCGGCCCGCTTCAATTCCAGGACCACGGCAACCCTGTCCGCTTCCGCAACATCTGGATCGAGCCAATCAAGGACTGATCCCGAAAAAAAAGCGTGAGCTTCGCGCAATCCCTCGTTGAATGTCTCCAATGGGTAAGAAGAAGAAGCGCAAGGCCCTGGGCACCGGGGAAGATCCTCTGGAGAATAAGGCCTTCGGTGCTTTGGACGGTCTCGGCAGCTTGCCAGAAGGACCTGCCGACCCACCTCCAGCCATTCCCGCAAAGACCTCCAAACGCGGCCAGAAAAACACCAGCCGCGGCCGCGTGGACATCATCCGTCAGACCGCCCATCGCGGGGGCAAGGGAGTCACCGTGGTAAAGAACTTCATCGGCATCAGCCTCGCCGAAAAGCAAGAGCTCGCAAAGATCATGCGCAAAGCCTGCGGCGTCGGAGGCACCGTCAAAGATGGTTGCATCGAAATCCAAGGCGACAAACGAGAAGAGGTCAAACGCATCCTCATCGAAGCCGGCTTCAAACCAGTCTTCGCCGGAGGATAAGGGATCCCCTTTCGCCAAAGGCTCTGAACGGCGGGGATCCTTCACCACGCCCCCCCTTCCAACCTCTCCGACCCGTGGCATGCCCCTCTCGGTCATGAACTAAATCCCCCCGACCTCTTGAACCGTAAGGTGACTGTCTCGGTCGCTATCCAAACCCCCGGCGATAGCCGCACTTCCCTCCGACTTCCGTCCCCCGTCTTCCGGGTTCCTTCATTCCCCACATTCACTCAACCACCCCAACACATCCCCCATCTCCTCCTCCGCCAGCGAGTGCCCCAGCCCTGCGTAGCTCTTAAACGTCGGCGCATACCCCGCCCTCCTCAACGCCTCCACGGTCCCCTCCGCTGCTCTGATCGGCACCACCTCGTCATCGCTACCATGAAAAACACCAATCGGCAGCGCCCCTTCACAACGCGGAGCCAGCCGCTCTTCCGATTCCAACAGATACCCCGACATCAACAATACTCCCGCGATCCTGGCCTGGTTCCGCAACCCCACTTCCAACGCCATCGCCGCCCCCTGCGAAAATCCCGCAAGGATCATCTTCGGCGCTGGTTCCCTTTCCATCAACGACTCAATCTGCCGCCGACTCGCCCCCACCGTCTCCCAGTTCACCTCCCGCGGGTGGCTGAGATCCAGAATGTCGTACCACGCCGGCATCCGCATCCCCGTATTGATCGTCACCGGCATCTCCTCCGCATGCGGCAGCACAAAGCGCCACCGCCGCGGCAGCGCCGCCTCACACCACATCCGAGCCACATCCTCAAAATCATGCCCATCCGCCCCCAAGCCATGCATCAAGATCACACAAAGCTCCGCCTCCTCCCGAATCGCTCCAATCTCAAGGCACCGTAGTTCCGATGAATCTGCCATTTCCATTCAAGCCGAGACTACCCGCCTTCTCCGCATCAACAACCCCAACCAGCCAAACGCTCCGAGCACGGAGGTCGCCGGCTCCGGAATCACCTGACGATAATTTTCTGATTTTCGGCAGGGCCCCACGAATAGGTTCCTCGCTTCCCATCGAGACCAGCCCCCAGCTCAGGGTTGCTAGTGGGCACCACTTCCACCAAGATCCCTCCCCTACTCCCGATGAGCCGACACTCCCCACGATCCTCCCGCCGCTCCCCCCGACCTTCCAGTCCCGACGGTGGCAGCTCGAGCAAGAGCGGCAATGAAACCAGGCCCGTCGCACCGACCAAAGCAGAAACCGCCCTCCTTCCCGCCTTCCCTGAACTCACCGGAGACAAGATCCACATTCCTCAATCGAAAGCCGACTGCGATGCCGCCGTGGAGGAGATTGTTGCCGCCGGCGTCACTGGATTCGATACCGAGGCCAAGCCGACTTTCCGGGTAGGCGAAAAATGCGGTGGCCCCCATGTCGTGCAGTTTGCGCTCACTGACAAAGCCTTCCTTTTTCAACTTCATCACCAAAATAGCGAGCAAGCCTGCGCCGAACTCATCGCCTCAAAGGAGGTGTTGAAAGTCGGCTTCGGACTGAAAAATGACCACGGCCAAATCCGGAACCGACTGGGAATCCAACTGACCCACGTTCTCGATCTTGATCAAATTTTCCGCAAGCTCGGCTACCGGGGTCAGATCGGCGTGCGTGCCGCGATGGGCGTCCTGCTCAATCTGAAGTTTCGCAAATCCAAGTCCATCACAACGAGTAATTGGGCCGCTCGCGAGCTCAGCCGCTCCCAGCTGCTCTACGCCGCCAACGACGCCTACGCGGCCCTCAAGATCTTGGAAGCCCTCGAGCGAATACACCCACAGTTGCTCACCGACTAGTTCCCAGGCAAACGACCAGCTCCAACTTAGACCAGTTATGATACGTTTCTTGCTCCTCTCCCTGATTTGCGCCTCCCTCCACGCCGCTCCGCCCAACATCATCCTCATCCTCTCCGACGACCAGTCCTGGGGCGACTACAGCTTCATGGGGCACAAACAAATCGAAACCCCCCAAATCGATCAACTCGCCGCCCAGTCCCTGACCTACACCCGCGGCTACGTCACCGCCCCCCTCTGCCGGCCCTCACTCGCCACCCTCTTCACCGGCCTCTATACCCACCAACACGGCATCACCGGCAATGACCTCCTCGGCCCAGACGGCAAAAAGAAGGCCAACCGCAGATCTCCGGACGGCGCAAAACTCCACCAACAACTCTACGACCAGTTCCGCGCTTGCACGGGCATCGCCGACGAACTCGGCAAGAACGGCTACCTCTCCCTCCAAACCGGCAAGTGGTGGGAGGGTGACCCCAAGGTTTCCGGCTTCACCCACGCCATGACCCACGCCGATCCACAACGCGGCGGCCGCCATGGAGACGCCGGACTCAAGGTCTCCCGCAAAGGCATCGACGACGTCCGCAGTTTCCTCGACACCGCCAAGTCCGAGAAAAAACCCTTCTTCATCTGGCACGCCCCCTTCCTCCCCCACACCCCACACAATCCTCCCAAGGAACTCTTCAAAAAGTACAAGGCCCTCGTCGATTCCCCCCATGTGGCCCGCTACTACGCCATGGTCGAGTGGTTCGACCAAACCTGCGGTGAACTCTTCAACGAACTCGACCAACGCGGACTCACCAAAAACACCGTCATCATCTACATCACCGACAACGGCTGGATCCAGTCCACTGATTCGGGCCGCTACGCCCCCCTTTCCAAGCAAGACGTCCACGAAGGCGGCATCCGCACCCCCCTCATGATCAAATGGCCCGGCCACATCGAGCCTCTCATGGACAAAACCACCCCGGTCTCCTCCATCGACATCGCCCCCACCATTCTGAAACTCGCCGGTGCTGATGTCCCCAAGGCCATGACCGGCATCGACCTCCGCGACCGCGCCGCCCTTCAAAAACGCAACACCGTCTTCGGCGTCGACCATTCCCACGACATCAGAGGCGTCGACAAGCGCGTCGCCAACCTCGAGTCCCGCTTCGTCGTCCAAGGCGACTGGAAACTCATCCTCCACAATCCCGCCAACTTTCCTCCGCCAGGTTATGGCAATATAAGGAATGGAAAAAAGAACAACCCCGAAGGGAAATCCGAACTCTACAAGCTCATCGACGATCCCTACGAATTATCCAACCTCGCCGACAAACATCCCGACAAAGTCGCCAGTCTCACCAAGGTCCTCAACACCTGGTGGGACGGATCCGACAAAGACTAATACAATGAAACATCTCCTCATCCTCCTTCTCTCTCTGGGTTCCGGGTTCTGGGCTCCGGTCTCTGCGGCCGAAGGCCGCCCCAACATCCTCTTCCTCTTCGCCGATGACCTCGGCCGCTACGCCTCCGCCTACGCTGACCCGGACAATCCCTCCTTCAACGACATCGTCTCCACCCCCACCTTCGATCGCATCGCAAAAGAGGGAGCGATCGGCAACAACGTCTTCGTCTCCGCGCCCTCCTGCAGCCCCTGCCGTGCCGCCCTCGTTTCCGGTCGGCACTTTTTCCGCAATGGCTCCTGCTCCCAACTTCATCACAGGTCTTGGAACAGCGACGTTCCCGACCCTTGGGACGACGTCAAAGGCTACGCCAAACTCCTCCAAGCCTCCGGTTACCACATCGGCCTCACCCACAAGAACCACGTCAAGAACGCCCCCTTCGGCAAACAATACAGCCCCGCCGGTCGGAAGGTGAATGGTTTCTCCCAGACCGTTTCCAAAGCGAAAGACCACAAAGCCGCCAAGAAAGCCCTCTACGAAGAGTGCCGTGGCAACTTCCAAGCCTTCCTCAAAGATCGCAAGGACGGCCAACCCTTCCTCTACTCCTTCCACCCCACCAACCCCCATCGCAAATGGACGAAGGGTTCTGGTAAAGCCCTCTGGGGACTCGATCCCGATTCTCTGACTGGCAAGATGCCTCCCTTCCTCCCCGACGTGCACACCGTCCGCGAAGACCTCGCCGACTACATGGGCGAGGGCATGGCCTTCGACCGCTGCTGCGAAGTCCTCCTCGAGGAGTTGGAAAAAACCGGGGAAGCGGACAACACCCTCGTCATCATTTCCGGGGACCACGGCGCCCCCGGCTTCCCCCGCGGCAAAACAAACTGCTACGACTTCGGCGCCCGCGTTCTCTTCGCCGCCCGCTGGCCCGGAAAGATCAAGCCCGCCCAAGTCATCGACAAACCCATCTCCCTCATCGACGTCGCCCCCACCCTCCTCGCCGCCGCCGGTCTCCCTCCGGAAGAGGGTATGAACGGACAAAACCTCCTCCCCGCCCTCGCCGAGGCCGACCACTCCAAACTCCGCGGCTGGGCCCTCATCGGACGCGAAGTCCACGTCCATACCGCACGCGAAGCCCAACTCCCCTACCCCATGCGGGCCATCCGCACCGGTGATCACCTCTACATCATGAACCTCAAGCCGGACCGCAGTCCGATGGGCGACCTGCATCAGCTCACCAAACCCAAGGACCCCAGCTTCGACACCCTCGCCAACAGCACCTACGCCACCTACCCCGACGTCGACGCCGGTCCCACCAAGGCCTGGATGGTCCTCAACCGCTTCGACCCGAATTACAAACTCCACTGGGACCTCGGCTTCGGCCAACGCCCCGCTGAAGAACTCTACGACTTGAAAACTGACCCCCACCAAATGGTCAACCTCGCCCGGAACCCGGAGTACGAGGCCCAACGCTCCGCCCTCAACGCCCAACTCATGTCCGAACTCAAAGTCAACGCCGACCCCCGCCTCAACGGCGACCAGTTCGACCGTCCCCCCTACTGCAAAATCGGTCTGCGAAACGGCAAGTAGCCCTCTCCTGCACGTGTCCCTCCTCTCCCGCATCCTCGGCTCCCTCACCACCGCCACAACGGTCTTTGCCTGGGACGGCACATCGGTCACCTTCCGCAAAGGCAAAGCGTCCTCACGCGTCACCCTCGGCCTCCAGAGCCTCCTCCGCGAAACCCACTCCCCTTCCGGCACCATCTCCCTCCGCAAAGACGGCCGCATCTCCTTCTCAGACTCTCTCAATCCCTCCCTCCACCAACGCCTCCGCAACATCATCCACAACGAACTCTAATGTGGTTCCTCGCTGTCGCCACTCTCCTCCTCACCCCCCAGCATCACCCGCGCCTCCCAGATCCCGCCTTCCAACACCGGTTTCCCCGCCCGCGCCCCAGATTACCCCAACGTCAACGGTAACACATGGGCAGAAGGCCGTCGAGCTTTTGCGAATTGTCGAACCGAGAGCAGCTATAGACCATTGTGTTCACCGTCTTGTTCGGTGTTTATTGGCGTAATGGCGCACTTCGCCCGCTGCTTTTGAAGCTATCTAATTGCGTCTTCAGTTTCTTCACTATCTCGGGATACTTGCTGTATAGGTTTTTCGTCTCACCAGGGTCGGTCTCGAGATTGTAAAGCTGTCCTGGAGCATCCGGGTCGGTGTCTTTCAAGGCATAAGGCTTCATGCTCCAAGTGATTCGATTGCGATTGTAATCGTTCCCGCCGGATCCTTGGTGATCCAAGTATTTCCACTTACCATCACGGATCGACATCGCTAATTTATTTGTTTGCTGCAGCATATACTTCCGGACTGGTTTATCGTCAACGCCCAGCAGCACCGGCAGCATATTGTAACTATCCTCGGCAGCATTGTCTGGTAGTTTTGCGTCAACGATTGCAGCGCAGGTGGCCATCACATCGGTGAGACTTGTTATTTGATCGCTGGTTGTTCCTGCTTTGACCTTGCCTGGCCAGCGAACGATAAACGGTGTGCGGTGACCACCTTCCCATTGGTCGCGTTTCACGCCTCGCCATGGCCTGGCGCCGTCGTGCTTATGTGCCTTTCGCATATTCAAGACGGTGGGAACTTCCGGACCGTTGTCGCTGGCAAAAAACACCAGCGTGTTGTCTGCTATACCCAGACGATCGAGCGTTTTTAGAAGTTCCCCTACTACATAATCCATCTCAAAGATAAAATCGCCATGCGGGCCCGCCTTGGTCTTGCCTTTAAATTGATCAGCAGCAAGCGATGGCAGATGCACTGCCTGCATTGAATGGTAGAGAAAAAATGGTCTGCCAGGGCTGGTCTTTACATGCGCTTCAATAAAATCTTTGCTCTTGTCGAGAAAAACGAGGTCAACTTCCTCATGCTTGAAATTATCAGCGACCATGCCACGGCGACAATCACTACTGTAAGGATGGTCTGGTATTTTACTTAGATCCAGAAGTTTTGTTGGAGGCACGGGTATGCGGTCGCCGTCGACATATGCGTAGAGCCAGTCTGTGGTAGGACAGCTAACTGTTCCGTAAAACCGGTCGAACCCTCGATGAATAGGCCCATCGGGAATTGCTCGCGAGTAATCAACTTGCTGAACGCCTTTTACACTGCGGTCTTTGATGCGATTTCCTTCTTTGTCGAAGAACGTCATGCCGATATGCCACTTGCCGAAGCACGCGGTAGTGTAGCCTTTGTCACGAAGCATCTGCCCAAGCGTCAGTCGATCCTTCTCGATTAAGCAGGGGCCACCCACACCGACAAATACACTCCCCATGCCCGTGCGAAAAGCCATACGTCCGGTAAGGATGCTGTAACGTGTCGGCGTGCAGACTGTTGACGGACTGTGGGCATCAGTGAAAAGCATCCCATCTCTTGCAAGTTTGTCTAGGTGAGGCGTAGGAATCTTTGATTCCGGATTGTAACAGGCAACGTCTCCATACCCAAGATCGTCCGCAAGAATAAATAAAATATTGGGCAACTGCTTGCCTCGCTTGTGCGATACTTTGTGTGGCCGCGCGTGCAGGAGACTGAACCCAGTCACCATAAATAATAAAAGAGTAAGGAGCGTGTCCTTTGTGTAATTTTGTTTATTCATTAACTTTTGCACCGAACGTCAAAGGCATGTCATCCCCGACCGAGAGCGGGGGTGGATTGGAATTATGTTGATCGAATTGCCCTCATGCGTCAATTCCACAGCGGGTCGGGGATTGATCATCGCCGTCTTGTTCGCCGTTGTGATTGTTCATGGGTAGAACGCGTAGATGCCGTGGGGGCGAGTGAAATCCTCTGGAGGGTCGTCGCCCAATCGTCGCCCATTAACAATGTAGGATTCGAACTCATCTCTGAAGTCCAAATACTTCATCTGGTTCGCGGGAACTGCGGAGAGGTCACAGTTCTTAAACGTTGCCCACGGTCGGGATGTCCCCATCACAAGGCGAATATCTGACAAGGCGCAATTCACGAACGTGAACTTCTCGACCGTGATGCCCTTAAAATGTTCGAGATCGATTGGCATCTCCGCGGTCGTAATCAGAATCTGGACAGGTTCCCCGCCTCCGTAGTAGTCGATACCAGCCCCACGAACGATACTTCCGATTGTGCCGGAAAGGCTGATGTCCCTGACCCTGTCACCCGCGAGCGAAAACTCGCTGTTAGGGTAGTGCGATCTCCGCCTCCACTTTCTCCAGCGCCATCTCTGCTTCACGCAGCTCGGAGCGCGTCCTGGCCACAGGCGCCTCATATTCCGCTATGACCCCCGGATCATCAGCGCAGGCCTCTCCAGCCCCAATCTTTGGGCTATTTTAGCATCTTTCTCCAAACCAAGCGCCCCTCAGCCCACTTTCCCGATAGATCCACCCCCCAAACCCCGTTATTTAATCAACAAAGTTATTGCGAACGAGTCTCAATAGCGCTTAATGTCCCCTCGAACCCCCATGGCTTTCACCACCGAACTTGAACGCGACAGCGCCCTGAACCTGAGTCAGGCGGCGGTGGGTTGCGAATTTCAGGTCAAACAGCTCGACGGCCCCGGCTGCAAACAGCTCCGCGAAATCGGGTTCTGCGAAGAAATGCGCGTCCGCAAAGTCAGCAACGGCCGCAACCTCGTCTGCGCCATGTGCGGCACCCGCCTCGCCCTCAGCCGTGAGCTCGCCGAACAAGTGCTCGTAACCGCAGTTTAAGTTTCTTCGGCCAACGTGATGAGCACCGGGGACGAACACCCGATTCCCAAGGTCGCCCTCGTCGGTCACCCCAACGTCGGGAAAACCACGCTCTTCAACCAACTCACCGGCGAGCGCCGCAAGGTCGGCAACTACGCCGGCGTCACGGTCGAAAAAATCAGCGCCACCATCTACACGCCACACGGCCACCAGATGGAACTGGTCGACCTCCCCGGCACCTACTCGCTCACTCCCTCCTCACCCGATGAACGCGTTACCCGCGATGTTCTGTTAGGCGACCTCGACGGAGAAGAATCCCCGCAGCTCGTCATCAGTGTCGTCGATGCCTCCAGCCTCGAACGTCACCTCCCACTCACCCTTCAACTCATCGAGCTTGGCCTCCCCGTCATCGTCGCCCTCAACCAGGTCGACCGCGCCGAAGCCAAGGGCCTGCGCCTCAACCCGCAAGTCCTCACCGACGAACTCGGCGTCCCCGTCGTCGCCTGTCAGGCCACCAGCGGCAAAGGCATCGTCCAACTCAAACAAGCCCTCCGCTTCCCCCTCCCCCCCGCTTCCGAACGGAGATGGAAAGGCAACGCCGCCGTCGAGCACGCCATCGCCGATCTCACCAAACAGCTGGAATCGCAGGGTTTGGAGCGTCCCGAGGCCCACGCTCTCCAACTCCTCGGCGAATCGGACTACCGCACCCAGGCCCAACCTCATCTCTCCCGCGTGGCTCAAGCCGCTGCTCTGGACGTCGCCGCGGACCTCATCAAACAAAACCACAACCCCGAGGAAGAGATCTCGGCCCTCCGCTCCCAAACCATCCGCCGCGCCATCAGTGCCGCCGCCCACGAGATGGGCGACGAGGGCGAAACCTTCTCCGACAAGATCGACCGCGTCGCCCTCCACCCCATCGGCGGCTGGACCCTCTTCGCGGCGATCATGTTTGCCATCTTCTGGTCCATCTTCCGCTTTGCCGAAGTCCCCATGGGCTGGGTCGAAGCCGGAGTAGGCTTCATCAAAGACAAAGTCGGCGGCATGCTCCCGGAAGGCGATCTCAACAGTCTCCTCACCGACGGCATCATCGAAGGCGTTGGCGCAGTCGTCATCTTTCTTCCCCAAATCCTCCTCCTCTTTTTCCTCATCGGATTGTTAGAAGGCTCCGGCTACATGGCCCGCGCCACCTTCCTCATGGACAGGGTCATGGCCCGCGTCGGCCTCTCCGGAAAGTCCTTCCTGCCCCTCCTCTCCGGATACGCCTGCGCCATCCCCGGCGTCATGGCCACCCGCTCCATCAGCAGCAACAAGCAACGCCTCCTCACCATTCTCGTCCTCCCCTGGCAGTCCTGCACCGCCCGTCTCCCGGTTTACGCGATCCTCATTCCCCTCCTCATCCCCAGCATCCTCGGGCAGACCACGATGATGTTCTTCATTTACTTCCTCGGCACCGGCACCGCCCTCCTTGTCGCATGGCTGCTCAGCAAGCGCATCGGCATCGGCGAAGCCGCCCCCCATTTCCTTCTCGAACTCCCCCCCTACCGCCTCCCCGACTTCGGCTACGTGTTCCGACATGTCATCGACCGCGGCCTCGCCTTCCTGAAGAAGGCCGGCTCCCTCATCCTCGGCATCGTCATCATCCTCTGGGCCCTCGGCACCTACCCCAAAGCCCCCGAAGGCGAGAGCCAGTTCGACCACTCCGCCATGGGCTGCATCGGCAACTTCCTCGAGCCTGTCGTCAAACCCCTCGGCTGGGACGCCCGCCTCGGCACCGCCACCCTCGCCTCCTTCGCCGCCCGCGAGGTCTTCGTCTCCCAGGTCGCCGTCTCCTTCGCGATCGAGGAAGATGAAGACGACGAAGAGGCCTTCCGCGACCAAATCCGCAGCGCCATCAAGACCTCCGAGAAACCCGACGGCTCGCCCGCCTACCCACCGCTCGTCGTCCTCTCTGTCCTCATCTTCTACATCTACGCCCTCCAATGCCTCCCCACCACCGCCGTGGTGCAGCGCGAAACCAAATCCTGGAAATGGGCCCTCGCCCAACTTGCAGGAATGAGCATCTTCGCCTATCTTGCCGCGTTCATCGTCTACCAAGGCGGGACCTTCCTCGGCTTCTGACCCAATGACCTGGATCTCCCAACACTGGCAAACTCTCACCGCCCTGACCATCGTCACGGCAACCCTTGTCGTGTTCCTCATCCGCGCCATCCGCCACCGCAAAACCCCCGGCTGCGGCCACAACTGCGGCTGCGCCAAAAAGTAGCGCAGGCCTCCGTCCAGCGAAAGTCAGACGGA
This sequence comes from Akkermansiaceae bacterium, assembly GCA_028822695.1. Lineage (GTDB taxonomy): Bacteria > Verrucomicrobiota > Verrucomicrobiia > Verrucomicrobiales > Akkermansiaceae > JAPKDA01. Next base: position 17,160 of record JAPKDA010000010.1, read on the forward strand.
CCTCCGCTCCGCCTCTTTCCCCAATATCTGCCTGCTGACTTCTGAATACTGATAACCGGGCCACAGGCCCTACCCCAATTCCAAAAACATCGCCGAACACGGCGCCATCGCCGGTAGCGCCAACCCCTCCACTGGCAGCTCCGATCGCTCCGCCTCCGCCTCCCACTCTTCCGCCAGACGATCACGGAACGTCACCGTCTCCTGCCGTAAACTCAACCACTGCATGGCATGCTCTGGAATCCGAACCCGCACTCCGCTCATCGCCTTCGTCGTATTCAGATTCACCACCACCAGAAACGTCTGCCCCGAAGGCCGACGCTCGCTTCGAAGGAAGGCATACAACCAATGGCCACTCGTCTTATCCAACGCCAAACGCCCAAAATCCCGGTTCTCAATGTTGGCATGGTTCAACCCATAAAACCACCCCCGCTCCAGCGCCGGCTCTCCACAAAGCCGCACCAACCGCCCATACCATTCCCGCAACTCGAACTCCGCGGTCGTCAATTGTCCTCCATCAAACTTTTTTCCGTTCACCCACTTCGCCAAGCGCGGCAGCACGCCGTAGTCGAATATTGAACTCCGCCCGTCATCCCCGCTGAATCCCTCCGCCCCGATGGCCGGCTCGCCAACTTCCTGGCCGTTGTAAACCATCACCGGCCCACCCCCGATGCCAAAGACAATCGCCGATACCGCCCGACCCACATTCGCTCCCCCGCCGCCCCAGTGCTGGGGATTGGCAATACGCACCTCATCGTGGTTCTCCGCATAACGCACCATCGAATGCAGGCGATCCATCGACCAAACCATCTCGTCGATGTCATTCGCCCACTTCGGCCCTTCGTAAATCTCCTGCAAGCGCTCGTACAAGGGCCCGTCGTAAACCCCATCAAAACCCGACTTCAACAACTCCACCACCACATCCTCATCCGTCAACTTCGCCGGATCCCCATCATAGGCCTCCGCCATGAAAAACGCCCCACTCTCCCGATCCCGGACCCGCGGGATCACCCAACGCCAGAACTCCATCGGAATCATGTGCGCCATGTCCACCCGGAATCCTCCCACCCCCATCTGCTGCCAAAACTCCAACACCGCATCCATCTTCCGCCAGGTATCCGGCACCGAGTCCAGATCCGCATCCGGTCCCGGAAGATGACTCGTGTCCCGCCCCGTCGTGTAATCATGGCCGTAGTTCAACTTCACCGTCTCGTACCAATCGTTGATCGACGGCGCCCAGGTGACCGCATTGTTTCCGGTCACCCGGCCGATTCCAGCCTCCGGCGCAAACAACCCATCACAACCCATCTCGTCCCCCGCCGGCAATTTCAACGGCGGTCCGCCACCGGGATGAATATGGCTCAAATAATAGAAGTTGTTGTCCCGATGAAAAAATCTCGTGGTGTCGTCATGCTTCCCAAAACTCAAGGTCGGCATCACATCCGATTCGTAGGACCGCGCCACATGGTTAGGCACAAAATCGATCAGCGCCCGCAACCCAATCTCCTCACAACGCTTCAACAATTTCCGGAACTCCACCAATCGTCGCGAAGGAACCTCCGCATAGTCCGGACACACGTCGAAGTAGTCTTTGATCGCATACGGACTCCCCGCCTGCCCCTTCAAAATATCCGCATCATCCGCCGGTCGGTCCGGGTAATCCGTCCCACTCGCCTGCTCCAACACCCCCGTCAACCACACGTGCGTGAACCCCATGTCCCGCAGGGACTGCAACGCCGTCCGATCGATGTCCGCAAACTTCCCACATCCATTCTCCTCCAAGGCCCCATCGAACTTCGTCTCCGTCGTCGTGTTTCCAAAATGACGCACCATCAACTCGTAGATCCGCGGCCTCACCGGCAACCCGGTCGTCACGTCACTCGTCTTCTCGGTCATCACCAACAGTGAAATCATGTTTCCGCCCTTCTGACTAGCCTCATCGCTCCCGCTTTTGGACTGCGGTGGCAGAGTGAGGCACGAACCCCGACACCGCTTTCACGCAGCCCCTCCGCTTCGGATCATCGCCCCGTCTCCTCAACCAACTCCCTCAGCTTCTCCGCCTCTGCCCACATCTCCGGCCGCTCGGTCATGTCCGCTACCATGAACGGCATCCGCACCCGCCAGTTCGAACCTCCCACCGTCCCCGGCACATTGAATCGCTCCTTCATCCCGTACAAATCCGTGATCATGAACGCCGCATACCGTGAATTGCAACCCAACAATCCCTTCATCATCGCCCACTTCACCTCGTCGTCATAAGGCACGTAACTCTTCCGATCCTCCGGCACCGTCAACCCGGCAATCTCACTCAAGATCCGCAAATTCCATCCCGCCCCTCCTCGCACCCCGGGATCAGGATCATCAAGACAGTCCCGAAACTCATCCCACATCGCCGCCATCGTTAGATGATCATGCGTCGCGTAGGTCGCAAACCCACACTCGTCATAGTCCCCCCCCGCAACCGGGTGCTCCTCCCCATCTTCCCCCCGCTGCACCTCCCAATGCATGACCTTGAACCCCGCAATCCCGATCTCCTTCAAATGCGGCCGCACGTAGTCGGGAACCGCACCAAGATCCTCCCCCACCACTTCCTTATCACCGGCCGCCTCCTGCACAGCGCGCAAATAACAATCGCCATCCGCGAGGTTTGATGCCCGATTCTCATTGCTGTCGTCCGGATGCGGCTTGAACCCCGGCAACCTCCCCCCGGTCCGACGCCGCGCTTCCTCGTGGTCGAGCCCGAGGAACTCCGCATTGCGCCGCGGCCGCCACGGAAAGGAATAGATCCGATAGAACCCCAGAATGTGATCGATCCGGAACACCCCGAACACATCGACCAACTTCTCAATCCTCCGCTTCCACCACCGAAAGCCATCCGCCTTCAACACATCCCACTTGTACAACGGAATCCCCCAGTTCTGTCCCCACTTCACCGCAAAATCATCATCCTTGAACACCCGCTCCGGCGGGGCCCCCCCACTCCATTCGAGGTCGAACCACTGCGGCTCGAAAAACACGTCGTGACTGCAGTAGGAAATCCCGATCGGCACATCTCCCATCAGCAACACATCCCGTTCCTCTGCATAAGCCCGCACCGCCCGCCACTGCGTAAATGCCGCAAATTGCACCCACGCAAAGAACGCCAACTGCCTCTCGGTCTTCGCCGGCGCCTTCACCAACCGATCCGCAATCCATGCCCGTGCCGTCTCCGGACGATTGTAGTTCAAGCTCCACACGCTCCACTCCTCACTCCCCCCCTCCAAATCCATACACCACCGGAACTGACAATAGTCCTGCAACCACTCCTCCTCCTCCGCACAAAACTTCACATACGCCTCCCACCGCGCCCCCTCATGCGGAGCCTTCCAAAATCGATCAAAGGCCGTCTCCAAGCCCCCCCGCTTAACCAACTTCACCGCCGCGTAATCGACCAAATCCCCCTTGATCACCGCCTCCGGAATCGCCGTCCGGATCCCGTCCATATCCTCCTTGCTCAACTCCTCCAACCCCCTGAGATGAATCAAGGCCGGCTCCAGAGCCACCGAACTAATCGCATTGTAGGGACTATGATCGGCCCCCGTCTCATTGATCGGCAACAACTGCAAAATCCCCACCTTCGCCTCCACCGCCCAATCCACCAGCTGCCGCAATGCCTCCGTGTCCCCGATCCCCAGATCCCCATTTCTCCGAAGGGAAGGTACCGGAGCCAACATCCCCGCTCGACGTGTTCGCTGTTTGCTCACCCAGCGCACCCTGTGACATCAGTCGAGTTCCCGCAAGCGCATCCTCCACAGAGCGATTATCAGCGATGAGCTGCCTTTCCCTCCAGCTCCAGCCCCCGCCACCGTCACCGTCACCCCGTCACCCTCAGAATGGCCCGCCAATATGCCTCTCCACACACCGCTTCCTTGCCATCCAGCCCGGCATCCGCCACGATCTTGATCAAAGGCGAATGGTCATCCAATGGGGAAACAACAACTTGAGCGAACAAATCCAGATCCTGCCACAACCGCGTCCGTTCCGAATCCACCGAAGCATCGGTCGACTGTCCGGCATTGGTCCGGCTCCAAGCCGGAGTCGGGTTGTCCCCCACGTTCCCCGCCGTGAGATCCTGCACCCGGTGCGGCAAGCCCCGCGTCAACACAAACACCACCACCTATTCTTACAAATGGTTAGACGCCAAATACGACCGTAGCGGATTTCTAATCTTCGCAAGACAGCTCGCGTAGCTGGTCGTCCCCGCTCCCAAACTCGCATCATCCAGATCAAATCCGCGCACCCCCGGTCTCGCCCCAACATAGTGCTGATAGACCGCTTCACTGTCCCCCGCCTCGGAGTTGTCAATCACGAGAACCTGGTTCGGAATCAGACCAGCCACTAGACCCGCCGTCGCTAACAAGGCGAAACGCCAGCGAGGAACAGACGTGCCACGACTCGTGGCAGGAACTTCGAACACTCAACTCCCTAAACCATCATCGTGTCTCGAGAGCGGGCAGGCGGAACGACATCGTGGTCAGCCCCCTGCAAATTGCGGAGATTGTCATTACGTAAGGGTGAAACTTACGGCTTGGGACCACCTCCCCTTAAGCCCCTGAAAACAAGCGGGTTTTCGATGAATTACGGATTCGCTAAGCATTGCCGCCCCGCGAAATATCAGGGGAATCCCCTATGTCACGAAAACTCTGCCTAGCCACCCGGGAGCACGTGAGAGCCCTTGGGTTTTTCTTCCCGGCCGACCCTCCCCACCGCCATCGCCGCCGGAAAAACCAACAATAATGGCTCGATCCGACCACTCGAAAACACCGAGAAAACGTGGCTCCCGTCGAAGAATAGCGCGATGCAGAAGCCCCCCAGCAAAGCCAACCAAAGAACCTCACCCCGCTGCGCCAACTTCCACGCCGCCTGCACCCCCATCATCAACGCCAACAACATCAGCCCGGTCCCGATCGCCCCCGTCAGAAAGAACTGCGTCACGTAAATACTGTGCGGGTGCTCGATAAACCACCCGAGCTCCTCTTCCGGAATCGTCGACGCATGCCCCATCCCTTTTCCGATGACCCCATCCAACCCACCCATCTGGTTGAAGAACCATCCGTAAATCTCAAACCGCCCCGTCTCCCCGCGCCCGATCAAATCCTTCGCCGCCTCGGTCCCCGACTGCACCCACATTAACACTCCAAAGAAGGCCAATGTGGTTCCTCCGCTAACCAACACCGCGGGCACTGTCTTGCGCTTCTTCAGCAACAGAAACACCAACCCCCCAAAGCCAAACGCCAGAATCGCCCCCCGACTCTGCGATGCCAACATCCCCAGCACTACCACCACCAGGGCCGCCAACCACCCCCAGCGCCACTTCCCACCTTCCGTCGTCTGCCCAATCACCACCAGCGCCCCGAAGCTGAACAACAAGCCTGTCAGCACCGGATTCAGCCCATGATCATAGACCAACATGTGCCGCAACCGATCCTCCGCCACGCTCCGATCCGCATCGGAGTAGTAGACCAGCAAACTATACAAACTGCCCAACGCCGCGATCACCCCCAGCGTCGGCAGAATCCATCTCCGCACCAACGCAGACTCCGCCACCGCCAACATCCCGCCCAACAGAACCATCATCATCATCACATCCAGCCAGTAGCCCTCCGACACCGCGTCCCCCTCTCCCCCACTCCACGAGCGACTCAGCCATTGATATACCAACAAACCCACCGCGATATAGACCCAGCTCTCCCGCCTCATCACCGCCTTCAGGCTCCCCAAATTCAGCAACACCCCAGGCAGCACCAACACAAACAGCGACAGGCGATGTATCCCCGCGTCCGACGAAAACCAATATGCCCCCAGCCAAAGGGTCAGCCCCACGGCCAACACCGGCTGCCGCCAAGCGCCCGAAATCCGCGCCTCATTTTCGCCCACCATCGCAGCGCCCAACCTAGACCCCTCCTTAGAAATTCCAAAACAAAACAAACCCGCCATCTCCTCTCGAGGATAGGGGATGGTCGCTCCGCGCCGTCCAGTGTATTGACGATCGCCAACGGAACAAACACAGGAGCTTCCCTAAAACACAGCGCCCACGGAATTCCTCCGGTCAGACGCTGGTCAGGAACTCCCACGTGTTGATCCCCAATCACCATACAAGCCCCGGACGGCGCGGAGCGACCGTCCCCAACCTCCTCCTCCCCAAATCAGCGTCCTCAGCGAAATCAGTGGTCAAATTCCCCTCATCTCTCGCCGTGACCTCCCCCCCCTTTCCCGCTAAACCAAGTCCGTGATCGAGTCCCTGCAAAAACTCCTCCGCCCCGACCAGGTCTCCAGCCTCGCCGAGGTTCTCAAGACCCATTCCATCGACAAGTGGGATGCCTCCCACCTCCCCGACCTCGTCGTCTTCGCGGAAAGCACCGAAGATGTTTCCAACGTCCTCCGCTACGCCAACGAGCACAGCATCCCCGTCACCACCCGCGGCGCTGGAGTCGGCTACGTCGGCGGTTGTGTTCCCATCAAGGGGGGCATCGCCCTCTCCGTAGCCCGTATGACCGAGATCCTCGAGCTCAACCCCGCCGACGGACTCGCCGTCGTCCAACCCGGCGTGATTACGGTCGATCTCCAAAACGCCGCCCACGACATCGGCTGGTATTACCCGCCCGATCCCGCCTCCCTCAAGGAATGCTCCCTGGGTGGAAACATCTCCACCAACGCCGGCGGCCCACGCTGCCTGAAGTACGGCGTCACCCGTAGTTATGTCATGGGCCTCGAAGTCGTCCTCGCCAACGGCGACATTCTTCGCACCGGCTCTCGTTGCCACAAAAACAAAACCGGCTTTGACCTCCCCGCCCTCTTCACCGGATCAGAAGGACTGCTCGGTGTCATCACCGAAGCCACCCTCCGGCTCATCCCCCACCCCGAGCGTCGCGCCATGCTCACCGCCACTTTCGATACCTTCCCCGCTGCTGCCAACGCCGTGCAGGTCATCCTCGACTCCGGACACCTCCCCTCCGCTCTCGAAATCACCGATGCCTTCACCCTCCGCGCCGCCCGGGACTACCTCGGCCCCGCCGCCCTCCCCGATGGCGAAGCCCACCTCATCGTCGAAATCGATGGCCGTGATGCCGCCGTCACGTCAGAACTCGCTGAACTAGAATCACTTCTCGTCAGGCTCAAGGCCCTCGACGTCGAACAACACACCGACCACTCAGCCTGCGAACTCATTTGGCAACTCCGCCGCGACTTCTCCTACTCCCTCCGCCACACCGGCCTCACCAAGCTCAACGAGGACATCGTCGTCCCGCGCTCCAAACTCGTCGAGCTCGTCGAGTTCGCTCAGGACCTGCAACAGAAGACCGGCATCCCCATCGCCTGTTTCGGCCATGCTGGTGATGGTAACATCCACACCAACCTCATGGTCGATAACTACGAAGATCCTAGTATCCGGAAAACTGCCGACGCCGCCCTCGACCTCCTCTTCACCTGGGTCCTCGAAAACCGCGGCGTCATCACCGGCGAACACGGCGTCGGCCTCGCCAAGAAACCGTGGATCAAACATGCCCTCGGCGACACCTCCTTCCAACTTCACCGAGCCCTCAAAAATACCTTCGACCCCAAGAACATCCTCAACCCCGGAAAGTTCCTCGACGACTAGCCCCAACGTGGCGTGACCTGCCTGCCCTCCGAATCGCTTCGCGAAGGACGGGTCCCGGTCACAGGCCTACTCCCCGTAGCGAAACAACTTCGTTGTTTCGGCGGTTCCAACCCCCCCTCGCCCAATCACCCCCGTCGCTCATTCCCCATCCCCCGGCGGACAAACACCCCAATCTCCCATTTTCCGCCCGGTGCCCCAAACGCATATCCCGCACTTGCCGCAGCCGTCGTCGTCAAAAATTCCCGTCGTGCCGTGTTCATTTCTTTGTATTCTGGGTTCCGGGCTCCGATTTTCGGGTTCCCTGATCCCCTCTATACGCGAATCCGAGAAAGAATCGCTCTAGTGAAATCGTCATATAATTCCATGAAACTGCTTCCTGCCTCCATTCTCGCTGCCGCACTGATCCTCAACGCCTTCGGTGAGAACCCCCAAGCCAGCATCGACGGCACCGCCCCCGGTTGGCGGGCCATGACCGAAGAAGACTTCACCGCCGTCAACTGCAAGCCCGAGACCTGGACCTTCCACAAAGACGGCACCATCAACTGCACCGGCAAGCCCGTCGGCGTCATCCGCACCAAGAAGGAACTCACCAATTTCGAGCTCGTCCTCGAGTGGCGTCACAACAAGCCCGCCGGCAACTCCGGCGTCTTTGTCTGGGCCATCCCCAGTTCCATCAAGACCCTCGAAGCCGGCCAGGGCCGCCTCCCCCAAGGCATCGAAGTCCAAGTCCTCGACCTCGCCTACGGCGGCAAAAACCCCGCCGACTGGTACACCTCCCACGGCGACGTCTTCCCAGTCGGCGCCGCCAAAATGACTCCCTTCGCTCCCGTCGCCCCCAACGGTAAACGCAGTTTCCCCTCCGCCAAAACCACCAAGGGAGTTGGTGAGTGGAATCACTACTACATCCGCGCCATCAACGGTGAAGTCCGCCTCTGGGTCAACGGCACCGAAGTCTCCGGCGGCACCAACTGCAAACCCGCCACCGGCTTCCTCTGCCTCGAGTCCGAAGGCTCCCCCATCGACTTTCGCAATCTCCGCCTCCGCGAGCTGCCGTAATCTCCCCGCGGCCCCGCCGCTCTTCGGCGCTCACCGCCCGTCCCCAAGTTTCACTGCCTCCAGAACTTCCCCACTCTCCCGGTTCCCGCGGGACCACTCAAGGCGTCAGTCACCTGATCGACCAAACATCCATCGGACGAGGTCAGTAGCACCCTATCCGTGCCGGCCACAGTGACGACAAGACTGTGTGTCACTTCCGCACGCGCTGCACTTATCAGCCCTCCCAGTGCCAGTCATCCCCCATACACCTCCCGATAGACCTCCTTCAAAAACGCCAAGCCCTCCGTCGCCAATTCCTCCGGAGAACCCGCCAGCTTGCGCCAAATACAAATCAACTTCGCAATGTTCTCCATGTCAGGATCAAAGGACTCGATGGTAATGCAGTCGTCGTAACCAACTTCCTTCAGTGCCAGGAAAAACTCCTTCCACGGGACCAGCCCCCGACCAGGAATGCCGCGCTGGTTTTCACAGGCATGCACGTAACCCAAATGGCTTCCGGTATCGCGAACTGCCTGAGGAATATCATCCTCTTCCCGGATCATGTGAAACGTATCCAGATGCACCTTCATATTGGGCATGTCCACCGCCTCAATGAATTTCACCGCATCCTCCGCGATGTTGATGAAGTGTGATTCAAATCGATTCAGCGGTTCGATCGCGATGATCAAATCTGAAGTCTCCTGCGCGTATTCCGCGGCTTTCCGGCAGGCCTCCACACCCCACTCTCACTCATCCTCACTCCGTTTTTTTCCCGAAAGATACCCCCACCCGCAATAAATCGCCCCGCCAAACACCACCGCCCCGGCGTCATTACTCAAGTCAATCAACCTCCGGGTCAGTTCATGCCCCTTGCGACGCACCTTTGCGTCTGGAGAAATCACATTGTGATCCAACGGCATTCCGTAACCGGTATTGATCCTCAACCCCAAATCATCCGCTGCCTGTTTCGTCTGCTTCGCCGGAAAATTGTCCGGGTCAAAAGGAATCAGTTCAACCGCGTCAAACCCCAACCCCTTGCACTTATCCAATAATGGCAGGTCTTTTTCGGTGAACGTCTCGTTAAACAACAGTGAGTGGATCCCAAAGAGCATTCCCCTCGATATCGGCGTTTGCACCTTGGTACAAGGGACAATGGGGACTCCAAGTGCCCCGAATCCCTTCAATCCTTCGTCCAAATCCGTGTGTTCAGGTTCAGGTCCTGCACGATGTTGAAACAACACGCCATCTGCCCGAGAATCGCCCGCATCTGCACCCGGTCATGTGCCGGCCTCTTCAGGCCGCCCTCAAACCAATTCCCCTCGTTCGAGAACCCAATGAACACATTCGACTGTTTGAAGGCAAAACGCACCCCGTCATTCAGTCGGGCCCTCAACGCCAGCAGTCTCTCCTGCATGTCCGGGGTCAGGATGTAACGCGCCTCCACCGCATCCTTGCCACGCACCACGAAGGCTTTTTCGAAATCTGGATTTTCCATCCGCTGTAAATTCCCGCCCAAGCTCTGCAACTTCCGTCCAAACCATCCGAAGTTCTTCTCCGCCACGTCGGGCAGCACCGCCAACTCACTGCGGAAGTGCTTGTGGAAGTCCGCCACCAGGAGGATCCCATTAAAAATTGTCACATAGTAAGTCTCCGATCGCCCCTTTGAATCCCGCCGCGTCCGCCGCTCCTCGGCATGCACTTCGGAAAACATGATCTCCGTCTCCCCGATTCGTCCCGCAAACAAATCCTCCGAATGGTAGCGATCCGGTCCCGAGTATAGCCCACTTGCGTTGAATGTCTCCTCCGCCAGTCCCCCCGCCGGCTGGTAATCCATGTCCGGACTCACCGCCTTCACCATCCCCGCAATCACTTCATGCTTGTACCGCGATCGATAGGTCGCCGCCAGCGATCCGAAAAACTTGTAATGAATGATCACCCCCCCGATCACGAAGCCCACCACACCAACAAAGAAGAGTGGCGGCTCAATCGCCCCAAGCAATACCCCGGCCAGCACGCTGCAAAGAAAGGCCATCCCCAGCATCCCCCATCCCTTGCTCCGCTTCGCCAATACCTCGAGCCGAAAGGCTTCCAGGCCCTGCATCACATCGTCCATCCGATCCGCCAGATCGTCCGCATCCCAATTCGAGGGGCCCGGCGGTGGCGAACTGTTAGAATCGGACATCTTGCGTCTTTCGTTGATCCGACGGCGTCTCGAACCAATCCGCGGTCTCGAAGCCGAACACTTTCGCAACAATGCTTCCCGGAAACATCTCCACCCCTTCATTCCAATGAGTCACTGCCGCATTGTAGGCCCGGCGCGAAGCCGCCAACTGCGATTCGATCTCCGTTAAATTCCGCTGCAGGTTCAAAAATTGCTCCCCGGCTTTCAATTCCGGATAGGCCTCCGCCAACATCATCAGCCGCGACATTCCTGCCCCCAGATCCTGTTCCCTCTCAAATCGTTCCTTCGTCCCCACTGCTGAAGATTCCACCCCCTGCCGCGCTTTGATCACGTTCTCGAAAACCTCCTTCTCGTGCGAGGCGTACGCCTTCACCGTCTCCACCAAGTTCGGCACCAAATCCCAACGCTTCTTCAACTGCACATCAATCGAGGCAAAGGCATTGCGCACCGAATTCCTCCGGCTCACGAAGCCGTTGTAAATTACCGCACAAATCACCAGAGCCAATACAGCAATGACTGCCAAACCAATGAGTAATCCTTCCATCCGCACCCAGTTCTAAACCCCAGACCAGCGAAGCTCGATTACAATTCGCGACAGCGCTTGGAGCCTGACCCGAGACCAATGGTCAAAAAGCCAGCCGGAGCGGAGAATTTGCGTCTCGCCAACTGTCGGATCCCCCCACACTGATTTTGGCTATTTTTCGTCAGGAGACGCCCTTACGCCAATTAAGCACTAGTGTTCAGCAGGTTATGTGGTCCGGCCCATTCCGGGGCCCTCATCTTGCGCTCAATCGATTTTCGTTAAAAACTCACCCATTTCCTCAGTATTATCCCACGTTCCAAGACCCCTACCATGACTCGTCTTTACCTCTCCCTCCTCTCTGAGACCACCGAATGGACACTTCCCAACGAGCACAAAACCCCTTTCTAACAGCAGTCTAGGCTCTCCGGACCGAACGAATCAGGAAGAAGCTCTCTCAAGCTTGCCTCACGAACAATTGTGCCATTTTCGTCTCCAAGGATGATCTCCAAGTCCTGGGAAAACTCCCGCAACACCTGTCGACAGGCGCCACAAGGCGATCCCCCCCCACGAACACTCAGGGCGAGATGGGTAAAGTTTTGGGCGCCCTCCGAAACCGCCTTGAATACCGCCGCCCGTTCCGCGCAAATCGTGAGACCATAAGACGCGTTTTCCACATTACAGGCGGAATAGAGAACACCCTCGGCCGTCCGGAGGACCGCCCCGACCGGAAATTTCGAATACGGCGCATATGCCTTCCTGGCAGCCACTGCCGCCAAACGCACCATCTCCTCTTTTTTACTCTGCTCCATGATATTTACTCATCTGCCACGCTCTATCGCCTTAATGGCACACAACTTTCCAACGCGATTTTCATCATCTCCGTAAATCCCGTTTCTCGATCCGCGGACGAAAGACTCTCCCCAGTGCGGATATGATCCGAGACCGTGCAAACCGCCATGGCCTTCGCCCCAAACTCCGCAGCCACCCCATAGAGCCCGGCCGCCTCCATCTCCACCGCATACACCCCCATCTTTTCCATCGTATCAAAAACCGCCGGATCCGGACTGTAAAAGAGATCCGCCGAGAACAGATTCCCAACCCGCACCTTGAGATCAAGGCGTTCGGCCGCCTCCACCGCCCCTCGCAAGAGCCCAAAGTCCGCCACCGCTGCAAAATCCATCCCTCCAAAACGGGTCCGGTTCACCACCGAATCCGTACAGGCGCCACTCCCCAGAACAATATCCCGCACCTCAACTTTGCGACTCACCGCCCCGCAGCTACCCACCCGAATCAAATTCTTCACGCCGTATTCCGTGATGAGCTCCTTCGCATAGATCGAAATTGATGGAATCCCCATTCCGCTCCCCATCACAGATACGGGGACCCCTTGGTAGCTCCCCGTAAAGCCGAGCATGTTGCGAATCCCATTCACCTGGCGGACATCGTCCAGAAAAGTATCCGCAATGAATTTCGCCCGCAATGGATCGCCCGGCAGCAAACAGGTGTCTGCAAAATCACCTGGCTTTGCTTCAATGTGCGGTGTCGGCATGAAGGCGTTCTAACCCGGATCACAGACGAGGGAAATATCCGCCTTCGGGAATTCAGCTCGCCACGACCTCCTGCACCACCGGCCCCACCTCACCATTGGGCTCTCCGATCTGCATCGCCCCCTTCACCCGCCTCGCCGCAATCGCCCAATCCACCTCACTCTTCGCATGGATCATACAAACCGGCTGGCCAGGCTGCACATCAGTCCCCAACGGCAGAAATCCACTCAAACCGACCGAGTAATCGATCGAATCATCCGCTTTGCGACGCCCACCCCCGATCTCCACCACGGTCAATCCCAGCTCCCGCGTCTCCATCCTGATCAAGGTCCCGGCTTCCTCCGCTTCCAAAGGCCTTACCACCGCCGCCTGCGGCAAATATTCCTCAGCCCGCTCCATGAAATCCGTAGGCCCCCCGAGAGCGGCCACCATCTGACCAAATTTCTCTGCCGCCGCCCCCGAAGAAAGCGCATTCCTGATTTCCTTCTCCCCCCCGAGCCCTCCCAACTCGATCAACTCCGCGGACAAACGCACACTCAACTCCGTGAGACGCTCGTTCGAAATCTCCCCCCTCAACAAACGCACACATTCCAAGACCTCCAGGGCGTTGCCAGCGGTCGATGCCAAGGGTTGGTTCATGTCCGTCAACAATCCCGTCGTCGGCACCCCCGCGCCCTTGGCGACCCCCACGATGCTACGCGCCAAAGTACGGGAGCCCTCGTAGGTCGGCATGAAGGCCCCCGAGCCCGTCTTCACATCCATCACCAAACCGTCCAAACCCTCCGCCAACTTTTTGGAAAGAATCGAGGCCGTGATCAGATCGATCGACTCCACTGTCGCGGTCACATCCCGCACCCCATAGAAGCGCTTGTCGGCCGGCGCCAACTCCGCAGTTTGCCCGATGATGGCCACCCCGACATCTTCCACAATCCGTTTAAAATCAGCACCTTCGGGATTAGTCCGATACCCGGGAATCGAGTGCAGCTTGTCCAAGGTCCCACCCGTATGACCGAGCCCCCGACCAGAAATCATCGGCACGTATCCTCCGCAAGCCGCCACCAATGGCCCCAAGATCAGGGAGGTGCAGTCGCCCACGCCCCCCGTCGAATGTTTGTCCAGTACCGGACCATCCAATCCATCCCATCGCAACACCTGACCGGAATCCCGCATCGCCTCAGTCAGGACAACCCGCTCATCCAATTCCATCCCCCGAAAGAACACCGCCATCGCAAAGGACCCGATCTGGCCCTCGCTCACCGTGCCATCCGCAATGCCTTGTACGAAAAACCGGATCTCTTCTTTCGCGAGACTTTGCCCGTCACGTTTTTTTCGGATGATTTCTTGAGGTAACATGTCTCTACGTCTTCAGATGAGACAGCCTCGCCCTCACAGCCCCAAAAACAACCCTGCAATTGTCGCACTCATCAGGTTTGACAGCGTCGCCGCCGCGACAGCGAGGAGGCCCAATCTCGCAATGTCCTTTCGCCGACTCGGCGCCATGCTCCCCAAGCCGCCAATCAGGATCGCAATCGAGGACAGGTTCGCGAACCCACAAAGCGCAAAGGTCACAATCGCACGCGTCCGCTCAGAGAGGTCTTCTGCCACTCCCACAAAATCTCCATAAGCAACGAACTCGTTAACAATCAGCTTTTTACCGATGAAGCTGCCACCCGTCATCGCCTCCGCCCAAGGAATCCCGATCAACCATGCCAAGGGCGCAAACACCCACCCAAGAATCAGTTCCAAGGACAACTCTTCATGGCCGAACCAACCACCCGCCGAAGACAAAGCCAAGTTCACCACTGCTATCAAACCAATAAACGCCAATAACATCGCCCCCACATTGAGCGCCAGTTTCATGCCGCTCGAGGCTCCCATTGCCGCCGCATCCAACACGTTCTCCGGGTCCTCACCCTCCTCAAATTTCATCACCCGATTATCGGGCTTGTCTGTTTCGGGAATGATCAGTTTGGCAAAGAGCACCCCGCCAGGCGCCGCCATGAAACAGGCCGCCAAGAGATACTTCAACTCGATCACTCCACCCGCTTCCCTTCCCAGCTCCACATAGCCCACCAGGATTGATCCCGCCACCGAAGCAAGGCCTCCAACCATGACCGCAAACAGCTCAGACTTAGTCATTTTCGCAATATACGGCCTCACCACCAGCGGAGCCTCGGTCTGGCCCACGAAGATGTTTGCAGCGGCAGAAAACGACTCCGCGCGGCTGGTTCCCAACAGCATCTGGATTGCTCCACCGAGAATCCTGATCACGAAGCCCATCACCCCGAGATGGTAAAGAACCGCAATGAGAGAGGAGAAGAAGATGATCGCTGGCAGAACCTGAAAGGCAAAGACGAACCCCAGTGTTCCCGAGCTCTCCGCAAGACCTCCAAAGACGAAGCCCGTTCCCTGCTTCCCCACATCGATCACGGCGTTCACCCGCCCCGTGATCCACCCCAGAAAATCTTTCCCCCACGGCACCCACAAAACAAATGCCCCGATGGCCACTTGAAACACAAAGGCCCCGAACACAGTCCGCAGCCGAATGCTTTTCCGGTTCTTGGACAGCATAACCGCAACGCCAAGAAGTGTCGCCATGCCAAGAAGGCTCACCAAAATCTGCATCTCTTATTCGTAGCTAGATTTCCCTCCATGCCGATATGAATCCCGTCGGTCTCCCTTCCTCTCCGCGGCTCCAAGGAGCTTTCTGGTCTTATTGTAGTTGATGTAAATGATTGGTTATAAATTAGTTAACCAACCAATTGCTTCTCGATCTCGGCCCCTTGGATCGACCAAGTCGCATCACGGGAACAGGCCGCGGACTTGCTTCACCTTGACAACTTCACAGATCCCCAAACAGAGCGCCGCCATGCGATGAGACACTTTTTTCGAGCGCACGAAGGTCAGGAACCGCTCGAAGGCTCCCTCCATATGTGTCTCGAGTTTCGTGAGCACCTCACGTTCACCCCAGTGGAAACGTTGTAAGTTCTGGACCCATTCGAAGTAGGACACCGTCACCCCTCCCGCGTTGCAGAGCACATCAGGGATCACGAAGATATCACCGCGCTCCTCAATGATTGTATCCGCCTCCGGTGTGGTCGGGCCATTCGCGGCTTCCGCCAAAACTTTGCACCGAAGCTGTGCTGCATTGGCCTTCGTGATGACCCGCTCCACTGCAGCTGGCACCAGCACATCGCATTCCTGCAAGAGCAACGCCTCCGGATCGATTGCCTCCGCTTCAGGAAAGCCTGCCACTCCTCCATTTGCGACGACATGCTTATGCAAAGCGCTGACATCCAGCCCTTTACCGTTCCAAATGGCTCCAGTGATGTCCGAGATGCCGCACACATGCATCCCAAAGCCGCTCATCGTTTCGGCCGTGTAATGCCCCACATTTCCAAATCCTTGGATGACCGCCGTCGCACCCGTAACGGTGATCCCCAGCTTGTTCAGAGCGCGGCTCGCGAGGAACGCCACCCCGTGGCCCGTCGCTTGCTTCCGGCCAGCCGATCCTTGCAACTCAAGCGGCTTTCCAGTCACGATTCCCGGCACGAGATGCCCAGCGTAGGTAGAGTAGACATCGACCATCCAAGCCATGGTCTGCTCGTCGGTCCCCATGTCCGGTGCCATCACGTCGACCTCTTGACCGATGAAAGGCAACATCTCCATCGTGAAACGGCGCGTCAGCTTTTCCTTTTCGCGGGTACTCATTCCCCTTGGGTCACAGGCAATCCCTCCCTTCGCACCCCCATAGGGCAGTCGCATCAGCGCACACTTCCAATTCATCCACATCGCCAGGGCCGCGACCTCCCCAAGATCAACCGACGGATGATAACGCAACCCGCCCTTCACCGGCCCCCGGGACAAATGATGTTGGACCCGGTGTCCAAAAAACACCTCCGTGCGCCCATCATCCATGCGCACAGGCATGGTCACCGTGATCAACCGCTTCGGCCACTTGCAGCGTTCCCGGATATCCTCCCCGAGTTCCAGATAATCAGCCACCCGATCGAACTGTGTCGCGGCCATTTGAAAAACCGGACTCTGCAATAACTGTTCCTTCATAATCACCTCCAGCCAATAGAAGCCAGCCTCTCTCCGCGAGCGAAATTGATCAACTCGGCCTTCTCCGCCTCCAACAGTTCACAGCCCCAATTGCTGTGATTTACATTTTCGGAATAGCGGACCAACAGATCCTCTCCTATCCTTAGCCAGATCAACGCAGTTTCCACTACCATGAAATTCCATCTCCACATCCCTCTCCTTGCCCTCGCCGGCCTCTTTGTCGGCTGCGACGCCGAGCAAGCCACACAAACCCCTGACGACGCTCCTCCCGCAAAGGAGCGGGTTGCGGATCCGAATGCGAAGGCCGCTCTAGAAGCCCAAGTGGTCGGCAGCAAGCTCCTTGGAAACACCGTCCGCTTCGCTGGCGACTCCTTCCAGCCCGCTGATCTCGACTTCGTGCCAGAGGCCTACTTCGTCTATTACTCGGCCAGTTGGTGAGGACCCTGCCGCGCCCATGCTCCACAGTTAGTGGAGTCCTACAAGAAGCACATTGCCGACAATTCAAAGGTTGCCATGATCCACATCAGCTACGACGAGGATGAAGCGGAGGCCACCAAGTGGGCCAAGAAGGAGAGCTTCCCCTGGCTCACCGTTTTGGAGCCCCAGCACAAGGCCTCCGGCCTCGATCAATTCGCCGGCGAGTTCATTCCCGAGTATATTCTCATTTCCCAAGAGGGCAAAGTCCTCGCCAAGGGGAAAGACGAGTGCTTGGAGAAGATCTCGGCCATGAACAAGTCGATCGCCTCGAACTGAGCCCGTCATTGACGCCCGGGCAGGGGGCTCTATCGTGCCGGCCATGAAATTAATCGTTGCCTTTGTTGTGCTCTCCCTCCTGAGCTCCTGCAGCCTCCTGAAGGTCCCTGTGAGAACCCTCAAGGCGGTCGGGCGCACCTTCGGCATCACCGCCAATGACGCCTCGCTACAGATTAATAGTGATCATCTGGAAATCTCCCCTGACGAATATTCAGATTAGTAAGATGTCTCGCTGAGTCCCCCCGCAACCGTTGCGCGGTCTGCACGGCGCCCCCCTTCCAGAGATCTAGTCCGCAGGCATTCCACAACGAACCCTGCGCTGCCCCTCACCGAGCGAGGAGATTTCGAACCATTTCGTGCCTCGTGGGAGGAGGCCACGGAATTTATTCGCCCACTCCGCGACGACAACCCCCTCCTCGAGGAGATCGTCCCAGCCAAGGTCGAGCAGCTCCGCCTCTGCCTCGACGCGGTAGAAATCCAGATGAAACAAAGGTTCCCGCCCGCCCCGGTATTCATGCAGGAGCGAGAAGGTCGGACTCGTCACTTCGCCGGAAAACCCCATTCCCCCGGCCAAACCCTTCACAAATTGTGTCTTCCCGGCCCCCAAGGGGCCACAAAGGGCCACACAGTCCCCTTGGTGTAGTTTTCCCCCTATTTCACGGCCCAATTCGTACATTTCGGCCGGTGTTTCGCAGGTGTATTCGTCCCCCATGGAGAAGCACCCTGAAAGCTCCCGACCGGTTTTGCAAAAATTTCTTGCTCCGCCGGGGTCGCTGTGGTGAATTCCCCGCCCGCCCAGCCCCTCCACGGAGCCCGCGCCACACCCCAACCAATTTCCCAGATGTCTTACGCAGTAATTAAAACAGGCGGTAAACAATACCGCGTCCAAGAGGGCGACAAAATCGACGTCGAAAAGCTCGCGGTCGATGTCGACGACGATATTCGCTTCGTTGAGGTCCTCCTCGTGAACGACGGCTCCTCCACCAAGGTCGGGGCCCCCTTTGTCTCCGGTGCCACCGTCACCGCGAAAGTGGTCGACCAATTCCGCGGCCCCAAAGGCGTCGCCTTCAAATTCAAACGCCGTAAAGGATACCACAAGACCAAGGGCTTCCGTCGCTCCCTGACGAAGCTCGAGATCACCGGTATCGCCGGTTAATCCTCCCACTCTTCACAACCTCTTTCCAACCACCTCTCGATATGGCCCATAAAAAAGGACAAGGATCCGTTAAAAACGGTCGCGACTCGCGCAGCAAGCGCCTCGGCGTGAAAAAGTTTGGCGGCGAAGTCGTCATTCCCGGCAACATCATCCTCCGCCAGCGTGGCACCAAGTGGCACCCCGGCGCCAACGTCGGCATCGGCAAGGACCACACCATCTTCGCTCTCGTCGAAGGCAATGTGTTCTTCGATCGCAAAGGCCGCCGCGTCAACGTCGCCCTGGCTGAAGCCAACTAAGCGGCCAGCGCCCCTACACTTTCCCAACGGCGACCTTCGGGTCGCCGTTTTTGCGTGGCCCTCTCGGCGCCCAGGCCCCAGTCTTTGCTCGCCAGAGCAATGTTCAATCTCGTCTTCTTCGAACCCGAAATCCCCCAAAATACCGGGGCCGCAGGCCGCCTCTGCCTCGCCACAGGTTCAACCCTTCATCTCATCAAGCCGCTCGGCTTCTCCCTCGACGACAAAGCAGTCCGACGCGCCGGCCTCGACTACTGGAAGGAGGTTCCCCTGAAAGTCTGGGACTCCCTCCCCGATCTCCAGGCCGCTCATCCTGACAGTCGCTTCTGGCTGCTGAGTACGAAAGCATCCCGCACCCACTGGGACACCTCATTCCAGGAAGGCGACTTCTTTATCTTCGGCCCCGAGTCCCGTGGTCTCCCCGAATCCCTCTTGAGCGAGCATCCCGATGAAACATTGAAAATTCCCATGCAGGTTTCCAGCACCCGTTCCCTCAATGTCGCCACTTCCGCCGCGATCGTCCTCTACGAAGCCTGGCGCCAAATCCAGTAACGCCGGCTGCCCATCACGGCGCAGTCTCCCCGCAAATCCAGCCGCTCACGGGCCCGGATCCTACATCCACGATCCCAGCCTACTCCGATTCGGAGTCGTCTGAAGTCGCTTTGATGTCCTGCAAAGCAGCAATGAAGTCCCCAAGGATTTCAGCCGGCACCATGATCGTGTCACGGTTCCCAGCCACATCCTCGGTGATTTTCACCACCCTGCCTCGCTGATTCTCCTTCAGGTCCAAAAAGAACACTTTCCGGTCCGCAAGAATCTTCTCCGTATGCAATAAATCGCTATCCACCTTTCCTCCTATCGTTCGTTGATTCTTTTGCACCCTCTAACACCACAGGGGAGACGTCAAATTGAAAACATCAGGAATTCAAGAGGTCTAAGGACTATTGATTGACTCGCCCTCTCTTTCCCCCGCCCCACCGATCGACCCCAGCCCCAAGGCCGCGCCCCCCACTCGGGATTTCTGGCGCGAGATGGCAACGCCCACCAAGCCCATCACCGCTAGAACAATCCCCAACAAGACCATCCCACCCCCCCACGCTCAGCATCAAGCCGCGGGTCATGATCTCATTCAGGGCCTGCATTTGCTCATCGGACTTGATGCGCCCCGCCGTCTGCTGCAGCACCTCCCTCATATTTACCCCACGTTTGAGCATGAACTCCCACAGTAAGGAGGGAGCCCAAAGCCATGAGGATTGTCCCGAACACCGCTGCTCGGAGCCAACGCCCGCCAATACCATTCATCGCAAGCCCGCAGCCTTTCTCACCCGCTCCAGCACCCCCTGCGCCGTCTCCCGGGCCTTCTCGGCGCCTGCCGCAAGAACGCGGTCCACATAGCCAAGATCACCTTCGATGGCCTCCCGCTTCTCGCGGAAGGGCGCGAAATACTCCCAGTAGGCTTCCCACAAGCGCTTCTTGAAATCCCCGTAACCAAACCCACCTGCTTGGTGATCCGCAACCATGGCCGCGTAATCGCCTTCGCTCGCCATCAATTTATAGAGATCCAGGATGACTGAGCCCTCCGTCGACTTGGGCTCCTCCACCGGAGTCGAGTCGGTCAAGATCTTCATCACCGTCTTTCGAAGCGGCTTCTCCGACCCAAAAATCGGGAGGGTGTTGTTGTAGCTCTTGCTCATCTTCTGCCCATCCAGCCCAGGAACCTTCGCCACCCCTTCGCGAATAATGGCCTCCGGCAACACCAAGGTCCCTTCCCCAAAGCGCTCATTGACCTTCCCCACCAGATCCCGCGTTACCTCTAAATGCTGCTTTTGATCGTCTCCCACTGGCACCTTGTTGGAGTCATAGAGCAAAATATCCGCCGCCATCAGCACCGGATAGGCAAAGAGCGCATGACTAGCCGAGATCCCCTTCGCCACCTTGTCCTTGTAGGAATGGCACCGCTCCAGCAACCCCATCGGGCAAACCGTGGACAGAATCCACGCCAACTCGTTCACCTCGGGCACGTCGCTCTGACGAAAGAACAGGGCCTTCTCCGGATTGAGCCCGCAGGCTAAAAAATCGATCGCCATCTCCCGCACGTTCGCCTTCAGCTCCGCCGGATCATGCGTGCTGGTCATCGCATGGTAGTCGGCGATGAAGTAATAGGCGTCCCCTTCCTCCTGTAGCTGCACCGCAGGCTGCATCGCGCCGAAGTAATTGCCCACGTGGGCTTTTCCACTGGGTTGAAGTCCGGTCAGCGTTCGCATTGCGAGCGTTGTAGCAGCCTGTGGCCCTTCGGCAAGGCCCGGGGTCGCCGTCTTCCCACACATTTTAACCCCGATTCGGCTCGTCGCTGACTCTTCGTCATTGCGTCGAAGCGTTCCGGAGGAAATTCTCTGCCCGTGGCTACACTCTCCGGCAAATCCATCCTCGTCACCGGGGCTTCCAGCGGCATCGGCCGAGCAATCGCCACCGCCCTCCTCGCCCAAGGCGCCTCCGTCTTCGGCATGTGCCGCCGGATCGGTAAAGTCCCCGACGGCGTCACGCCCATCTCCTGTGACTTCCGTCAACCCGAGCGCATCGCCCACGCTTTCGAGATCCTTGACGCGGCCTGCCCCCAACTCGACGCCCTCGTGAACAGCGCTGGAGTCGCCTATCTGTCCCGACTCACCGACGGAGATCCCGCCGACTGGGCTGAGATGTGGGAAGTCAACGTGCTCGGTCTCGCCTTCTGCAATCAAGAGGCACTGAAGCGCTTCCCCTCTACCGGAGGGCGCATCGTTAATATCTCCTCCCTCTCCGGACACCGCGTCCCCCCGACCGGCGGATTCTATGCCCCCACCAAATTCGCGGTCCGAGCCATGACCGAATCCCTCCGTAATGAGTTCCGCTTGGATGGGTCCCCTCACCAGATCTCCAGCGTCTCCCCGGGCTTCGTCGATACTCCCCTCGTCGATGGCTACTTCAAGGATCGGGAAGAGGAACTCGCCCAAATGAAATCCTCCATGCGGATGCTAGACCCGGAGGATGTCAGCCAAACCGTCCTCCACATCCTGCAAGCCCCTCCCCATCTCGAGATCGGTGATATCACTCTCCGAAGTTCCGACCAGAAGGTATGATAATTAAGGCTTCTTAACGTCCTTTGCGGTCGGCACGTCTCCCATGCCTCCATCCCTGCATCTGGAAAGCGATGCTAGGACATAGCCTGTCCCATAAGGTTGGTGGTACGAATATAATGGATAGTCCCACCAGGACCCATTCTTCTCCTGCTTCTCCAACAGGATCTTCGCTAAGTTCTGATAATAAACCAACCGGTCTGTTTTAGGAAGAAACTCTATACAGTCAGTGGCATAGAAGTGGCCGTAGTAATAAAAGTATCCCGAATTGGAGAAATGACTTTCGTGTGGAACTGGCCGCTTCCTGGCGATATCGACCCAACCGTTTCTCAGGATGAGCCTCTTCAACCACTCCGCCAAGATCTCGTCGGTCACCTTCTCGTCGCCGAAGAAGCGAAGCGCTGCCAAGCAGGCCTGGGATCGACATAACGAACCAGCCGGTCGGTTAATTGGGTAGCGGGGACGATAGCGGTGGCTGTCGGAATAGACGTAGGCGAAGTCTGGAGTCTGCTGACGAACCAAGAAACGTACCCCCCGGTCTATTTCCCGTTCGGGGAGCTTAAGGCCCATCACTTCCCGCCCCTCATGCATCGCGATCATGGCCGTCGCCGTCGTGAAACTCGTCGGCAGGCCGGAGGGCTTGCGGGTAATGGTGCTATCCAGATCCAAGTATCCCCAGCCCCCGTTGACGTCCTCAAAGCGCTCCAGCAAGTCGACCTGCTGCTGCCCAAGAGCCCGCAGAGCGCTACGCTTGGGCTCGTCACCGGCCCGATACTCGTAGAGCGCACACAGGGCCCGCAATCCGTAGGCGTGTCCCCACACATTATAGGTCGTCGTCTGCTCCGCACGACGCAGTCGGGGCAGTTCCTTCAGAAACCAGGCCTCCGCCATGTCGATGGCGGCTTTCGCCTCCGGGCGCTGGTCCCTTGATTTCAAGAGACCATAGAGAGCGAGTCCCGAAGTCCCCGATCGGAAGGCGTGGTGAGCTCCGGGAATCGGGGCGTAAATGTTCAAGCCCTTGGTCTTCGTCGGCCCACCCCAGGATCCATTCGCATTTTGACTTGATATCAAGTAATCCGCCCCACGTCGAATCGCCGCATCTAGCCCAGCAGCAGTCGCTGGTGTAATTTCGGGCAAGGGGGGAAGTTCCGACTTCCAAGCCGGCTTGGACTTCTCCGGGGCCGCGGTCTCTTGGGAGACTGCGCAGCCAGCACCGACAACCAACAGGCTGCAGAGCGTCGTCCGGAACCTCAGCCCCCCATTCATTTTTTCTCTCCCCCTACCAAGACGACCTGACCGGCCTCCAGGCCACTCAAGATCTCAATCTTGCCATTCGCCTCGGCCCCTAGAGCCACCACCCGGCTTTCCGATGCCCCATCCGCCAATTTGATCTTCACCGTGTAGGTCCCGTC
The DNA here is from genome assembly GCA_028822695.1 of Akkermansiaceae bacterium. Taxonomy (GTDB): domain Bacteria; phylum Verrucomicrobiota; class Verrucomicrobiia; order Verrucomicrobiales; family Akkermansiaceae; genus JAPKDA01. The sequence goes on from JAPKDA010000010.1 coordinate 40,872, forward strand.
GCTCTCCTCCTTCAAGGCTCCAACCGGCACCACCAGGGCATTATCCAGCCGCTTCGTAATCAAGGTGATCTTCCCCTTCATTCCCGCCACCAGACCATGCTCCTTGAGACCCTCAGACGGAGTCAGCTCCACGTGATACTTGCTATCCACTCCAGGATAGACCGCCGCAGACTTCAGGGTCAGAGGGATGCGGCTCCTTGGAGCCGCGGTCGGGGAGAAGTAGCCCTCCTTGGCCTTCTGAACTCCGGCGATCACTCCTTCTTCCGCAAATGCATGAAGCTCCATGGCCGCACTCTCCGGGACCACCGTGGCATAAACCGCCTTGGAGGGCACCAAGCCACCCACCTTCATGAACTTCACTGCGTTGGCGGGAATCCAGCGCCCATTCTCAATCTCTCCGTAATACACGCGGCCCGCGACGGGCGATTTCTGAGCCAGTTTCCCCCGATCCGCTAGGACTTCAGCCTCCGCTTCCCTAGCTCGCTTGTTTTCCACGCGCATTTTCTCGACCTCAAGGCTTTTCTGCTCGAGGGCTCGGGGGAGGATCTCGCTATGAGTGGTCCAGATCAGCTCAGCATCCTTGAATCCCTGCGCCAGATCCGTTGCTTGTCGTGGAAGCTCGACCTCGAGAGTGTGTTTCGCGCTGATCTCCGCCCGCCGCACCGCGTACTTGGAATCGTCCACCGCGTTCTTCTGTCTCTTCAGAATGATCTCCTCAGTCTCCTCCGTCAGATCGTCTTCCTCGTACATCTTCAGCAGTTGTCGCAACTCCTCCTCCTGATTCTCCAAGCTCCGCTTCGATCTCTCTACCGACCGGGCGGTAGCTTCCTCGCCCATTGGGCGACTTACCGTCTTAAAATACTCCAAGTCCTCCTTCGTCCGCTCAAAGTTCCGCTTGGCCACTTCAAGCTTCCACGTCGTCGATTGCTTGAGGTTCGCCAACTCCCGTTCCGCATTCTTCAACGCGAGGGATCTCAGTTTCGCGGCGACCTTGTCATCCGCAATCTTCCGGTCAATTCCCTCCAAATCCAAAGTCACCACCGCTTCGCCTTCCTTCACCGCTGCTCCCTGCTCCTTGACACCAAGGATTTTAAGCTCCGTCCAGCGATCAAGTTCGATCTTGAGTATATGACCAGCGCTAGGGAGTAGAACTCCATCCAGTTTCACGGTGGCTTCGAACGGGGCAGGCTCCAAGGTGATCTCCTCCGCCCACATCAGGGGCGAAAGTGCACAAAGTAGAACCGCGGGTATCTTCAGGTATTTCATGGTTGTTGAGGGCGTCGTTTGGGTTCGTATTCGCCATTTCGGGCGAGCCAGATGGTGTGCCGGCGGCGTTGTTTTCCGCGACTAGCCGCTGGGACTTCCGCCCGACTCACATCAAACCCAGCCAAACGGAGGCGTTTTTCGAAGGTCTTGTCCTCCTTGGAGGACCAAACTGCCAGCAATCCTCCCAACTTCAACGCCGCTGCGAGGCTAGTTAGTCCTTCTTGTGTGTAGAGCGCATCATTGTTCTGCCCCACAAAAGCTTCCAGACCGTCATCCGTATTGAGCAAGATCGCGTTAAAGGCCTCGGTGGACTTGCCAATCAGCTTCCCGACATCTCCAAAATGGTACTCCACCCGCAGATCCTCCCAGAGGCCGGGATGCAAGTGGCTCAGGTGGGCCTTGTTCCAAGCGACCATTTCCGGCACCACTTCGGCCACCGTGAATCGGGCCCCCTTCTGCGGAAGCGAGCGACAGGCCTCCGCCAGAGTGTAGCCCAAGCCCAGGCCTCCGATGAGAACATGCGGCTGCGTAGCCAGTCGTATTGGCTCACAGCCCAAACGAGCTAGCTCCACCTCGGAACCGTGCGAGAAACTCGTCATGAGTTGCGCCCCGTTCGCCTTTAAGAAGTAGTTCTCGTCATGTGAATAGAGCTCTAAATGATCCCCTGCAGGGGTCGTCGCTTCAGCAAGAAGAACAGTCGGTTTCATGATTTGGGGTCGGGCGGGTGGAGTCTTGCCAATTCTCCAAGGATTTCGAGCAAAACGAATCGCAACGTGAATTCTCGCGTCATCAAGGGTTCTGTGGCCGTCTTTCCTTGTCAGTTCGACTTCCCCTGCCCTAGAGTTAAGCGTCATGTCAGAAGAAGA
>JAPKDA010000184.1 GCA_028822695.1 Akkermansiaceae bacterium
CCACTACAGCACCACACTCTCCCCAGCTTGACGCCGATCATACTGCTCCTTGATCCAAGCATAGGTCTTCTCCATCCCCGTCCGGAGATCCACTTCCGGCTCCCAGCCCAGCACTTCCTGAATGAGCATGTTGTCGGAATTTCGCCCACGGACTCCCTGCGGCGCATCCAAATTGTACTTCCGCTTCACCTTGATCCCCGCGATCTCCTCCACAATGGCTAGGAGCTGATTAATGGTCACCAACTCGCTCCGTCCGAGATTCAGTGGATCACTGAAATCCGACGCCATCAGCTTGTCGATCCCCGTCAAACAATCATCGATATACATGAACGACCGGGTCTGCTCACCATCTCCCCACATCTCCATTTCGTAATTCCCCGAGTCGAGACACTCGATCACCTTCCGACACATTGCCGCCGGCGCCTTCTCGCGTCCACCGTCCCAGGTTCCGAACGGGCCATACACATTGTGGAATCGGAACACCCGCACATTGAGCCCGTAGTCCTCCTCGTAATGCTTGCACATCCGCTCCGAAAACAACTTCTCCCAGCCATAGCCATCCTCCGGCATCGCCGGATAGGCGCCGGACTCCTTCAACGCGATCACATCGGTATCCTGTTGCCGGTAGTCCGGATAAACGCAGGCGCTCGACGAATAGAAGAACTGCCCAACCCCGTTCTCGCGGGCTGCCATCAGCATGTGCGTGTTGATCAACACACTGAGCATACACAAGGCCTTGTTGCTCTCGATAAAGCCCATCCCGCCCATGTTGCAGGCCAAATTGTAAACCCGGTCACAGCCCTTCGTGACCTCGAAGCAGGCCTCCTTTTCCTCAAGGTTCCGTACGAAATTCTCCGCCCCGTCATGCTGCTGATACCATTCGTCCTGTGGTTTGATGTCCGCCACCACCACCTCGTCGCCTCGAGAGAGATGCTCCTTCGCCAAATGACCACCAATAAATCCGCCGCCGCCTCCAATAAATACCTTCATGTTTCCGAGATTAAATTTTGCCTTGATTGATTTCTCCGATCCTCTTCCTAGCCCACGAACTCTTTAAAATAGTCGATCGTCTTTCGAATCCCATCATCGAACGAAACCACCGGCTCCCAATCGAGCACCTCCCGCGCCCGACCGATGTCCGGCCTCCGCACCTTTGGATCATCCTCCGGCAGAGGACACCCCTTCATCCCCGTTTGCGTTCCCGTCGCCGCAGCAATCGCTTCCGCAAATTCCTTGATGCTCATCTCATGAGGATTCCCGATATTTACCGGCTGCAGACAATCGCTCTGCATCAAGCGCCAAATGCCCTCCACCAAATCAGACACATAGCAGAAACTCCGCGTCTGCGCCCCATCTCCAAAAATCGTCAGCGGCTTGCCCTCCAAGGCCTGGCCAATAAACGCCGGCACCACCCGCCCATCATCAAGACGCATCCGGGGTCCATAGGTATTGAAGATTCGCACAATGCGCGTCTCCACACCATGATGGCGATGATACGCCATCACCGCCGCCTCGGCGTAACGCTTCGCTTCGTCGTAACAACTCCGCGGTCCAGTCGTACTAACGTTACCCTGATAATCCTCGGTCTGCGGATGCACCTCGGGGTCTCCGTAAACCTCCGACGTCGACGCCATCAAAAACCGCGCCTTCTTCCGCAAGGCCAAATCAAGACTGTTGTGGGTGGCATACGAACCCGCCTTCAAGGTCTCGATCGGCACCTGCACGTAATCGATCGGGCTCGCCGGTGAAGCCATGTGAAACACGTAGTCTACCTCGCCCTCCACCTCGAACGGCTCCGAAACGTCCGCTTCCCGGAAGATAAAATTCTCGTTCCCCTCCAAATGCGCAATGTTGCGCTTGTGCCCCGTGATGAAGTTATCCAGCGCCACAACACGCAACCCGTCCGCCAAGAGGCGATCAACGAGATGGGAGGGAACGAATCCTGCCCCACCGGTAACGACTGCTGTCTTCATATTAGATACCCAGCATCACCCCAACCACTTCCCAATCATCCCAATCACATGATCCTGCTGCTCCCGACTCAACTCCGGGAAGATGGGAATACTCAGCACTTCGCGAGTCAGGACCTCCGAAACCGGAAGATCAGAGAGCGCATGTTTCGGAAGATTCGCAAAGCACTCCTGCTGGTGCAGCGACACCGGGTAGTAAACCTCGCAGCCAATCCCCGCAGCCTGCAGATGCGCCTGCAAGGCATCCCGCTTTCCCTCGCCCAAAACCCTGATTGTGAACTGATTCCAAATATGCCGATTGTGAGCATAGGCCACCGGGAGAATCACTCTTGTCCCCTCTGACAAAGCCGCGCTCTGCACCGAAAGACAACCGCAATGCTCTGAGTTCGCGACCTCAACACCATCAAATTTCGTCAACTCCTCGGTGTATCGCGTTGCATTCGCCTGACGGGCCTCGTTGTAAGATTCCAAATGCGGCACCTTGATCCGCAGCAGTGCCGCCTGCACTGCATCCATCCGGAAGTTCCCACCAACCTCGCGATGGTAATACTTCGGCTGCATTCCATGCATTCGATACATCCGCGCCTTCTCCGCCAAGGCATCGTCATTCGTCACCACCAATCCACCGTCACCAAATCCTCCCAGGTTTTTGGTCGGAAAGAAACTATACGCACCGTAATCCCCGATCGTCCCGCAAGCCTTCCCCCGATACTCGGCGCCGATCGCCTGTGCCGTGTCCTCGATCACCCGCAGGTCGTGCTCCCGGGCAAACTCCATCACCTCATCCATCGCCGCCGATTGACCAAAAAGATGCACCGGCACAATCGCCTTCGTCCGCTCCGTGATCTTCGACCGCGCTGATTCCAAATCGATGTTGAAGCAAACCGGACAGACATCCGTGAAGACCGGAGTCGCACCCGTCCGCGCAATACTGCCTCCCGTCGCAAAAAACGTAAAACTCGGACAAAGCACCTCGTCACCTGCGCCGAGGCCCAGAG
>JAPKDA010000185.1 GCA_028822695.1 Akkermansiaceae bacterium
CAGAAGGAATTAACATTCGCTCTGTTTCCACGGGGAAAAGCGCGAGGCATGACTCCTTCTGGCGGGCAACGTTGCGCGCCGTCCGAGGCATCCATTCTTGCCCGCCCCGTCTTGCCGTCCGCCAATTCCGCCCCCCTCCTACTCCCCCACCCGGTAACAATCCAGCCGCGCTCCCACCCTCACATAAAGGCTGTCATGCGCCACGGCCGGGGTCGTATCCACCCAGCTCACCCCATCCGCTGGTTTCAAATCGGTCGTCGACAGCGCCTCGAACTTCTCCCCCACCTCCGCCACGAACAGCTCCCCTTCCCGCGACAAACAATACAGCTTCCCGCCGATCAATAATGGCGAGGCATAGAAGTTCGCCATCAAGCGCTCCTTCCACCGCACCTCCCCGCTCACCGGATCCACTGCGGACAAATTCCCACCATCATCCAACACGTAAAGCGTCTCCCCATCGGACACCGGCGTCGGCACATACGGCGTCTTTTTCCCAAACTTCCACGCCACCTCCGCCGAGCCATCTGCCTTCGCATCCGCCGGACGCACCGCGATGAGAATCCCATTCTTACAACCCACCATCAGCAGCGAGTCCTTCGCACCACTCCCTGCCAAGATATCGACCGGCGACACAATCGTCCGCTGAATGAACACCCCGGTCAGCGACCAATTCTCTTTTCCCGTCGCAAAATCCAATCCACGCACCCCGAGGGTCATGCTGGCAATCACCACTTCCTTCTCGTCCGACCCATGAAGCTTCCGCACCAAGGGCGTGATGTAGGTCGTCTTGTCCGCATTCTCCGGAAACTCCGTCCGCCACACCGGCTTCCCCGTCTTCACATCGAGCGCGGCCACCGATCCGCCGGCCTGGTGCAAATTCGCATACACTACCCGCCCATCCTCGATCACCGGCTGCATACTGATCCCGTGTGACGCCTTGAAGTCACCCACTTCATAATCCCACTGCTTCTCGCCGTCATGCGACCAGGCCGTCAGCATCGCCACCTTCTTCTTCCCATCGAACCAACCCAACACCACCACATCCCCATCCACACACGACGTCGCCGAGGCCAGGTTGTTCATGTTGTGCATGTGATAGTCACCGGCCTCCAACTCCTTCGACCATCGCTTCGCCCCGGTCTTGGCATCCAGACACTGCAGCGTCACCGTCCCCTTCTTCCGATCCTCCCCGGTCAAAAACAAGGCATCTCCCCACACCACCGGCGAACTCGTCCCCGGCCCCGCCAAGTCAACCGACCACGCCAGCGTCGTCTCATCAAACTTCACCGGCACACTCTGATCCCCCGCCACTCCCGTCCCGTCCGGCCCACGAAACCGCGGCCAAGATTCCTCCGCACCAAGCTCTCCCGCCAACAAGGGCCCCACCAGCAGAGCCACCTTCAGACCATTTCGCATTCCTTTCGTCATCATATCAAGTAGTTTGCCTCTCTCATCCCGCCACCGGGCGCCACTTCTAGCAGAGGTCCAAAACGGACACAATTCAGGATCCCGGCAACGAGCACCCTCTCCAAGTCACTCCGTCTCCTGCCTCCACAAGTTCCGGCTTGCGACGCCTCAGCGAGAACGCAAGTTTAAGCAAATGCCACCACGATGGATTAGCCTCGGAATCTTTGCCGCAGGAATCACCTCTGCTCTCGCCGAATGGCCGCAGTTTCGCGGTCCCAGCGGAGACGGAATTTATCCCGCCCGGGAAGATGGAAAACCCCACGGCTTTCCCACCACCTGGAGCGAAGAGAACAATGTCCTCTGGAAAACTCCGGTCACTGGACGCGCTTGGTCCACCCCAGTCATCATGGGTGATCAAGTCTGGCTCACCAACGCCAGCGAGGACGGAAAGAAAATGTACGCGGTCTGCCTCGACAAGACCACTGGCAAAAAGATCCACGACCTTCTCCTCTTTGAAAACGAGGAACCCGAAGCACTGAGCAACCGCATCAATGGCTACGGCTCCTGCTCACCGACCATCGACGAAAAACTCGTCTACATTCACTTCGGCAGCTACGGCACCGCCGCCCTCGACCGCAGCACCGGGAAGGTTGTCTGGGAACGCCGTGACCTCCCCTGCCAACACTTCCGCGGGCCCGGTTCCTCGCTCGTCCTCTACAAGAACACCCTCATCCTCACCATGGACGGCGTGGACGTGCAGTATCTCGTCGCCCTCGACCGAAAAACCGGTGAGACGGTTTGGAAAACCGATCGCACCACCGACTTCGGCGACGTCGAGGCAGGCGGAGTCATTCGAGGCGATGGTGATTTCCGAAAGGCCTACTCCACTCCAAACTTCGTGACCCTTGACGGCCGGGTGAATCTTGTCAGCGCCGGAGCAAAAGCCGCCTACGGCTACGACGCCGGGACCGGCGAGGAATTGTGGAAGATCACCTACGACCAGTACTCCACCGCCGCCAGCCCGATCTTCGTCGGCAACATGGCCATCATCAACACCGGCTACGGCAAGGCCCACCTCCTCGGAGTTCGCCTCGATGACAAACTCAAAGGCGACGTCACCCGCTCGCACATCGAGTGGGACGTCTTCAAACGCATCCCCCCCATGTCCTCGCCCATCGGCGTCGACGGGAAGGTCTACACGACCTCCGATCTAGGTATCCTCAGCAGAATCGATGCCGCCAGCGGCAAGTTCGAAGCCCGCCTCTCCCTCACCGGCCACTTCGCCGCCTCCGGAGTCTACGCCGACGGCCACCTCTATTTCGCCAGCGAAGAGGGCGACACGAAAATCGTCACACCGGGCGCCGACATGAAAATCATCGCCACCAACACCCTCGACGACGGCTGCATGGCCTCCCCGGCCCTCGACGGAAACTCGATCTACCTGAGAACCCGCTCCCACGTCTACCGCATCGGCAAGTAGCAACACCTCCCCAGCCCTGTAAGGGCGAGACAACAAAGCCCAGGG
>JAPKDA010000063.1 GCA_028822695.1 Akkermansiaceae bacterium
CTTCTTTGCAGGAGCCTTCTTCGTCGCGGCCTTCTTCTTGGCCGGGGCCTTCTTTGCAGCCTTTTTCACAGCTTTCTTCGCGGGAGCCTTCTTCGCGGGAGCCTTCTTCACCGCCTTTTTGGCGGGAGCCTTCTTTGTTACCTTCTTTTTGGCAGCCATTTGGAATATTTAGGAAAAACTTAGAACCCCAAGCCCAGACCAATTCGGGGCAAGGAGCCGGAGTCACTAATGGCTTTCCCAAGGGCCTGCAAGCGGAAATTACCCCCCCCCGGAAGAGAAGCTGCTGCACTCCTTGCTTCCTTGCGCTTGAAATCGTCCCCGCCTCTCCTAATCTCCCGCCCCTACATGGATCTCTCAGCGGTTATAGAAGCCCTCGTCGTCGCCTCCGAACAACCTCTCCCAACCTCCGAACTGGCTCGCCTCGTTCGGGCCCGGGTGGCTGAAATAGAGGATGAAATCGATGATTCCGACGAGGAAGGCTACACTCCCGACGGCACCGCCGACATCCCTCTCAAGCAATTCTCGGAGACCTCCGACGAGGACATCATCGCCGCCATTGCCGAGCTGAACCACCAGTATGAGGTCACCGGACGTGCCTTCATCCTCATGGAGCGCGCCAAAGGATGGAAAATTTACACCCGTCCCGAGTACGCCGGATTCGCCCGCCATCTCTTCCCCGGCCACAAACCCCGGAAGCTCAGCGGACCCGCTCTCGAGACCCTCGCCATCATTGCCTACCGACAGCCAGTCACCAAAGCCGCCATCGAGGCCGTGCGGGGTGTCTCCTGCGACGGCATGATCCAAAAACTCCTCGATCTCGAACTCATCAAGATTGGCGGTCGTGCCGAACTTCCCGGTCGTCCCCTCCTCTACCACTCCACCGACTACTTCTTCGAACACTTCGGCATCAAGAACATCGACGAACTCCCCAACGCAGCCGAACTGCGTTACGTCCCCCTACCTCAACCCGAGGAAGCGGCAAGCGAAACGGAGGGCGAAGGAGACACCGAAGTTTCGGAGGAGCAACTCCCCCTCGCCGAGCCCCCGGAGACACCACCAATCAACGAGGAAGAAACAGCCCAGGTAGATTTCGCGACACCGGAGCCCGAGGAAAGTAAAGTGGAGTAATCCGCAGCAACGCAATTTTGACATTGGGCCCTCGCCCTCCCTACATACTATTTCACCACCGTGGCACTCAACGACATCAGAACCCGAATCGACGCAATCGACGAACAACTCCTCGACTTGCTCAATCAACGTGCCGATTTGGTCCACAAAGTCGGCGAAATCAAAAAGGCCGAAGGCCTGCAAATTTATGCCCCCGAGCGCGAACACGCCCTCCTCGCCAAACTGGTCGGGATGAGCAAGGGCCGCCTCCCCGAGAAATCCATTCGCGCCATTTACCGCGAGATCATGTCCGCCGCCCTCTCTCTCGAGGACGACCTCAAAATTGCCTATCTCGGCCCCGAAGGCACCTGGACCCATCAAGCCGCGATCAAGAAATTCGGCCACTCCGTCGATTACACCCCCCTTCCCAACTTCGCAGAAGTCTTCGACGAAGTCGCCCGCCGCCGCGCCGACTACGGAGTCGTTCCGATCGAAAATTCCACCGAAGGAGCGGTCTCCCACACTCTCGACCTCTTCGTCGACTCCCCCCTTCGCATCTGCGCCCAGATCCTTCTGCGCATCGATAACAGCCTTCTCTCCGCCATCCCGCGCGAGGACATCAAAACCTTCTACTCACATCCCCAAGTCTTCGGTCAGTGCAAGAACTGGATCCTCCGCAATTTCCCGAAAGCAGACTTGGTCGAGGTTTCCTCCACCACCAAGGCCGCCCATCTGGCCAAGGAAAACGCAGCCCAAGGCGCAGCAGCCCTCGGCGGAAAGCTGGCGGCAGAGCTCGCCGGCCTCGAAATTCTCGAGGAGTCCATTCAGGACCGCGCCACCAACACGACGCGGTTCCTCGTCATCGGCGAGAAAACCTGCCCACCCACGGGCAATGACCGCACCTCCCTTCTCTTCTCCGTCGGTGATCGGCCGGGCACACTCGTCAAAGCCCTCCAATCCTTCGACGCCTGCCAGATCAACATGTCCAAGATCGAATCTCGCCCGTCCAAACAACGGGATTGGGAATACATCTTCTACGTGGACGTCGCCGGACACTGCGAAGACACCCAGGTTTCTTCCGCCATCGGCACCCTCGAGACACACTGCTCTCTCGTCAAACTCCTCGGGAGCTACCCCGACCAAAGCGAGTAGGCTCTGGGAAGCGCCAACCGAGACCCATCACTCCCACCTTCGGCGGGCAGGCCAAAATGGCGCTCAGTTAAGATCCCTTTCGGAGTTCCGGAGCCATCGCTCTCTCCGGCCCTGAAGGACCGAGACAACAGAGCCCAGGTCGGAGGCCTGGGTTGGAAAGTAGAAATCTAGCGGCGGGCTGAATGCCCGCGAGAAGCGCTTGACTGAACATGACGGCTTTCTCGCGGCCGTTCAAGCCGCTGCGTCGAGGGCTATCTTTTGTTACCCAGGGCTGCTCATGGCAGACCCTCTTCCAAGGAACCGACAGCCAGATTGACGCTGACGCCTACGTCTATAACGGAGTCGTCCCAAGCGGAACCACCATCGACTTCTCCGCACGTGGCAAGAGAAACAGCCGCTACTGGACCTCTTCCCGCAATACCCTCAGCGAAAACCAGAACATCATCGTTCTTCGCAACGGAGATTCAGTTCCACAATACACCCCCGCTTTCAAGCAGGGCAGCATTGAGAGCCACGTCTCTTCCTACGTCCAGAACGGCAAGATTGTCCTCGGCCCCCGTGACCTGATCCACCTCGTCAAGGTTGGCCAGACCAACACCAACTCGAGCGGTTTCGACATGCAGGACCTCGTCTACATCGTAACCTTCGAAGAGGTGGACGCTGAGTAAGCTTCCCCCAAACAATTCCCCCCATTTTCCGGAGAGCCAACAGGTTCAGCAGCTGGAAGCTCTCCGAAAAATCCCCCTCAACAGAAACTCCCCAGACCATTCGGTCTGGGGAGTTTCTGCATTTGAGAACTTCGTATGGATCACTTCTTGTCCAACTCCCCAAGGATCTTACCCAGCAAACTGTTCATGTTCGCCGCAGCGTCAGCCTCACTGGTTCCAAGCCCCGCCGCCAGAAGCGCATTGTCAGCCAACTGACACGCCACCGCCTCTGCCAACTCCTCGTTCCCAGCTTTGAGCTGATGCAATTGCTTCACAAGGTCATGTCGCGGATTGATCTCCAACCGCGCCTTCATCTCGGGAGCCGTCTGGCCCATCGCCTCCATCATGGCCCGTAACTGCGCATTCGGCGCATCCTGTGGAATCAAGGCCACCACCGGATGACTCACCAGACGCTTACCAGCCGCAACACCCTCAACCTTGTCCGTAAGCGTCTTGCTCATCCATTCCACAAGCGCCTTGGTGTCCTCTTCCGACAGCGATTCGCCCTCGGTCGGAACATCGTCCATGTCAATGTCGGCACGATCAGCGCAGACCATCTTCTTCCCCTTGAACTCCCGCAGCGACTGCAAAACGTAGTCGTCGACCTGCTCGGTAAAGAGTGCCACTTCCAAACCTCGCGCCTGGAAAGCCTCCACAAAAGGTCCTTTCTCCAATGCCGCCTTGGTGTCACCGACCAGGTAGTAAATCTCCTCCTGCCCCTCCTTCATGCGATCCACATACTCATCGAGAGAGGTCAGCGCCTCGCCCTCCGACATGGTCGACTCGAAGCGAAGCAAGCCTGACAGCGCCTCGGAATGCTCCGGCGACGCCACAATCCCTTCCTTCAGGAAACGCCCGAAGCGCTTGAAAAACTCCAGGTAATCCTCCGGCGAGTCTTTCCCCTGCTTGGCCAAAAACTTCACAAATCGCTTAGTAAGCAGCGTATTCAACTTCCGCACCAAAGCGGTGTCCTGCATCGACTCCCGCGAGATGTTCAGCGGCAAGTCCTCACTATCAATCACTCCCTTCACAAACCGCAACCACTCCGGCAACAAACCTTCCGGGTTCTGATCGATGAGCACCTTCCGACAATAAAGCGCCACCCCCGCCGGTTGTGGCCCCATTCCAAAGCGCTCCATGTTCTCACCAGGAACAAACAATAGCGCATTGATGGACAAAGGCGCATCCGCACTGAAGTGCATCGTGTAGCGCGGCGCATCCATCGAGTGCGACACAAATTGGTAGAAGGCCTTATACTCCTCCTCATCGACCTCGCTCTTCGACTTCAACCAGACAGCCTCCACCGCATTAACCCGCTCGCCGTTCAGGTTGACCGGAAATCCGACGAAGTTCGAATAACGCTCGATAATATCCTTCACGCGATCGGGCTTGGCAAACTCCGCCTGATCCTCCTTCAAGTGCACCACGATACGACAACCACGATGCTGCCCATCAGCCTCCTCGACCGTGTAGGATCCGCCTCCATCACTCGCCCACTTCACATGCTCCCCATCAGGCTGCCAACTGTGCGTGTAGACTTCCACGCTCTCCGCCACCATGAACGAGCTGTAAAAGCCCACTCCGAACTGACCAATCACATCAGCACCTGCTCCACCCGACTCTTTCATGGCCTGAAGAAAAGCCTTCGTCCCCGAGTGGGCGATCGTCCCGAGGTTCTCATTGAGCTCCGTTCGGGTCATTCCGATCCCGTGATCCGAAATAGTCAGCGTCTTCGCCTCCTCATCAGTGGAAATATTGATCTCCAACGGCCGATCCGCCTCAAAAACGTCTCCCTCCGCCAACTGCTTGAGCCGCATCTTCTCCAATGCGTCTGAGGCATTGGAAATCAGCTCCCTGATGAAGATCTCCTTATCCGTGTAGAGGGAGTGAATGACAATATCGAGGATCTCGCTAACCTCGGCCTGAAACTCTCTTTTCTCGATGTCTGTAGTGCTCATTGGTCGATGGGGGACGAATCAACACCCTCCGCAGGATCTGTCAACCGCCATGGGGCCCCCAAGTCACCCCTCAACCCCCCTCCTTCCCCAAAGCCCGAAAAATCGATCTTTCCCATTTTTTAGCTCTACGCTAAGAATCTCCCTTCGGAACCGTATCACCTACCTGCCATGCCTCGCGTCGTCATCACCGTCCCTGGGAAAAACTCCCAACCCTACCGCTTCTCTCTCGACCGCAAAATCGTCCGGATTGGCCGAGCCGCCAACAGCGACATCATCGTCGATTGCCCCTCGGTTTCTTCTCACCACTGTGAAATGCGCCGTGTGGAAGGTGGCTACCTCCTTCAGGACCTCGACTCCACCAACGGCATCAAGGCGGAGGGTACGCCCATGGAAATCCTCGATCTAAACAACGACACCGAGGTCCTGATCGGAGATGCCGATCTCGACTTCGAACTCACCGACGACGAGCGCGCAGATCTGAAAGGCGAGGCACACAAGCCTCACGCCAAACCCAAGCTTCCCCCTCTGGATCATGCCGACGACGATATCGATGAGAATGACAGGGAAGAAGCCCCGAAGAAACGCGAGATGCCTAAGCCCCCATCCATACCCCGCCGCAACACTGGCGGAACGACCGTAGCAAGCGTCCTTCAAAGCGCCCAAGGCAATGCCGGAGCTAACTTCGCCATTAGCATGATCTTCCTCGGACTGGCTGTTGTCGCACTCTACCTCGGCATGTCCACCCGCCACCAAGCACAGTTCGACCGCAACCTCTGGAACGATTGGTTCGGCTCTCCCGATCCAGTCGAAGTACCTGCCGAGGAGGAATAGGCACCGGTTGGATCGTTTTGACAAAACGAACACCGTGCATGTCGCCTACCGTCCGGCCCCTTATCCCACCGGAGCTTTCAACTGTCCCTCACCGCGAACGCGGTATTGATACGAGGTCAGTTCACGCAGAGCCATCGGCCCGCGCGCATGGAGCTTGTCCGTCGAGATCCCAATCTCCGCACCAAACCCGAACTCCTCGCCATCGCTGAAACGCGTCGAGACGTTGTGGAAGACACAGGCTGAATCCACATTCCGTAAAAATCGCTCCGCCAATTCCGCATTCTTCGTGACGATGCAATCGGTGTGCTGAGAGCCATACCTGTTGATGTGCTCCACCGCCCCTTCCTGCGATCCCACTACTTTCACGGCCAGGATGTAGTCCAAATACTCCGTCCCCCAATCCTCCTCCGTCGCCGCCTTCGCCCGATCACCAAGAATCGCCTGCGTCCGCTCACAGCCACGCAATTCCAACTCTCGATCGCCCAGCATCGCCACCAACAACGGCAGAAATTCCTCCGCCACTGCCTCATTAACCAACAAGGTCTCCAGCGCATTGCAAACGCTCGGCTTCTGCGTCTTCGAATCGATCGCAATCTCCGCCGCCATCTTCAAGTCCGCCTCTGCATCGACATAAACATGACAAATCCCGTCGTAATGCTTGATGACCGGCATCCGCGCCAACGACACCACCGTCTCGATAAGCCCCTTACCTCCACGAGGAATGATCAGATCCAAATACTCATCCATCCCCGCCATGACCTGCACACTGGCCCGGTCGGTGAAGGGAATCAGCTGAATCGCATTGGCCGGCAAACCCGCCGTCTCACCGCCCGCCTGCAAAGCAGCGGCAATCGCCCGGTTGGAATGAATCGCCTCCGAGCCACCTCGCAGGATCGTCGCGTTGCCAGACTTCAAACACAGCACCGCCGCGTCGCTCGTCACATTCGGACGACTCTCGTAGACAATCCCGATCACCCCGATCGGCACCCGCACCTGCTCGATCCGAATCCCATTCGGCCGCGTCCTCTCATCCAGCACCTCGCCAACCGGATCCTCTAAATTCGCCACCTGCTCAACCCCCGCCGCCACGGCCTCCAACCGAGCCTCGTTCAACCGCAACCGGTCCAACATCGCTCCGCTCAACCCACGCTCCGCCCCGGCCTCAACATCCTTCGCATTCTCTGCCAAAATCCCAGCCGATTGCTTCCGCAATTCCTTCGCCATGGCCCGTAGAATCACATTCTTGGCCTCCGCATCCAGTACCGCCAAGGCATACGCCGCCTGACGAGCCGCCCGGCCCATCCCATACACTGCTTCGCGAATCTCTTCTTCCGTCATGCTTAACTCCTGATCTATAGCCGCGATTACTGTCATTCGCGAGGGCGGAAACGCGTTGCGAATCCCCCGTTCTCAACAATCTCCTTCAACCGCTCCGGGTGACGACCATTGGCAATCACCGTCTCCACCCCGGCATTCACCGCCATCTGCACAGCCTCAAGCTTGCCCCGCATTCCCCCCATCGAAAATCGACCCTTCACGTCCTTGGCATAATCCAGAACCGCCGCCACATCCGGGACGTCCTCGATGATCTCCCCACCCCCTGGCGGCATCAAACCATCCACACTGGTCAACAGCACCAAAAGCCGCGCCCCGATCAACGTCGCCACCCGCGCCGACAGCAAATCATTATCTCCCACTCGCAACTCCTCCACTGCCACCGAGTCATTTTCATTGATGATTGGCACAATCCCCGGCTGTGCCAAAAGACGATGCAGGGTGTCACTAATCCTCCCCGAGCGCTCTTTCGAGCTGAAATCATCCGCCGTCAGGAGCAACTGCGCGACGTTTTTGTCGAAGCTGTTAAACAAATTCTGATACGCATGCATCAAGCGAGTCTGCCCAACTGCCGCGGCCGCCTGACGCGTCGACAAATCATCCGGATACTCGCTCAAGCCCAACACCGACGTCCCCGCTCCAACGGCTCCGGAAGACACCAAAACATAACGCCGCGTTTGATTTGGCAAATCCGCCACCGCTCCCACCAAGCGGGCCAACGAGGCTCCATCCAAAGTCCCATCTTCCTTCGTCAGCACCCCCGTGCCGATCTTGATGACCACGATTTCCTGCTCCGCCATGCCGCTAAGATCTACATTCGCTCAGGAACCGCAACCCCTAACAGGCTTAAGCCCTTCTTCAGCACCCGCGCCGTGGTCTCACAAAGCACCAGACGCGAATTCCGCTGGGCCTCCTCCGCCTTCAGGACCGGACAGGCCTCGAAGAACGAATGAAAAGCCCGCGCCAACTCCAACAAGTAGGTCGCCAATAGGTTCGGACGATAATCACCCAACACCACCGGCAGCACTTCCGCAAAACGTATCAGCATCCGCGCCAAATGCACCTCGGCATCCTCCGTCAAACTCACCGCCGCACCTTTCAGGTCGATCTCTCCCTCCACTTTCCGGAAAATCGAACGCACCCGAACATAACTGTATTGCAGGTATGGCGCGGTGTCGCCCTCGAGAGCCACCATCTTCTCCAGATCGAATACGTAGTCCGACATGCGATGGTGGGAGAGCTCTGTGAACTTCACCGCACTGATCCCGATCAACTCCGCCAAGTCATCCTTCTCACCGGAGTCCTCCAGCTTGCTGCGCTCCTCGATCGTAATCCGCGCCGCATCCCGTGCATCGTTCAACACGTCCTCCAGCTGCGGAAGATCCCCCGAACGCGTCTTCAATGGCTTGCCATCCTTTCCGAGGATCGTCCCAAAGGAAACGTGCACCAACTCGACGTCCTCATGACCCCGCCGACGCGCCACATCGAACAGCTGCCTGAAGTGCAGCCCCTGACGATGATCCACCACATACAAAATCTTCTTCGCTCCCCATTTCTCCACGCGGAAGTCGATCGTCGCGAGGTCGGTCGTCGCATAGTTGAACCCTCCGTCGCTCTTCCGAACGATCATCGGATTGTTCTCCCAGCCCTCCTTTTTCTGAATCTGGAACGGATCCGCCTCCGGCTTTCCCTCCCCGGAGCTGAACACACAAAGCGCCCCGCTGCTCTCGCGAGCCAGCCCTGCCTCCATCAGCGAATCAATCACTCCCTGTAAGCGATCATTGTAGGCACTCTCACCCATCCAGTGATCAAAACTGACATCCAGACGCTCATACATCCGCTCCAGACCACGCAGCGAATACCCCACGCACTCCGTCCAGATCTTGTGATTCTCCTCATCCCCTTGCTGCAGCTTCACCAACTCCTCCCGACACGCCTCACGCAGCGTCTCATCGGCCTTTCCTGCCTCATTCGCGATCCGATACAAGCGCAGCAACTCCCCCAGCGGATCTTTTTCCAGATCATCCCGGTTCAACTCCTTCTTCCAGGCCCAGATCACCATCCCGAACTGAGTGCCCCAGTCCCCGATGTGGTTGTCAGTGATCACCTCATGCCCGAGGAAGCGGCCAATCCTGCTCAGCGAGTCGCCAATGATCGTCGAGCGGATGTGCCCCACATGCATTGGCTTGGCCACGTTCGGCGCGGAAAAATCCAACGTAATCCGCTCAGGCACCGCCACCCGCGAAACCCCGAGACGCTCATCCCTACTCATCTCCTTCACCCGCGTCGCAAACGTCTCCGGCGGCACCCGAAAGTTCAGAAATCCAGGACCCGCGATCTCCATTTCCGCCAAACCAGCGACATCGAGCTTCTCGATCACCGCCTCTGCCAACGCCCTTGGATTCTGCTTGGCCTGCTTCGCGATCACCATCGCCGCATTCGACTGATAATCCCCAAAGCGTAAATCCGTCGCCGACCCTACCCCGACCCGCTCCAAAGCGGCGCCCTCGATCCCACAAGCTTCAAACGCAACTCGCAGCCTCCCCTTCAATTCTTCTGCCAATGTCATCATTGTAAATTCTTCCTAACCCTCGCAGTCCTGCAAGATTTCGTAAATTCTCTCCCCCGTCTTAGCATCCTTCAGCCGATCCCTCACCTCTCGTTTGGAAAATAGCCCCGCAATCGCCGCCAAGGTCTGCAAATGCATCTGCGACTGATTCTTTGGCACCAGCATCAGGATCAAAAAATGCACCGGCGCATTGTCACAGCTCTCAAACTCAATCCCTTCCAGCGAATGCCCAAACACCGCATTCACCTCCGTCAAATGCTCACAATAAGCATGAGGAATCGCCACTCCGTGCCCGATCCCTGTGCTCACCTGCTCCTCCCGCTCGTGCAGCGCCTCGAGCACCCCCTCGGTCTTTCCGAAATCCAGATGACCATTAGACACCAAGTGTCCCACCAATTCCGACATAGCCTCCCACTGCGTGGCGGACTTCATCTCCGGAACGATACGACTCGCCGAGAGCAACGATACGAGTTTCATGAGGAAAATAATGCCCCTGCCGAATCCGGCGAAGCCCGGCCCGGGTAGCCCGAATACCCCCTCCAATCAAGGGTTTTCCCAACAGTGGCGTGTCCCATCAATTCCCGCCGGCGAGAGCCGCACTTTCCTATTCATCCGGACAAAACCACTGATCTTTACTGATTCCAGAACAGAGAAGTCAGCAATATCCCAGCAATCCTCGGCCCCCCAATCCCCCAAAACTCCCAATTCCCTCCCCAATCAGAGAAATCAGCAGTCAAATCCCACCCCCGTCCCCTCCCCCTGATAACCATTCACCAATCACTGATAACCGGGCGCAGCCCAATCCCTCTTGACCCCCAGCCTCCCCTCCCGAGTATAGCCCCAATGCGTTCCTGGCTCTTCCTCGCCCCACTCGCCGCCCTCCTCCTCACTTCCTGCGGTGGCAGCGGCAGATACCCCAGCAGTTCAGGCGGCTCGCCAAACATGGGTGGCCCCACCAAGGACATCCGCAAAGCCCAGATCGCCAACGAACCCAGCGGCAACTACTTCTACGGTCGTCGCTACTTCGTCCCCAAAACCCGATTCTGGGGCTACCTCCGCAAACCCAAGCAGAACGCCCGAAATTCCAAACTCGTCGTCATGAACGAGAACCAACTCCGCACCCCCGACCGCCTCCCCGAAGACGGTCCAGCCGGCCAACGCTACGGATTCGACCACAACTACGAATATCGTATCCACGGCCGCTACACCGGGCGCACCCTCTACGAACCCAACAGCAACCAATTCCTCCCCGAGTTCCAACTCACCAACTACGAACTCGTCCAACGCAACCCCGGCTGGCTCTTCTCACCCAAGGACCACTACAGCCCAACCTCGCTCACCTTGCGGCCGTAGAGATCAGCACTTAGCCAGCACTTCATGCGCCGGAGAAGTGAAGGCACATCTCTGGAACAAGCTTCCAGGGCCCCGGAGTGCGGAGGCTCGACTCCGCCCGCCCCGCCGTCGCCCTCAGCCACCACGTCCAAGGCCGCGGCGCCGACCTCATCGTCCTCGGCATCCGGGATTGAACGGCCCAACATGCTGGAGAACCCCTACTTCTTAATAAACTTCCCACTATCCGGAATCAACTGGTCCACCTCCATCTTCTCCAAAGCAGCCTCCACTTCCGGCCCACTCAACACCGCCTGCATCTCCTTGTTCAAGTGGCGCAGCAAATCCTCCTTCGAGAATGCGGGATAGCTGCTATTCAGCTCCTCCAACGCAAAAAATACATCCGCCATCACCGCAAACGCGGGCGAACGCTCAAACTCCAACATTGCTTCCAGTGCCGCCGTGATGTGCTGCAACGTTTCCAGGTCCGCGAGGTCGATGGCCTCGAAAACCAACTCCCCCAACGCCTCTTTCGCCACTTTCCGCTCACCCTTTTTCCTCCAGATCTTCGAGCGCAGCGCCCAAATGATCGTCCAGTAGGGATAGCTGTCATCTGTCCCCAACTCACCCTTCACGAAAGCATCATGAAGCTTCTTATCCGAAATTTGCCTGCTCATTACTGATAAAATCTCTGTTGCTAGCTCCTCACCATCCTCACTCGCCACCCTCGGCCTGTTTGGCCTGTTTCTTCTCCCACGCCTTGATCTTCTTCTTCAACTTCTTGCGATACTCATCGCCCACGATGTAGCCCACGCACTTCTCTGAACCGCAGCGACAGGGATGGTCCCGCCAATAGCTGAGATCGAACCCGTAATCATACACGATCTCCTCCTCCTTCTTGATATCCCGCGCGGAGATCAACCAAATTCGATCCTTGATGATGTCAGTGGCCGCATTCGGCTCACAACTGTGATTCGCATTCTTCGCATCATTCCAGTCCACCGCCCCGTCGATGTCGTAGCGATCGTTCAAAGTGAACATATACACCGTCCCATCCCCCTTCGGACGACCAAGCTCGTCCTGCTCATTGCCGCGGCGCTCGCTCTCCGCCTTAATGATTTTCTCCCCCACATACTCGATCATCCGCGTGTCCTTCGGGATATCACGCCTCGCAAAGAGCCCGCTCTGGTGAATCCCCGACTGCCCGACTCCAACCCACTCGGAGCCCTTTTTTACCTGCGGCTCCGCCTTGCGGCTCTTCGCCTTCCTTCGCTTGTTTCGAGTGCCTGCTGCCATCGCGGATGGGATCCTAGCGATCCCGTCGGACAGATCAAGACTTGCTCGATGAAGACCTCTCCAGCGCCTTCCTCGCCACGTAGACCGTACTCTCCGACTCGCACTCCAACAACGGATTATCGAACTTCACAATATGCGACTCGCTCGAGTCAAAGACCTCCGCCAGGGCAGCCATAAACGTCTCCTCCGGAGGATCATCCGACCAGAGCGCAAATACCCCACCCGGATGCAATTTCGCCGCCAGTGTGCGCAAGCCCTCCGCCCTGTAGAACTCCGCATGCCTCTCGTGCAGCAAATGCGCCGGCGAATGATCAATATCCAACAACACCGCATGAAACTTCCTCCCCGGATCGCTCGGATCAAAGCCCGGCCCCTTCTCATCCGCCAACGCCAACTTGAAGAAGTCCCCCAACACAAACTGACAACGTGCATCAGCCGTCAACTCCGGCCCCAGCGGAACCAGCCCCTTCTGATGCCACTCGATGACCCCCTCCATATAATCCACCACGTAGAGATTGCGAACCGCCTCATTCTTCAACGCGGCACGTGCCGTGTATCCCAACCCCAGCCCACCAATCACAACCTCCAACTCCTCACCCGCCGAAAATGCCTCAGCCACCGCCGCCAAGCCCAGGTCCGCCAAAGCGACCTCCACCACCGTAAACAAACTCGACATGAGAAAACCGTCCCCAAGAATCACTTCAAACACATCCAAATCGTCCAACTGGCTATACGTCCTCCGTCGCAAAATGAGTTCGCCTAACGGCGTCTGACGATAATCAAGTTCTTCAAAAAGCGGTTTCGCAGGCACCCCTGTTTCTAAGCACGAATGCAGCCAATTCCCACCGCATATTCACCCCCCCCACTGCCACGACCCAACCTGAGCTGCCCTTGGAATTGCGCGCTCGAAGATCAGGGCTTCGACATAGCCATTTCTGGCCATATTGACGAATCGGATGACGTGTCAGAGAATGTCCGACAAATCCTTCAGCCCTCACATTCCCAGTTGACTTGACTAAGTAGTCAAGTAGCTGTGCCCCGAGCCACCGAACGTCCAAAACGCCCGCACTCGCCTCTTGGAGGCAATGATTGACTCCATTTAGGGCCGCAACTACGGGCCCGCCTCCGCAGACGGCGTAGACGG
>JAPKDA010000186.1 GCA_028822695.1 Akkermansiaceae bacterium
CCGGCCCCGGCCGTCGCTGCTCCGATCGCCCCCAATTTCTCCCTGATCCGCAACATGGTCATCATCCTCCTCCTCCTCCTCGCCATCTGGGGAATGTGGGGTGCGTATAAAGCCCAAACCGCCTCCAACATCCAAAAACAAGAGGAATTCGAACTGGAACAGGCCGAGAAAAAGGCCACGGAAGCCGCCAAACGCGAGGCCGAACGCATCGCCAGATTGGGCAACGGAAAGGGAACCGCCGGAAACACTCCCAAACCCCCTCGCCCAACCCCTCCCAAACCACGCACCCCCATGGAGGTGCTCGAAGACTTGAAAGGTGGACTTTTCGCCGGTGACCGGAGCGAATTCCCTCCCGGCACCGAAGAACGCGGTACCAAGCGCTTCTTCTACGTCAACACTCCCATGAACTGGCAACAGGCCGCCACTTTCGCCGAAGAACACGGCGGCCACCTCGCGACCTGCCCCACCGACCCCGACAGCAACTGGCTCTCCTCCAAAATCAAAGGCGACGCCGGCATCTGGCTCGGTGGCGGCGCCATCGGTCGCAACGATTGGGGATGGGTCGATGGCCGCAAGTGGACCCACCGCAAACCTGGCATCGCCTCCGGCACCTCGGCCACCATGAGCCCACTCGGCACCATCAAAGCCCGGCCACCCGGCCAGAACATGCCCTTCTTCATCCAGTGGCACATGGACGGCAAAAATCCCGGCAGC
Organism: Akkermansiaceae bacterium; assembly: GCA_028822695.1. Lineage (GTDB taxonomy): Bacteria > Verrucomicrobiota > Verrucomicrobiia > Verrucomicrobiales > Akkermansiaceae > JAPKDA01. The sequence continues at coordinate 715 of JAPKDA010000186.1, forward strand.
CTCAACGCGCAACTCAAACGCACCAGCGAATCCCTCGCCACTCCCAACCCGGTCTACCCTCCGGGAACCTTCACCCTCGACAGCCGCCGCTACCTGCTCATCGCCCTCCCCTCCACTTGGTCCGATGCTAGTCACCTCGCCCAGACCGCAAACGGCCACCTCGCTGTCCCCTCCGACCAGGCCGAAATCGATTACCTCAAAACCCTCGTCGACAAATCCCTCCCCGCTGGAGAAGCCGTCTGGCTGGGCGGCACACACAACGGCAACGCCTGGGGCTGGACCACCGGTGAACCATGGGCCGCCGCAGACTGGACCGAAGGATCTCCCGACGGCAACGCCAGCTCCGCCTCCGCCCTCCGCATCATCGCCGGCCCGTCCGGTGGATGGGATGACGCGAATCCAAACAAAAAATCTTCCACCGCCGCCCTCCTCATCGAGTGGAGCAAAGACAGCGAGAAGGAAGTTCCCGTTGGTGTCCCCACCGCCTCTGGCGAACTCTCCCGCCTCCGCAAAAAAGGCTCCGACGCCATCAGCGCCAAAGGAACCGAATACCGCAAATCACTCAAAGAGAATGCCAAGGCCTTCATTTGGGACCTCGATTTTTGGCTCCGCGGCCTCCGCCACAGCGCCCAGGCAGCCTACAAACCCGGCGTCGTTACATTGAAGAAATCCATCCGCGATGACGGCACCATCCCCAACAATATCTCCCGCGCCGGGATCCCCCGCAACGCCGCCAAAATCCTCGACGACTACCTGCAAACCCAGAATAGCATCCACTCCAAGTTCCTAATCGATATCGATCGCCTCCGCATTTCCTACGTCAAACTCCTCAAGGAAGCCCGCAAGACTCTCGAAGAAAAAGGCCTCAAAGCCCAAGTCCAGGCCATCGACAACGAAATCAACGCCTGTGGCAACGACGCCTCCACCCTCCTCCTACACTTCACCGGTGACGAGCCCGGTGACCCGGGCTCTTAATCTCCCCAAACCCCTCTCAAGCAGGCTTTTTGCCCCCTGAGCCTCGATTTTCCCGAAAATCTTGCTCCGGGCACCGAATTCGGTGAAAGCTCCGCGTCTTGCCTTGGTTACTTAAGACAGGTAAAATGTCGCCCGCTGCTCCCATGGACCAAGCTCAACAGGACCAAACTTTCGTTCCTCCCACCCCCGAGGAACTCGTCCCCCTCTTTCCCGCCTACGAGATCGAGAGCTTCATCGCGTCCGGCGGCATGGGTGCCGTCTACCAAGCCCGACAACGCTCCCTCGATCGCCCCGTCGCCATCAAAATCCTCCCGCGCGAATTCGGCGCCGACGAACAGTTCCGTGCCAGCTTCGAGGCCGAGGCCAAAGCGATGGCCCGCCTCAATCACCCCAACCTCATCGGCGTCTACGACTTCGGTGACATCGACGGAATGCTCTATATCATCATGGAGCTCGTTCACGGCAAATCCCTCTACCACTCCGCATACGGAGTCGCCATCGAACAGAAGGAAGCAGCCCGCCTCGTCACCGGCATCTGCCGCGGTCTCACTCACGCCCACCAAGCAGGCATCCTCCACCGCGATATCAAACCCGCCAACATCCTCCTCACCATGGATGCCCAACCAAAGATCGGCGACTTCGGACTCGCCCGACCTGTTGGACACGAACACGACGACGACGAAATCATCTACGGTACCCCCGGCTACTCAGCACCCGAGGTCCTGAATCACCCCGAGGCTGTCGACCAACGCACCGACCTCTACGCCGTCGGCGTCCTCCTCTACGAACTGCTCACCGGCCAACTCCCCCCCGACCCCTGGCAACCGCCCTCAACATTCGCCAAGATCGACCCAGCCTTCAACAACATCCTCCGTCGCGCCACCCACCCCTCACCAGAACTGCGCTACGCCGACCCCAACGAACTCGGCGACGAACTCGAAGATATCCTGAAGCGCTTGGAAGGAAACGTCCTCCGCCGGTCCGCAGCAGTCCCCATTACCTCTCCACTAGCCACCGCCATCGGGCAGAAAATCTCCCGCCCCCCAGGCGTCCATTCCGTTCCTTCCCTCGTCAAAAAACCATCCAACTCCGGTGCCATCGCCGCCGTCATCGTTATTGCGGTCGTCGTCGTCGGCCTCCTCGGCTTTTTGATGACCGGTGGCGGAAATCCCGCACCAATCGCCAGCCCCACCCCCAAGGTCGCCCCTCCCAAACCCCAGAAACCCCAGAAACCC
>JAPKDA010000187.1 GCA_028822695.1 Akkermansiaceae bacterium
TTTTCCAGCGCCGTGCAATACTTACTGAAACTCTGCCGGGTCAACCCGTTCGCCGGCGCCTGATCCCCCCAAGCGCGCCCCGATCTCCGCGCCCAGCTGGTCACGCTGGTCGACCGAAATGACGAATTTATACTCTGTTCTGCTAACACTCACTCATTGGGGTCAAGGTTCGCCACTCCCCAGCAAGATCTGAAGCGTGACGGATCGAACACAATCACAGTCTGGAATCGATTACAATCCTTCGGAATTGGAGACGATCTCCTTTTAATATTTAGGGAATTCGAAACTTTTCAACCGGAACTCCCTCCACCAAGTGCTCTGTCACAATCCGCTCTAACACCTCCGGCCGACACGAGTGATACCAAACCCCTTCCGGATAAACCACCACGATGGGCCCTCTCAGACAAACCCGCAAACAATTCGCCTTCGTCCTCAACACCAACGCCCCCCCAAGTCCTTCAATCGCCGGGCGCAGCCCCTCATTCCCCCACCTGCACCACCCCATCCTCGTCCGTCTTCAACCCCATCTTCGCCGCCCGCTCCCGCCAAAGCTTCCTCGCGTGCTCCTGCAAATCCGCGATCTCATCCACCTCATCGACAATCTCGAATCCAAAAATCGTCTCCACCAAATCTTCGAGAGTCACCACCCCGATCGCTGACCCTGACTCATCCGTCACCAACATCATCTGGTGCCCTTCTTCCCGGAAACGATGAAACAGCCGATCCAACTCCAGCGTCTGCAACACCACCTCCACCGGCCGCCTCACTTCCACAAGCGTTGCCGTTTCATCCCCGCTCCTGATCTGCGCCAACAAGGCATCCGATCGCAACACAAATCCCGTCACCTCGCTCTTCCGTTCACCATGCACCGGAATCCGGGAGAACGGCGTCTCCGCCACCAAGTCCGAGAACTCCGACAACAAAGTTATCTCCGGCAACATGAACACCACCGGCCCCGGCGTCATGATGTCCGCCACCCGCATCTCACCCAACTCCATCAGATTCTTCACGGCCTTTTGCTCCGTCTGACTCACCTCTCCCGACTTCTCCCCCATCCGCGCCACCGCCAACAACTCCTCCCGGTGATGTGGCTCCTCATCCGTCTTCCCAAAACTGATCAACCGCGTCGTCTTCTTGCTCAGCCAAACCAACGGAGCGAGAAACCGGATCAACCACGGCAATAACCATGACACCGGCCCTGCCAACTGAATCGCATACCGCGCACCCAGCGTCTTGGGAATGATCTCCGTCACCACCAGGATCGCCAAGGTCAGCCCACCGGCAAAGACCGCCTCGTAAGCATTCCCATACATCACCGCCCACTGCGCCCCCGCCCCGGCCGCCCCCATCGTGTGCGCAATCGTATTGAGCGTCAAAATCGCCGACAAGGGCCGATCAATATCTCCCTTCAGTCGCCCCATCCGCCCCGCCCACTTCACCCCATTCGCCTTCGCCCGCTCGATCGACACCGGCGTCACCGTCAGCAAAGTCGCCTCCAATACCGAACACAAGAAGGACACCACGAGGGCCAGCAAGACATAGGAGATCAGAAGAATCATCGTCGGTCCCTGAGATCATCGCCCACATTTCCCCCGCGTAAAGCAAATGTCGTGCTGGCTTCCACCCTGCAGAAGGTCCGGCGGATTTCCCAACCCGCCCCCAGCCCGCATTCATCGGTCCCGCCTTTTGGACTGCGCTGGCAGAGTGAGGAACGAACGCCGACACCGCTTAGCCCTTCCTCCACCACCCCCCAAAGCGGTGTCGCCACTCCACCCCCCGGTTCCCCCTCTTCATCAATCAGCGAAATCAGCGGTCAAGCTCCCCGCTCCGGGTCTCTCCTCTCCTCGTCTGGGTTCCAGGTTCCGGATTCTCCTCAACTTCCCCTGAACCTCCGAAACAACGCAGTTGTTCCGCTACAAGCGCCATCGGCGAAGCCCCCCAAAAAACAATTCTCCAATCCCCCCGTTTTCTGTCTAACTCCCCTCCGCAAAGCCCCCGTCATTTCATGAACTCCCAACCTCTCGGCATCTTTGACTCCGGCGTCGGCGGCCTCACCGTCGTCAAAGCCGTGCAGGGCCTCCTCCCTCACGAGTCCATCGTCTACCTCGGCGATACCGCGCGAGTCCCCTACGGCTCCAAGAGCCCCGAGACCATCCGCCACTTCGCTGACCAAAACGTCCGCTTCCTTCTCTCCAAAGGCGTCAAAGCCATCGTCGTCGCCTGCAACACCGCCAGCGCCCACGCCCTCTCCGATCTCCAGAAAAACCACAACATCCCCATCATCGGCGTCATCGAGCCCGGCGTCGACGCCGCCCTTGCCGAACCATCCTGTCAGCGCGTCGGCATCATCGCCACTCGCGGCACCATCCGCAGCCACGCCTACCAACACGCGCTTGCCCTCCGTCGACCCGACCTCCTCATCCTTGAACAATCCGCGCCCCTCCTCGCCCCCCTCGTCGAAGAAAACTGGATCGACCACCCCGCCACCATCGAGGCCCTGAAGACCTACCTCCAACCGCTCCTCGACCGCGGCATGGACACCCTCCTCCTCGCCTGCACCCACTACCCTCTCCTCATCCCGACCTTGCAGTCTGTCCTCGGCCCCGGCATTCGACTCGTCGACTCCGCCACCACCTGCGCCCAGCACCTGCAAACCCACCTCGCCTCCCTCGACCTCCTCGCCGAGAACGCTTCCCCCACCTTCGACCTCTTCCTCACCGACCTCCACGAACAGTTCGAACTCCTCGCCCAACGCTTCCTCGCCAGCGGCCCCATCAAGGCCGCCCGCGTCGAACTCTCCTAAAAGGGAGCGCGGGGTTTTAACCCGCTTCATCGGTCCGGTTCCCATGCGGTGGGTTGGTCAGCGGCGGGGAGCTTGGAGAGGGGGCTGGCA
>JAPKDA010000188.1 GCA_028822695.1 Akkermansiaceae bacterium
GGCGAGCGGGCTGTGGAAAGGAAGTACGCAGACTGGGATTGCCGTCCAAGGCCGGCTCCGCGGAGTGGCTCGCGTTGGTCGCAGGATTGAGATTGTTTCGTAAGACGAAACGGGGCGGTCAACCCCAGGAGCCCTCCAGGCCTTGTTGGCCTTCCGGGTGGGTTCAAATCCCAGTCTGCCGGTGGAGGGCACAAAAAAACCGTTCTCTGTAGGAAGAACGGTGAAGGGCGAGCGGGCTGTGGAAAGGAAGTACGCAGACTGGGATTCGAACCCAGGACCAATTGGTTAAAAGCCAACTGCTCTACCAACTGAGCTACCTGCGCATTAAAAAACGTCTCTCAACGTTTCAGTCGGGGCGGGGGGGATACGGTCGGGGAGGACGGGTGGCAAGGATTAATTTGACTGGGAGCGGCAGAAATCGAGGAATTCGGGGAGGCCGTGGGTGGGGCGATCGACGAGGAAGGCGGGGATCCCGGCGGCGGCTCCTTCGAGATCGGCCCGGGGGCAGTCGCCGACGTGGGCGGCCTCCGGTGGGGTGGATTGAAGGGTGCGGAGGGCTTGGTGGAAAATGGAGGGATCGGGTTTGGAGGCGCGGGCGGCGGCAGAGGTGAGGGTGGTGAGGATCTTGGGATTGAGTTGGGGCGGAGATTGATGAGTATGGGGAAGTGAAAGCATGGGCAACGGGGATTTTTGTGGTGGGGATGGTCGTGCAGGGCTGTTTGCAGCCGGAGGAGGAGGTGGTTTCGGTGCAGACGGCTGAGGAGCCGGAGGAGAAGGTCGAGTGGAATTCGTTGGTGCCTGAGGAGGGAGATGGAGATTGGGCGGTTGCACAGTTTGGGGGAGAGGGGGAGGCGGGCTGGAAGGATGGGGTGATGAGTATGAGGCGGGGGGTGGAGTTGACGGGGATGAGGTGGGACGGGGATCTACCGACAGGTCCTTATGAGATTCGCTTGGAGGCGCGGAAGACCTTGGGGGATGACTTTTTCTGTGGGTTGACGGTGCCGGTACGGGGGGAGGAAGTCTGTGTGACCTTGATCGTGGGCGGTTGGGGTGGGGGGACGGTGGGGATTTCGAGCATCGACGGGATGGATGCCTCGGAGGGAAATGGGACGACGACGTTTCGGAATTTTGAGCGGGACCAGTGGTATGCGATTCGGATGGAGGTGCGGGAGAACCATCTGAAGGCCTGGATCGATGACGAAGAGATCCTCTCGGAGGACACGACGGGGCGTCGAATCGGACTCAAGGCGGGGATGATTGACCTGTGTGCGCCGCTGGGTGTGGCAAGCTTTCAGACCGATGTGGAACTACGGGGGCTGGAGTGGCGGAAGCTGGAGTAGGAGGGGAAGAGCGGGTCACAAACCCGCGCTCCATGGGGGGGGGCGGAAAATTGCGGAATTTCAGGGCATTTGACGACGAAAATTCCCTTGCCTAAGGGGGTGGCGGGTCCTATAGCAGCGGCCTCAGAAGAACTCTTAACGCTCTAAGAGTGGGTTCCCCGGACCCGCTCTTTGTTGTCTACACTACCTACTACCATGACGAACGACATCGTCGCCCTCATCGATTTTTACGAAAAAGAGAAAAGCATTGATCGCGATAAAGTGATTGCTGCTCTCGAAAATGCATTTCTCTCGGCTTACCGCAAGATGGTTGCGGGTGCTGATGACATCGAGGTGCTCCGTGCCGAAATCGATACGAAGAAGGGTGGAACCAAGATTTTTGCAACCCTCACTGTGGTGGCGGATGACGACCATCAGGACAAATTCAACGAGGTGCCCATCACGGTGGCCCAGAAGGTGAAGGCTGGTGCGGTGTTGGACGACAAGGTGGAGTTCAATGTGACTCCTGCCAACTTTGGCCGGATCGCAGTGCAGACTGCCAAGCAGACGATGATGCAGCGTCTCCGGATGGCGGAGAAGGAGATGATTTATGACGAGTTCAAGGATCGGGCCGGTGACATTGTCAGCGGTTCGGTGCGTCGCTTCGAGAAGAACGACGTGATGGTTGATCTCGGTAAGTTTGAAGCGCGGATGCCCTCACGCGAGCGGGTCTCGACGGAAGACTACAACGTTGGTGACCGGATCCGGGCCTATGTGGTGTCGGTCGATAACGAACTGCGTGGACCGGAGATCATCCTTTCGCGGAGTCACCCGAACTTCGTGCGTCGTTTGTTCGAGGCAGAGGTGAGTGAGATTTCCGATCACACCGTGGAGATGCGTGGTGTGGCACGTGAGGCCGGCTACCGGACAAAGGTGGCGGTTTATAGTCACGATGAGAAAGTCGATCCGGTCGGTGCCTGTGTTGGTCTTCGTGGTGCACGGGTGAAGAACATCGTTCGCGAGCTCAACAATGAGAAGGTGGACATCATCCGCTGGAGCGAAGACATTCCCGAGTTTGTCACGGATGCGTTGAAGCCAGCGATCATTCGATCCATCACGCTGGACGACGAAAACAAGGTCGTGCACGTGACCGTGGACGAGGAAGATTTGAGCAAGGCGATCGGTCGCCGTGGGCAGAACGCCCGGTTGACGGCAAAGCTGGTTGATTGGGACGTGCAGGTGCGCAAGGACGAGAGTCAGCACGAGCAGTTCGAGGCCCGAGTTTCCGATGCGGCGACTGGGCTGGCCGAGGAACTGGGCTTGGAGCCGTTGATTGCGGAGAAGTTGTTCCGGGCAGGTGGTGCGACGGCCGATTTGGTCATACAGATGCCTCTCGACTACATCGCCGCTGCTCTCGAAATGCCCGAGGACGAGGCCAAGGCGATTTTAGATAAAGCGAAATCTGTAGGCACGAGTGGCGCAGCGGAAGCGACGGAGGAGCCGGAAGCGGCTGCCGATGCGACCGAAGCTCCCGCGGCAGCAGAAGAACCCGCAGCAGAAGAACC
>JAPKDA010000064.1 GCA_028822695.1 Akkermansiaceae bacterium
TTAAGAGTGGTAGGCCCACAGGGAATCGAACCCCGATCTGCGGTACCGGAAACCGCCGTTCTATCCGTTGAACTATGAACCCGTCTGGGGAGGAGCGCTGTCCTCCCGGAACGGCGGGAAGGTTGCGGAAGATGGGGGCGGAAGCAAGAGTAGAAATGGGGGACGGGGTCAAATGTCCCACGTCGAAGGTCGAAGGAGGGGGAGGTACACCCGATGTCCAATTTCCAAGTGGGGAGGGGGAGGGAGAGAGAATGGAAATCGAGGGGGCGGTGGCCTAGGCGAGAAGGAAGCGGAAATCGAAAGCAATGAGGGGGCTTTGCCTCGGCGTTTGGATGCGACCGAGACCGTCGCGTTACTGTTCCTGGTCAGGCGGGAGATGAGGCTCGAAGGTGGTGGCGCGATCTTGTTGGCGGGCTTTGGCTGCTTTGGAGGCCTCTTTTTGGAGATGTTCCTGGAGGCGGAAGCGTTTGCCGCTTTTGGCCGGTCCGACGCGTTTGCTGGTGCCGTCGGATTGGATCTCGAAGGTGTTGGTGTTGTCCTTGAAGCAGGCCTCGAGGTAGCGAATGAGGCGGCGGCGGCTGGCGGGGTCTTCGATGGGGACGAGGAGTTCGACACGTTTTTCAAGGTTGCGGGTCATCCAGTCGGCAGAGGCGATGAGGACCTCGGGGGTGCCGCCGTGGTGGAAGTAAAAGGCCCGGGCGTGTTCGAGGAGGCGGTCGATGATGGAGACGACGCGGATGTTTTTGGCGGCCTTGCGTCTGCCGGGTTTGAGGCAGCAGATGCCGCGGACGTTGAGCTTGATGTCGACGCCGGCGCGGGATGCCTTGTAGAGGGCGTTGATGATGTCGGGGTCCTGCAGCGAATTCATCTTGGCCATGATACGGGCCTTTTCGCCATGGTTGGCGCGGTCGGTTTCGGTTTCGATGAGTTCGAGGATGCGCTTCTTCATGAGGGTCGGCGCAGGGAAGAGTTTTTTGAGACGGACGAGTTTGGATCGTCCGGTGACCGCGTTGAAGATGAGGGAGGCATCGGCACCGTACTCGGGACGGCAGGTGAGGTAGGAAAGGTCGGTGTAGAGTTGCGCGGTGGACTCGTTGTAGTTGCCGGTGCCGAGGTGGACGTAGCGGCGGAGTCGGCCGTTTTCGTTTCGGGCGATGAGGGTGACTTTGGCGTGGGTTTTGAGGCCCTTCACTCCGTAGACGATGCGGACGCCGGCGCGTTGGAGGGTCTCGGCGCGTTGGAGGTTGCGCTGCTCATCGAAGCGGGCCTTGAGTTCGACGAGGACGGTGACCTGTTTACCATTTTGCGCGGCGCGGGTGAGGGCGCGGATGATGCGCGAGTCGCTGGCGGTGCGGTAGAGGACTTGCTTGATGGCGAGGACGTTGGGGTCGACGGCGGCTTCCTCGAGGAGTCGGACGACGGGCTCGAAGGATTCGAAGGGGTGGATGAGGAAGATGTCCCGCTCGGCGATGGTGTCGAGCATGGAGGTGCCGGGGTCGATGAGGGGGGATGGTTGGGGGAGCCAGGCTTCATCGCAGAGGAGTTCGTATCCGGGGAGGAAGCAGAGCTTCATGAAATCGGTGAGAGCGAGCGGACCGGGGAGGCGGTAGAGCTCATTAGCGCCGGTGCCGGTGACCTCTTGGATGACATTGAGGAGGTCGCGGGGGGTGCTGGAGGAGATCTGAATACGGATCGTGTCGCTGAGCCGGCGGGTGGCGAGGACCTCTTCCATTTCTCCGGCGAGGTCGATGACGTCTTCCTCCTGGACGGCAATGTCGCTGTTGCGGGTGATGCGGAAGGGGGCGGTTCCGACGACGGTTTCGCCGGGGAACAACTCGCCGACGAGGGTGCGGACGAGGTCTTCGATGTAGATGAAGGCGTCGCCTTCCTGTGCGGAGATGGGGACGAAGCGGGGGAGGGAATCGCCGATGGGGACGAAGGCGATGCGGGTGGTGCCGTCTTCCTGCTCGAGGCGACAGGCGATGATGATTTGGAGGGAGGGGAGATCGGGACGTGGTCCGTCGGGGTCGACGGCGAGGGGGGTGAGGAGAGGAAAGGCAAAATCGGAGAAGTAGGCCGCAGCCTGGAGGTGCTGGCTGGGGGTGAGTTGTTTCGTGTCGACCAGGACGATCCCTTCCTTGGCCATGCTGGGGAGCAGGTCCTCGTTGAGGAGTTTGAATTGGTCGGCGGTCATCTGGAGGACGCGCTTGCGGATCGCGGTCATTTGTTGGGCGGGAGTGAGGCCGGCACTATCGGTGACGCGGGACCCGGCGCGTCGCATCATGGCGAGGCCTCCGACGCGGACTTGGAAGAACTCGTCGAGGTTTGATGCGGTGATGGCGAGGAACTTGAGTCGTTCGAGGAGGGGTTTGTCGGGGCGACTTCCTTCGTCGAGGACGCGTTGGTTGAATTCCAGCCAGGAGAGTTCGCGGTTGATAAAGTTCATGTGGGTGGGAGATCAGGAATATTGTTCGTCGAGGACGACCTCGAGGCCGAAGACATCATGGAAGAGGCTGCCTTTGCTTTGCATGGCGAGGCGCTCGACGGTGGCGTCGGTGACGCCGCTGAGGGTGAGGTGGATTTTGGAGCGGAGGCACTTGACGCTGATGTCGCGGACGCGTTGGGAGTGGGCGCGTTCGAGGGCGTCGGCGACGCGGAGGATGGCGGAAAGTTTTGAGACCCGAATGCGATCCCGGGTGGTGAGATTACGGTAGGCGGAGTGGGAGATTTTGGGTCCCGACTGGCGGTGGTAGCGGGCGACCATTGCGACGACCTCCACATCGAGTTTTCCGAGGCCGAAGATTTCGCTGTTCTGGATGAGGTATTGTGAATGTTTGTGGTGGGAGCGGGGGCTGACGAATCCGCCGATTTCGTGGAGGATGGCAGAGACCTCGAGGAGGAGGGAGTCGTGTTCGGTGAGTTGGTGCAGGTTGGCGGTTTTCTCGAAGAGGCGTTTGGAGAGGAAGGCGACGTGGTTGAAGTGTTTTGCGTCCGCAGAATATTGACGGGCGAGAATTTTCGCAGAGCGGATCACCTCGGCCTGGAATCCGGTGGTGAGGGACGGGGAAAGGGGGAGGTCGCGGAGGAGTCCGCGTTCGTAATCGCTGCCAGGGATGCGGAGGTGTTGGAGTTTGAAGGCTTCAGCGATGGAGAGATTGATCTCGAGCGCGGGGAGGATTGCTTCGCCGGTGTGGAAATCGAGTTGGTAGGCACGGACGCGTTCTTCGCTGCTGTGTCCGGCGGCTTCCCTGGAGAGGGTGCGGAGGTTTTTCAGGGTGGTGCGTGTGCCGCTGCGGGTGAGGAAGAGTTTGAGAAGTTGGATTTCGTAGCCCATGACGATCATGTCCTCGATCACTTCGTCCTGGTAGTCGAAGACGAGTTGATCGATTTGTCCACTGATGTGTTCGTGGATGACGCGGAGGAGGGCGGGGCCGTCGGTGTGCATGGAGACGACTGCTTCGCCGCTGCGGTGGGTGCCGAGGCGATAGCTGGTGTAGCGCACGATGCGGCCGTTCTTGAAGAGTAGGGCGCGGGTGTTGCCAGGGCCGACGTGCACGACGAGGGTGGTGCACTTCTTCATGGAGGGCGTATCGAGTAGGCGGCGCCGGGTTTTGAGGTAAATGAGGCGGGTCATTTCCCCGTCGTCGAGGATTTCGACATGGAGGCCACAGGCGATGCTGAGGCGGTTGAGGAAGACTTCGCTGTTGCTGGCTTCGGAGAGAATGTTGGTGGCGACGACGCGCTCGACTCCGTCGGGGCCGATGCCGAACTCACGGAGGGTCTCCAGGAATCCGTGGAGGATCTTGACAGCCCGTTCGGCAGTGGGTCGGGTGACCTTTCCGCCGCGGAAGACGTCGCGGGCGAGAGGGAATGACTGCTCCATGAACTCGATGGCGTTGTTGCCAGCATCGCCCGTTCTCCTTGATGACCTGTGGGCGGGCTGCGCTTCGTCGTTTGCATTTACCACGAGCATGGAGATGCTGCTCGCCCCGATGTGGATGGTGGCTTGAAGCTGGGGAGGGGGCGGCGAGTCGGAGGTGGTGGCCATGGCGGGTGAGAAGCGCTTCTCTGGACGGATTTTCCGTCGGGGTATTTCTAACTGTTGAACGGCAGGTCCGGCAAGGAGAAGCGCGAATGGGGAGGATTTTCTGGAACGGTTGAAGTCGGGGGAGCGCGGGCTTCCAAGAATGAGTGTTCGGCATGATCTGTGTTGAACGGGAGAATGGGCTCCAAGAAAATGGTCGGAGGCACTCCCCTGAAATTTCCAACCAATAATTTCCAATCCACAAACTCAAGAGCGTCAATCCATAGGCGAGAGAGCCTGTTCCTTTCATTTCGTGCTCCTTTTTGCAGGCTTGTCACACCACCGTTGGTCCCTAAGTATTATTCATGCCAGTTAGTGGAGCGTTGGAACGTTATCGTGTCCCGGAAGGGAAATCTCTGAAACTCGACAAGATCGATCAGAACGAGCGGGAACTCTATGATGGGGAGGGGAAGGAAGACCATCTGGAGGCCTTTGATCAGCTGCGGGAGGAATTGCAGTTGCTTCAGAAGATCCAGTATGCGGAGAACAAGCGTCGGGTGTTGGTCGTGATCCAGGCGATGGATACGGGGGGGAAGGACGGTTGCGTGAAGCATGTGTTTTCGCAGGTTGATCCGCAGGGGTTGAATGTGAGGTCGTTCAAGAAGCCGTCGGAGGAGGAGTTGCGCCACGACTTTCTCTGGAGGGTGCACCAGCACGTGCCGGGGAACGGGCACATCGCAGTGTTCAATCGCAGTCACTACGAGGACATCATCGCGGTGCGGGTGAAGAAGATTTATCCGGAGAAGGTCTGGAAGCGCCGCTACCAGCACGTCGTCGATTTCGAGCGGATGTTGGCTGATGAGGGGACGGTGATCGTGAAGTTGTTTTTGCACATTTCCAAGGAAGAGCAGAAGCAGCGCTTGGAGGCGCGGTTGGTGAATCCGGCGAAGTATTGGAAATTTAATCCAGATGACCTGAAGGATCGTAGTCGTTGGGGGAAGTTCATGGAGGCTTACGAGGACGTCATCGAGCGGACCTCGACGGAGAATGCGCCGTGGTATGTGATCCCTTCCGATCGGAAGTGGTATCGCAACCTGTGTGTGGCCCGGATCATGGTGGACACGCTGAAGGGCTTGGACATGAAGTATCCCGAGCCGGATTATGATCCGAAGACGATCTCAATCGACGGTGAGCCTCCCGTCGCGTTGTAGGACTGATGGAATGAGAAGCACGATGGCGGTGAGGAGGGCCGTTCCGAGTAGGAGGGCAAGTAAGGGGTTGAGACCGAGGGCGATGAAGAGGTAGCCGCAGCCCAGGGACACGCTGGCGGAGATGAGCGCGTAGGGGAGTTGGGTGATGGTGTGCTCGGAGGTGGAGACTCCGCAAGAGAGGGCGCTGACGATGGTGGTGTCGCTATAGGGGCTGCAGTGGTCACCAAAGACGGCGCCGCCAAAGACGGCCGCGATGACGGCGGGGGCGATGCTTTCGACGAACTCGGGAGGGAGTCCCTGGGTCAGGGCCATGGGGCCGATGGTGGGGAGAGCGAGCGGCATAAGGATGCCCATGGTCCCCCAAGAAGAGCCGGAGACAAATGAGGTGATGCAGCCAAGAGCAAAAATGGCTGCAGGAAAGGCGGCGAGTGGAAGTCGGTCACCGAGCAGGGCGGCGATTCGTTTCGCTGTTTCGAGTTCGACGAGGATGCTACCGAGGATCCAGGCGAGAACGAGGATGCCGAGGGAGGGAAGAAGTTGCAGGGCGCCGGTGGCGGCGATGCGGGGAGTTTCGCGACGGAGGCGTGGGGGGATGCAGAGGGCCGCGGCGAGGAGGGCGATGAAGCTGCCGAACACGTAGGCCGAGGGGCCGACGTTGCTGGAGATAGCCGCGGTGACTTTGTCGAGGGTGACGGGGAAACGGGGCGGAATGTCGGGGCCGCGGTGGAGGATGTAGAAGCAAAGGGGAACTCCGAGGAGGAGAACAAGGAGGGGAAGCAGGGCACGCCAGAGCTTGGTGTCAGCGGAGTCGGAGAGAGGACCGCGGTCGGCTTTCGCATGGGCTGAGGCGCGGGACATGGGGCCGATGAGCCAGTTGCGACGGATGGTGAGGAAGGCCAGGAGGAGAGCGAAGATGCAGTAGAAGTTTTGAGGGATGGAGCGGAGGAAGAGTTGGTATGCAGGGGTGTCGATGGGAAGCTGGGCGATGCCATCGGCGATGAGGGAGAGTTGGGTGGCGATCCAGGTGGAGATGAAGGCGACGCAGGCCACCGCCGAACTGGTGGTATCGACGAGGTAGGCAAGGAGGGCGCGCGGGATTTTGAGCCGGTCGGAGAGGGGGCGGGCGACCCGCCCGACCATGAGGCTGTTGGCGAGTCCGTCGAAGAAGCAGACCAAGCCGAGGCCAAATACGCCGGTGAGGAAGCGGCGCTGGCTGTGAGCAGGGGCGCTACTCCGGCGCAGGAGGAGGGGGAGTAGGCCGCCTCCGCGTTCCAGAATGGCGGCAAAAGCCCCGAGAAGGAGGGTGAATACGAGGGCCCCGAGGTGCCAAGGGCTGGAAAAGGCGGGAAAAGCGTGGTCGGTGAGCCAATTGGGGATGAGGGCGAGGGGAGTGCGGCCGCTGAGGAGGATCATCCCGCTGAGGCCAGCCACGCCGAGTCCCAGGGCGGCTTGGTGGGTAGCAAAAACGATGATGAGGGCAACCAAGGGGGGCCAGAAAGGCGTGAGGGAGGCGGGTGCCCAGAGGAGAAAAACGGTGATGAGGAGGAGAATGGCGGAAAGAATCCAAGAAAATCCGGGCTTTGGCGGATGGTCTCCAGTGGGCATAACAATTGTCAGAACACGGCAAATGGCCTCATCTGGCAAGGGTCATTCGGAAGGGGGGGAGCATGGAGAAATGATAAAATTTTAACAGATAATCTTGGTAGTCTTTCCGTATTAACTAAAAAATCTTTCATTAAGAGGCCTTAAAGAGATGAAATGCAGGCCCCATTTTTGTAGGGGTAAGGGTTCAGAGCAAGTGGGTGTGGGTGGCGTGGTTGGTGAAAATGATAAACCTCAAGGCATTTGTGGAGGACAGTACAAGATTGTACTTTCATCTTAGTCCCGGTGGTGAGAATCTCGGCGCGGATGCCCGACCAACCTTTGCGACATTCTGCCGCCTCGCCTTCGGGATCTGCCCTGCCGTCTGTCGACCGTCGAAAATTTCTGGGCACCACTCTTTTGGCGGGCACGGCTTTGTTGGCTGCCAGCGAGCCCGCGTCGGCCTTCGCGCTGTTCCGCGGAAGCAGCAAGCTCGACACGAGCAATTTGCCTCGCGACTGGGTCCGTCGCCAAGGCGGTGAGCTTCACGCTTACGCCAAGTATCTTTCCAGCCTTCGTCTCCGGCACATCGGGACGGAAGACGTCATCGCGGCTCACGCCAAGACCAAGGGGAACCTTTGGAATAACCTTCCGCCGCGTTCTTTGTGGAAGAACATGGGCCGCACACTCTGGGTTGCCGACGAAGTCGCGCATCGCTTGGGTGGTTCAATCAAGGAAGTGACCTCCGCCTATCGTAGCCCGTCCTACAACGCCCGTTGTCTTGGTGCGAAGCCAAACTCCTTTCACAAGTCGAACTTCGCTCTGGATCTCAAGTTTCACGCATCGCCCTCCACGGTGGTAAGAATTGCACGGAGTGTGCGCTCGGAAGGTCGCTATCAGGGAGGCATCGGTCGTTACTCCGGGTTCACCCATATCGACACCCGCGGTTACAACGTGGATTGGTGAAGAAGAGCCAATTCTTACTTTTTTCTAAAAGGGGTGCCTGACGGCGACCCTTTTTTTTTGGAGCGGGGAAAGTTGTTTGCACGGAGGAGTGATGAGCATGAACGGGGCGGGAGACGGTCACCGATCTATTGTTGTTGTCACGATCGGTCCGTCGCATGCTCTCCAGAAATCAATAACTTGACGCCTGATTACCCGGCACGTAATTGCTCGGGGTTGCGGCAAATCTAACCGACCAGTGATGTGAACTATATACGCGCTCTCGTTGTCTCTTGTCTGCTCTCGAAAGGCCTCTATGGACAGTTGGTCATCAATGAGATTTTGGCGAGTCCGCTTGGAATCGATGCGAATGGTGACGAAGACTTTAACAGTGGCGATGACCGGTTTATCGAGTTTGTGAACAATGGTTTGGTGGTGGAAATGAGGGGATGTTTACCGATTTGTCTCCGGCCCTGGCACAGGTTGCCAGCGGTGGTGGGGTCAGCTTGAACAACTCGGGCGATACGATCACGATTCGTGACAAGTGGGGCGAGGTCATGGCGACGGCGACCTATGTTGATACGGCATCGCCGGGAGAATCTCTGGTCTTGGCTCCGGAGGTGACTGGAGGCGTGTTTGTGGCCGACGGGGATGCCAGCGGTGCTTCCGGGAATATTTCTCCGGGATGTCTGGTGACGGGAAGCAACTTTGACGGGACGGGGGGGCTTGATCTTAAAATCGTGTCGATCATTCTCCTCGATCCGACCACGGTTGAGTTGAAGTTCACGGGAACGGCGAGCCATCCCCATTTTTTGTTTTCGGATCCGGACCTTGAGCCGGGATTCGATGATCCGGTGACGATTTCTACCGGGACTTTGACCACTGATATTAATGGGGTGGCAATTGTTCCCTTTCCATTCGTGAGCGGGCAGCTATAATTCCAAATCTCGGAGTAATCCGGGTAAGAATTTCCGCAGGCAATCCAAATCACTTGTGGAAAGCGGCGTCGTCCTTCGGGGCGCCGCCGTTTCTTTTTGGGAGGGGGCGCTTGACGCTGGGGGGATAGTTTAGAATGCTTTATTAGTTTCAGGTCATGGCAGCGAGTTACACGGAAGCGGATATCAAGAGTCTCGATTGGAGAGAACACATTCGACTGCGTCCGGGGATGTATGTGGGGAAGCTGGGGGATGGGACGACTTCTGATGATGGGATCTACCTGTTGCTCAAGGAGGTCATCGATAACGCGATCGATGAGCACATCATGGGTTTCGGCAAGGAGATCAAGGTCGACATTGATGTGGAGGGCCGGGTGGAGGTGCGCGACTTTGGCCGGGGCATTCCGCTCGGGAAATTGATGGACTGTGCGGCGAAGATCAATACGGGGGCGAAATACGACAGCGAGGCCTTCAAGAAGTCGGTGGGTTTGAACGGTGTGGGGATCAAGGCCGCGAATGCGCTGAGCAGTTTTTTTGAGATCCAGTCCTGGCGGGACGGGCAGACCAAGGCGATTGAGTTCAGCCAGGGCGAGGTGGTGGAGGAAATGAAGCGGCCGAAGGCGGACAAGGGAGTGGCGGGGACGCGGGTGGCCTTTGAGGTCGATCAGAAGATTTTTCCGGAGAAGGTGCGGTTTCGTGACGGGATCGTGGAGAAGATGTGTCGTTATTATGCCTATCTGAATCCGGGGCTGGCGATTGTCTTCAATGGGAAGAAGTTCAAATCGAAGAACGGTCTGCTCGATTTGTTGAAGGAAGAGATGGATGAGGAGCCGATCTACGATCCGGTCGTGCTCAGTGGAAAGGACATCGATGTTTGTTTCACGCACACGGCGGGGAGTGGGGAGGAATATTATTCGTTTGTGAACGGGCAGCACACCACGCAGGGCGGTACGCACCTCGGTGCTTTTCGGGAAGGCCTAGTGAAAGTGTTGCGAGAGTTCTACAAGAAGCAGTATGACCCGGCGGATATTCGATCCGGGGTGGAAGGCGCGATTTCCCTACGAGTGGAGGAGCCGGTGTTTGAGAGCCAGACGAAGACGAAGTTGGGCAGCAGCCACATGGCGCCAGAGGGCGAGACGATCCGGACTTACGTGAGCAATTTCCTCCGGGAGCAGCTCGACAACTATTTGCACAAGCATCCGAAGGTGTCCGAGGCGATCCAGAAGCGGATCCTTGCTGCGGAGCGGGAGCGGAAGGAGCTGGGGGGCGTGAAGAAGCTTGCCCGGGAGCGGGCCCGCCAGACGAAGGTGCATAACAAAAAGCTGCGTGACTGTCGGGTGCATCTCAACACGAAGCACAAGCGGCGTCTGGCTTCGACGGTGTTCATTACGGAGGGAGATAGTGCGAGCGGATCGATCACGAAGAGCCGGGACGTGGAGACGCAGGCGGTGTTTTCTTTGCGCGGCAAACCCCTCAACACCTATGGTCTGAGCCGGAAGGTTGTTTACGAGAACGAGGAGTTTGCCTTGTTGCAGGCCGCGCTGGGGATTGAGGCGAGCATTGAGGATTTGCGATTCAATCGGGTGGTCATTGCGACTGATGCGGACGTGGACGGGATGCACATCCGTTTGTTGTTGTTGACCTTCTTCCTGCAGTTTTTTCCGGAGATCATCCGCGAAGAGAATCTGTTCATTTTGGACACGCCGCTGTTCCGGGTGCGGAACAAGAAGGACACGCACTATTGTTATTCGGAAGAGGAGAAGGAGGCGGCGCTGAAGAAGTGCGGGAAGGCGGCGGAAATTACGCGATTCAAGGGGCTCGGAGAGATTTCCCCAGGTGAGTTCAAGTTCATGATCGGGCCGGAGATGCGGCTTGATCCGGTGCGCATGGAGGAGGGCAAGGGAGCGAAAGACATGCTCACTTTCTACATGGGGAAGAACACGCCGAATCGGCAGATGTTCATTATCGAGAACCTGCGGGAAGAGGTGGTGCGGGAGGAGGTGTAGGGGGTTATTGTGGGTGTGGGTGATTTGTCGCGGAAGCACTGGGTGCTTTCGGTGGTTGGGCCGCGGTGTGTCAGGAGGGCGGTAGTGCCAGAAGAGGGCTTAGGGGAACCGCCGAAGCAACGCAGTTGGTCCGCTACTGGGTTGGGAGTTTTGGAGTGCGGTGGCAGAAGCCCGAGAGGGCTGGCGACACCGCATTGGGGGAGGCGGGTTGTGGGAGATTGCGCGGAGGTTCCGCGCGAAAGCGGTGTCGACGTTCGTTCCTCACTCTGCCACCGCAGTCCAAAAGGGCCTCAGCGACACCGCTTTGGTCGAAGGCGTGGTGGTGATGAGAATGGCTCAGAATCGCGCTTGCCCTGATCCTTTGGACTTCCTAAGTTTCGCTCACGGAGACGATGAGCGAGGCGACAGAACATGTCAGTTTGGGGGAGATGTACTCCGATTATTTTCTGGAGTATGCCAGTTACGTGATCTTGGAGCGTGCTGTTCCTCATCTCGCGGATGGTCTGAAGCCAGTGCAGCGTCGGATTTTGCATGCCATGCGGCAGATGGAGGACGGGCGCTACAACAAGGTGGCGAACATCGTGGGGGATACGATGAAGTATCACCCGCACGGGAACACGGCGATCGAGGATGCTCTGGTTGGATTGGGGCAGAAGGAGCTTTTGATCGATACGCAGGGTAACTGGGGCAACGTGCTGACCGGTGACCGTGCGGCGGCGGGCCGCTACATCGAGGCACGTCTGACGAAGTTTGCGCTGGAGGTGGCATTTAATCCGAAGACGACGGTGTGGATGCCGAGTTATGACGGCCGGAACAAGGAGCCGGTGACCTTGCCGATGAAATTTCCGTTGCTCCTTGCGCAGGGGGTGGAGGGGATTGCGGTGGGTTTGGCGTGCAAGATCCTGCCCCACAATTTCATTGAGCTCATCGATGCGTGTATCGCAGTTCTGCGCAAGAAGCCGTTCGAGTTGTTTCCGGACTTCCTGACAGCCGGGATCATGGACGCTTCGGACTACCGGGATGGTTTGCGTGGTGGGAAGGTTCGTGTTCGGGCGCGGATCGAGGTGGAGAGTAAGAAGCTGTTACGGATTACAGAAGTGCCCTTTGGGGTAACGACGGGATCACTGATGGATTCTGTTGTCGCGGCCAACGAGAAGGGGAAGATCAAGATTGCGAAGATCGAGGACAATACCGCGGAGTTCGTTGAGATTCTGGTGCATTTGCCGGCCGGTTTTGATCCGGAGAATACGCGGGATGCGCTGTATGCCTTTACGGATTGCGAGATCAGTTTATCACCCAACAGCTGTGTCATTGCGGATGGCAAGCCTCAGTTTCTGGGGGTGGCGGAGCTTCTGAAGCGCTGTGCCTTGCAGACGAGGGAGTTGCTGAAGCTGGAGTTGGAGATCCGTCTCGGGGAATTACAGGAGAAGTGGCACTTCAGTTCACTGGAGAAGATTTTCATCGAGAAGCGCATCTACCGCGACATCGAGGAATGCGAAACGTGGGTTGCTGTCATTGCGGCGATTGACAAGGGCTTGAAGCCCTACAAAAAGTTATTTAAGCGTAAAATCACGGAGGAGGACATCGTCCGGCTCACCGAGATTAAGATCAAGCGGATCTCCAAATACGACAAGTTCCGTGCTGATGAGGAAATCAAGGGATTGGAAGGGGCGATGGCTGAGGTGGAGAAGAATTTGAAGAACCTCACTCGTTATTCGGTGCGCTACTATGAGCAACTGAAGAAGAGCTACGGGAAGGGGCGGGAACGCAAGACGGAGCAGGCGGAATTCGGGAAGGTGGATCGGACTCAGGTCGTCGCGGCAACCGAGACGCTTTACGTGGATGAGAAGAATGGATTTGCGGGATGGAGTCTGAAGAAGGAGAGGTCGATCGAGAAGTGTTCGCGACTCGATGATATCATCGCCTTTTCGCAGGACGGGCAGATGCGGGTGCTGAAAGTTGCCGACAAGGCATTCGTTGGGAAGCGGCCCGTGTATGTGTCGGTATTCCGGAAGGACGAGAACAAGATTTACTCGATGATTTATCGAGAGGGGCGTGATGGGGCGGTTCTCGCGAAAAGATTTCGGGTGGGCGGGGTGACCCGCGACAAGATTTATGAGATGGGCAAGGGGTCTCCCGGGAGTCGGGTGCTTTACTTTGCCGTCCACGACACCGAGGCGGAGAGCGCGGAGAACATGGTGTTGATCCATCTGAAACCGGCACTCCGGCTTCGGAACGTCAGTCGGCCGTTCCAGTTTGGCGAAGTGGCGGTCAAAGGGCGGGGGGCCAAGGGCAACATTCTCACCAAGCATCAGGTGGACCGGGTCGTGAAGGCGCCGAAGGATCTTTTGGAAGGAATTGATTGACAACTACTGTTCATTTGATAACTTGTTCGCATGAACAAAATCAAGTGGCGCCTCCAGGGGTGGTATGTGAAAATGCAGTTGGGAATGATGCGGAGGCAGGTCCGGGGCCTACAGCGTAAGTTTTTTACTCCAGGACGGAGACGCCGGGCCCGGCAGCTGGATTTGCCATTTCGGGGTTGAGCGTGGGGTTGAG
>JAPKDA010000065.1 GCA_028822695.1 Akkermansiaceae bacterium
CCTTCCTTGGAGGTCACCGGGACGACCGCGAGGCGTCGGGGATTCTCGCGAACCTCTTTTGGACTCCGCGTGAGGACATGGAGTTTCGTTTGCGGGTGCTTGCGGAGCGGGTGCGAGATGGAAGTCAGCGGCTGAGTGCGCTGCCGAGCAACTTGAACCCGGCGGCCTTGACCACCGACATTTTCAAAGTGAATTCGAACTTTGCGGGAGAGACGGCCCTGGAGCGGTATCAGCTTTCGCTGCACGGACGGCGCGACTTCGATTGGGGAACGCTGAAGTCGATCACCAGCTATCAGAACTGGGAGTTGGATCCGAGTACGGTGGATTTGGATCTCAGTTCGGCGGGCTTTGCGGAGTCCACCTCGACCATTATGCAGGAGCAAACTTACATCACGCAGGAGTTGCGGTTCGAATCGCCTGAGGATGAAGGGCCGCTGGCTTGGCGGGCTGGGGTATTTTTCTCGGATAAGGACACGGAGGGCGATGCGACGCGGACCTTTCCGTTTGTCCCCGGTTCGGAGCAGACGCTCTTTGACATCGAGGAGACCAATGTGGCGGCCTATGGTCGGATGACTTTTGATGCGACGGATCGGCTGACCTTCGAAGCAGGCGGTCGGGTCGATTACTACGACACGGATATGTGGCGCAGCAGTTCGCTGGCGGGAATGACCCGGCTCAGCGGGGACGATACCTACTTCAGCCCGAGCAGCGGGGTGCGTTACGCGGTGAACGATCAGGTGACGGTTTATGCAACGACCGGGATTGGCATCAAGCCGGCGGGCTTCAGTGCCTTCAGCAACAATCCGCTTGGTGCGTCGTTCGATGAAGAAGAGGCGTGGGCGAATGAGATCGGAGTGGATGTACGTGGCGCCAACGACGACTGGAGTTTCGCTGTCCGCGGGTTCTGGAACGAGATCGACGACTACCAGTTGAACCGTTCGGTGCCAGGCACGACCGACTTCATTGTGGCTAATGCTGACGAAGTGACCTCGAAGGGTGTGGAGGCGGAATTCCGTTGGCGTCCGATTGAGCAGTTGGTGATTCAGGCTGCGGTTGGGATCCAGGACACTGAGTTCGATAGCTATCGGGAAGGAATGACGAGCTACAACGGGAACACCGTTCCCTTCACGCCGGAGTTCACGGCGTCGGGTGGGTTCCGATATGATCTTCCCTGTGGCTGGTTCTTCGGTTCGACGGCGCGACTGGTTGGCGACACTTATTACGAAGCCGGAAACGACAGTGCGTTCAAGCAAGACGACTACGTGGTGGTCGATGCGCAGTTTGGCTATGAGCGGGAGGACCTCCGGGTGACGCTCTACGGTCGCAATTTGTTGGACGAGGAGTATTACTCCTTTATCAACGACCAGATCCAGGCCGGCAGCCCGGGCGACCCGCAGATCTTCGGGGTGAAGGTGGATTTGAGCTTCTAGACCTCCCTGATTCCCCTCAAGCTCTTGTTCAGCCGCTTCAAATGGTTGATTCCGGCTAAACTATGGCAAATCCCCACGTAGTATCATCAATGAAACCAGTTCGCGTTCTCTCCCTCCTTGCCCTGGCCTGCTTGGCGGGGGCGCTTTCCGCTGATCCGGTCACTGGCTGGCTGAATTGGCGTGGTCCGCTTGAAACGGGGGTTTCGCTGGAAGGCGGGCTGCCTGAGGACTGGAAACCGCAGGGCAAGAACCACCTCTGGAGCTATGACATCATTGGTGGCGGGACGCCGGTCATCGCGGATGGGCGGCTGTATGCGTTTGGGTTCTATGGAGAGAAGGGTGAGGACGTGGAGGAGGCGTTGCTTTGTCTCGACGCGGTGACTGGGAAGAAGATTTGGGAGCGGCGGTTCAGCGACTACATCAGTGATGTCGTTTACAATCGCTACGGAGTCGGTTCGCCGACGGTTGATGCGGAGACCGGGAATGTTTACCTGCAGTTGAGCAATGGTCGCTGTGTGGGATTTACGCGGGATGGCGAGAAACTTTGGGAGCACTCCCTGATGGAAGAGCTCGGTCGCCTGACCTTTCCGAATGGACGGACTGGTGCGCCAGCGGTGGACGAGCATTTGGTGATCTTCCACTGTGTGACCGCGAACTGGGGAAGGACCGGTCCGGCACGGGATCGGTTTTATGCCTTCGACAAGATCAGCGGTGAGCTGGTGTGGTATTCGACGCCGGGGATTCGTCCGGTGGACAGTGCGTTCAACATGCCGGTGTTTGGTGAGTTGGATGGACAGCGGGTGTTTTACGCCGGCACGGGTTGCGGCAACGTGGTGTGTGTGAATGCGCGGACTGGCGAGCCGGTGTGGCGGTTTCAGTTGTCGCAGGGTGGAGTGAACGCAAACGTGCTTCTCTACGGAAAGGACAAGTTGATCGCGATTCACGGCAAGGAGAATATTGAAGGGTCGAGCAAGGGGCGGTTGGTGTGTTTGAACATTCCCACGAAGTATCCGGGGGGCGACAAGCCCGTGGTTCTCGGCAAGGATGCCGAGGCGTGGCGGAATGACGATCATGTGGCCTTCACGAGTTCGCCGACCTTGGTTGGAAACCGTGTTTACTCGACGATCGCGACGGGAAGCTTGCTTTGCACGGATGCTGATTCCGGCAAGACGCTGTGGTCGGAGAAGCTTGGGCCGGATCAGCTGCATGCCTCGCCGCTGGCGGGTGACGGGAAGCTCTATGTGCCTTTGATGGAAGGGAAATTCTTCATTTTGAAGCCGAGCGACAAGGGCGCGGAGCATCTCGCGGAGGTGGAGGTCGGTGCGGTCTGTCTCGGTCAGCCGAGTGCGTGGGCCGGGAAGATTTACTTGATGACGAAGGGCGGCTTGCACTGTTTTGGAAAGAAGGAGGGCAAGTATGTCGGAGGGATGACCTCGAAAGCGCCGGAGCCGGGTGAGGTGGCGCAAGTGCAGGTTGTGCCGGCGGAGTTTGCGTTGAGCGCCGGGCAGTCGCAGGAGTTCAGGGTCTATGGCCTCGACAAGAGTGGGGTTCGCGTGAAGGAAATGAAGGAGGTCACTTGGGAGACCTTCATTCCGCCGACTGCGAAAGTGAAGGCGAAGGTTGATGCCGCGTTTGAAGGGAACACGCTCAAGGCGGGACCGGACGCGAAGGCTTCGGCTGGTGCGTTCAAGGCGACTGCAAACGGGATGTCCGCGACGACGCGGGGCCGGGTGATTGCAGGGATTGGATACAGCGAGAATTTCGAAAGCACGGAGCTGAGCATGAAGAATCCTGACGGTGAGGCGGTCAACTTTCCGCCGCTGCCTTGGCTCGGTGCACGGATCAAGTGGTATGTCCTTGAGAAGGACGGCAGCAAGGTGATCGCCAACCGTCTTGATAACCTTCTCTTCCAGCGGACGATGAACTTCTTCGGTGGGGTGGACATGAAGGACTACACCGTGGAGGCTGACGTGATGACGGACGGCAATCGCCGGGTTCTCTCCACGGTTGGTTTGGTCAATCAGCGCTATCTCATCTCTCTGGTCGGTAACTCCCAGATCCTTGAGGTTTCCAGCAACCACGAGCGGGTGAAGGAGTCGGTGAAATTCTCGATCAAGCCGAACACCTGGTATCGCTTGAAAACGGCGGTGGAAGGCAAGGCGGATGGCAGTGGGGTGGTGAGGGCGAAGGCCTGGCCCCGTGAGCAAGCAGAGCCGGAGGCTTGGACCATCGAGGTTCCCGTCCGTCGACTTCATCCCCAAGGTGCGCCGGGGATTTTCGCCTTCTCTCCGCAGTCCCAGAAGCGCGTCTATCTCGACAATCTGAAAGTTTCCCCCACAAAATAGCGTCTACACCCCACTCCCTCACACCAATGAAGGCTCAAATTACTCTACACCTTATCACCGCAGCGGCCTTGGTCGGAAGCGCCATGGCGCAGGACTGGCCGATGTGGGGCGGCACGCCAGATCGCAACATGGTTGGCAATGCCAAGAACCTGCCCACCGACATCGTGATCGGGGAGACCGACGGTGAGACCGAGGTGGTCGACATGGCCGGTTCGAAGAATCTGCTCTGGACCGCCAAGCTCGGTTCGCAGTCCTACGGAAATACCGTGGTGGCTGGCGGCAAGGTCTTCGTGGGAACGAATAACGAGGCGCCGCGTGATCCGAAGATGGGTGGAGACCGTGGAGTGCTGATGTGCTTTGACGAAAAGACCGGGTCCTTTCTTTGGCAGCTCGTCATTCCGAAACTCGGGGCGGGGAAGGTCAGTGACTGGGAGTATGTTGGTCTTTGTTCCTCACCGGCGGTGGAAGATGGTCGGCTCTGGTTGGTTTCGAACCGTGGTGAGGTGATCTGTCTCGATGTGGACGGTCTTGCCGACGGCAACGATGGACCGTTCAAAGACGAAGCGATGTTCTCGTCGGTGGACGGCAAGCCGGTCGCGATTGGCGATCAGCATGCGGACATTCTTTGGACCTTTGACATGCGGAAAGAGTTGGGAGTGTTTCCGCACAACGTGTCGAGTTGTTCGCCGCTGGTGGCGGGCGACATCGTTTACGCCTCGACCTCGAACGGAGTGGATTGGTCGCACACGAACATTCCGGCGCAAATGGCTCCTGCGCTCGTGGCGTTTGATAAGAATACCGGCAAGCTGCTCGGTGAGGAGATTTCCGGCGTGTCGGAACGTGTGCTGCATGCCAGCTGGAGTTCTCCGGCACTTGGCAAGGTTGGCGGCAAGGACATGCTCGTCTGGGGTGGTGGTGATGGATTTGCCTATGGGTTTGACCCGAAGCCAGTGATGGATAAGGAGGAGGGCTTTCCGATTCTCAAGGAGCTTTGGCGCTTGGATTGCAATCCGGAGAAGTATCGGAAGAAGGACGACGGCGAGCCGATCAAGTATGCGACCTTCAAGGGGCCGAGCGAGGTGATTGGCACGACGATCATCGTGGACGAGAAGGTCTACGCGATGATTGGTCAGGATCCCGAGCACGGCGACGGTTTGGGACGTTTGAACTGTATCGATGCAAAGACCGGTAAGCCGGATTGGACCTACGACGAGGCAGGGCGCTCGATTTCCACTCCCGCGGTGTTTGGTGATATGGTGATCGTGGCGGAATACGATGGTGACCTGCACTGTGTTGATGCGAAGACCGGGAAGGCGCATTGGGTCTACTCCACGGACAGCCGGGTCTGGGCCTCGCCGTTGGTGGCGGACGGGAAGATTTTCCTCTGCACGGAGGATGGCGAGATGCACATCCTCGCCGCGACGAAAGAAGAGAAGGTTCTCGGGGTGATTCAGTTCGGTGGACAGATTTACTCCAGTCCGGTGGTGGCGAACGATGTTCTTTATGTTACTTCGATGACCCATCTGTTTGCGGTTGGCACGAAGTAAGTGCGATCCCGATCCCTTAGCCCCGTGAAAAAGTCCACGCTCATTTTCCTCATCGTCTTCATCGTTCTCGGGGTGCTGCACCAGGATGTTTGGAACTGGGACAACGCGAACCTTGTCTTCGGCTTCATGCCGGTGGGTTTGGCGTATCACGCGGCCTACTCGTTGGTCGCGGCGACGTTTTGGGCGGTGGTGTTGAGGCTTGCGTGGCCTCACAAGCTCGAAGAATGGGCGGACGGGGGCGACTGAGGTCGCGGTTATCGGTTATCAGATATAAGGAAATAGATTATGGAAACACTTTGGGTGATTTTGATTTATCTCGGGGGGCTTCTGGCCTTTGCGATGGGCTCGAAGATATTTTTTCGGGGGACGAGCGCGGACTACTTTGTGGCGAGTCGTTCGATCGGGCCGTTCATGTTGTTGATGTCGGTCTTCGGGACGACGATGACCGCTTTTGCCCTGGTCGGGTCGACCGGGAAATCGTTTGAGCTGGGGGTGGGGACTTACGGCTTGATGGCCTCCTCCTCGGGACTGATTCACGCGGCGTGTTTCTTTGTGATCGGGATTCGTCTTTGGGCGATCGGGAAGCGGCACGGCTATGTGACGCAGATCCAATTCTTCCGGGAGCGGTTTCAGTCGTCTGGCTTCGGTTACCTCCTGTTTCCGATTCTGGTGATGTTGGTTGTGCCATATTTGTTGATCGGGGTGATCGGGGCCTCGAAGACGATCATGGGTGTGACGGCGGCGAAGGTGACTCCGAAGGGCACGATTCCGGGGCTGTTTCCAGAGGCCTTTGAAGCGACCAACGGGGGGATTCCCCCTGCGATTACCGGTGCGGTGATTTGCTTGGTGGTGCTGTGCTACATTTTTGCCGGTGGATCCCGGGCGGCGGCTTGGGCGAATACATTTCAGACCTTGGTCTTCATGGCGATGGGGGTGCTGGCCTTTGTGCTGATCTCCAACAAGCTTGGTGGCCTTGGTGGGGCGATTGAGCAGGTCAAGGAATCTCACTTGGTGCGAACTCCGAGTGAAGGAGCAGGAGTCCCGCCGATTACGTTTCTGACCTACATGTTCATTCCGCTGAGTGTGGGGATGTTTCCGCACCTCTTTCAGCATTGGCTGACGGCGAAGAGCGCGAAGTCGTTTAAGCTGACGGTGGTGGCGCATCCGATCTGTATCATGATCGTCTGGGTCCCCTGCGTGTTGATTGGTTTGTGGGCGACGGGAAAGTTGCCGGAGGGCACTCCTCCTGCGGCAGTGTTGGCGAAGATGGTGGGAATGCTGGTGAAGGATCCGGTGATCGTGGGCTTGGTCATCTCGGGAGTCTTGGCGGCGATCATGTCTTCGCTGGATTCGCAATTTTTGTGTCTTGGGACGATGTTCACCAATGACGTCGTGCTGCATAATTCGAAGAAGAAGTACGCCGACAAAACGATCCTGTTGATCGCCCGTTCCTTCGTGGTCTTCATCGTGGTGCTGACCTACATCCTCTCGCTGATCCTCATCAACCAGAACGTCTTCGATCTCGCGGTTTGGAGTTTCTCCGGCTTTGCGGCGCTGACTCCTCTAGTGATCGCGGCGCTCTACTGGAAGCGGGCCAACCGCATGGGAGCCTTTGCCTGTGTCATTGCGACCACCGTGACGTGGTTCACCTTCTTTGCGATGTCCGGTTGGGGTGGCGAATATACGGTGCTCGGCGGAGTGATGCCGGTGGCCATTTGCTGGCTGGCCGGTGCGGTGGGAATGGTGATTGGGTCGCTGGCGACGCCGGCACCGGATGAGGCGACGGTGGAGAAGTTCTTTCCGAAGCTGTAGGGGGAATGCCTCTGGGAGCGCGGGCGTCCCCGCCCGCTGCGGTTCTTTTTATGTAGCGGAAGCACTGCGTGCTTTCGGTGGTTGGGCTGCGGTGGAAAAGGGGAGCGATGGGGGCAGGATTTGACCCGGAGGAACTGCCGAAACAACGCAGTTGTTCCGCTACGCGGAGGCGGGGAGGTGATGAAGAGGGGTCGTTTGGGTAGTGGCGTTGGTGGGGCTGTTCGGTAAGGTGGAGGCATCATGAAAACGCCTGAATTCAATTTTCCTGATCCAAGTCCCGAGTCGGAGAATGGAAAGAAGTGTCTCTTCTGCGGTGGGAGCAGGTTGAAAACCCGCGCTCCTTATTCGAGCCTGCCGGCGGACCAGAGGATGCCGCGGGTGACGAGGTCGAGGAAGGTGACGTCGGAGAAGGTTTCGTTGGTGTGGCCGTAGGTGGTGCCGAAGACGCGGGTGCCGTTGTAGTCGTTGGTCCAGATGACGGGCTGTGACTTCTTGGTCTTCTCGCTCTTGGAGGTGGCGAGGACGGTGGTGTTCGGCCAGACTTTTTCGATGATGTAGAGTTCATCTTTCGGGGTGATCCAGTTGGCGGGGACGCCCTTCATGATGGGGTGGTCCTTTTTCTGGGTCTTCACCGGGTAGTTGCTCTGGTGTTCGTGATGCTTGGAGGTGACGCCGAGGAACTTGCGCCAGTCGTCGGTTTCCAGGGCGCGGTAGGTGTGCATGGCGCAGTGGATGACGACGGCGGGTGTGCCGTCTTTGTGGCCGTTGACGATTTTCTGGATGTAGCTGAGGTCCTTGGTGTTGGCGAAGCACTCGTTGTGGACGACGACGTCGTAGGGTTTGGCCCAGTTGGGGTCGTCATAGAGTTTGATCTGGCCTTTGCTTCCCTTGCCGCCTTCGTTGACGACGGTCCAGTCGATGTCGGCTTTCGCAGCGGAGGCGAGGGTGAGGGCCTTGGATTGAAATTCGTAGTCGTGGCAGCATCCGCCGGTGATGAGGAGGGCTTTGAGCGGCTTTTTGGCATTTGGCTCGACCGGGTCTGCGGAGAGAGGGAGGGCCGGGAGGCAGATGAGGAGGAGGATTCGGTGGAATTTCATGATGATCTGAGACCTGTGGATACGCGGGAAGCGGGCGGGGGCTATCGGATGATTTTCACCCCCTGCCGATCCCCGATGAAAGTTGGAAATTCTGGGCACGTATGCATTCCCTGAATGCGTTGCATCATCATCATCTCGATTTTCAATGCGTGTGCCTTTCTCGTGTCCTGCGGGGAGCGGGCTGGGGCGGCGACTGGTTTGGGTGGGGAGGCGATTTATGCGAAGCACTGTGCCTCGTGTCACGGGGATGAGGGTCAGGGGGTGGATGAGGAGTACGATGAGCCGCTGTGGGGAGACAAGTCGGCCGAGTCGCTGGCTCGCTACATCCACAAGTCGATGCCGGAGGACAAGGAGGACACGGTGGTCGATGAGGATGCGGCGGCGGTTGCGAAGTATGTCTACGAGGCATTTTACTCACCGTCCGCCCAGGCGCGGAGCCGTCCGCCCCGGGTGGAATTGTTGCGGCTCACCAACAACCAATACCGCCAATCGATCACAGACTTGGTGGGACCGTTCGGGTCGGAGACGAGGATCGGATCGGAGCGGGGATTGAAGGGCCACTATTTCAACTCCGAGAAGATGGCCAAGGAAAAGGCCTCCATCGGAGAGCGTATCGACAGTCAGGTGGACTTCGATTTCGGCGAGGGGGTGCCGATGGAAGGGGTGACCCAAAAGGAATTTTCGATCAAGTGGGAAGGATCGTTGATCACCCCCGCGTCCGGAGACTATGACATCCGCCTCCGCACTCACAATGGGGCGACGCTGCACCTGAATACTTTTTGGGGGAGTCCTAATGGAGAGGTCTTCATTGATGCCTATGTGAGCAGCAACAACAAGCTGCAGGAAAAGAGCCGGCGGATCCACCTCCTCGGAGGACGCGCCTATCCGATACTTTTGAAGTACTTCAGTTTTCAGGAAAAGGTGTCTTCGATCCACCTCGAGTGGAAGCGTCCGCACGGAATCTGGGAGGCGATTCCGCGGGAGTTTCTCACGCCGCAAGGTTCCGTGCCGGTGACCTTGGTGCAGGCAAAATTCTCGGCGGATGATCGGAGTTTGGGATATGAACGGGGATCGGGGATTTCAAAGGAATGGCAGGAGGCGACGACCTTTGCGGCGATTGATGTGGTGAACGAAGTCATGGAGCACCTCGAGTTGCTCGGGCGTCATCGGAAGAAAAACTATCGGGAGGCGAAGGGCATGCGGGAGTTCTGTCATGAGATTGCGGAGCGGGCTTTCCGGCGGCCTTTGACGGCTGAACAGAAGGCTCTGTTTGTCGATTCGCGTTTTGAGAAGGCCAAGACTCCCGAGTCCGCGACGAAACAATCGCTGTTACTCATTCTCACCTCACCGCGCTTCCTGTATCCGGGTTTGGTGGACAACGAAGGCCCCCCGGATGGGTTCACGATTGCTTCCCGTCTCGCTCTGAGTCTCTGGGATTCGCTACCGGATGGGGAACTTCGGAAGGCAGCCGAGTCGGGCAAGCTTCAGAGTGCCGGGGAGATTGAGAAGCAAGCGCGGCGGATGCTGGGCGATCCACGAGCCCGCCAGAAGGGCCGCGAGTTCTTTCATTACTGGCTGGCGATGGATGAGCGGGAGGATCTCGGGAAAGATGCCAAACTCTACCCCGGATTCGATGAACGCATCGTGGCTGACCTGCGGTGGTCGCTGGAGGTTTTCGTGGAGGATGTTGTGTGGAGTGAGGGCTCCGACTACCGGCAGCTTCTGTTGGCTGACGATCTCTACCTCAATCCGCGGCTCGCGGAATATTATGGAGCGGCCAAACCAGAGGGCGGGAGCTTTGTGAAGACCTCCGCGCCGGACGGGAAACGGGCCGGAATCTTGACGCATCCCTACCTGCTCGCGGCGAATGCCTACCACGACAACACCTCGCCGATTCACCGGGGGGTCTTCCTGAGCCGCAATGTCCTCGGTCGTCTCCTCAAGCCGCCACCGGAAGCGGCCGCCTTCAAGAATGAGGAGTTTGATCCAACCCTGACGATGCGCGAGAAAGTCACCGAGTTGACGAAGAAGGAATCCTGCATGCAATGCCACCGGGTCATCAATCCGATTGGCTTCAGTCTGGAGGAATTCGATGCGGTGGGTCGCTACCGGACGGAGGACAACAAGAAGCCGATCAATACGGTGAGTGACTACGTGAACGAGAAGGATGAGAAGGTTCGCGTGGAGAGTGCGAGGGATTTGGCGCAGCTTGCGGTGGAGAGCGAGGCCGCGCATCGAGCCTTCATCACCCACCTCTTTCACCATCTCACCAAGCAATCCACGGCGGCCTACGGAGAAGACACCTTGAATCAACTGCGTGAAAAATTTGTCGAATCCGGTTATAATATCCAAAGTTTGTTCGTAGAGATCACTGTGAGCACCGCTCTCCATCACGAGGAGGAGGCTGCGGTCTCCGCAAATCCCTGACTCCAGTTCCATGATCCGCCGCAAATTTCTCCGCGACTTCGGCCTCTCCGCCGCGAGTCTTCCCTTCCTGACGGGGCTGCCCAGCTTGCAGGCTGCCGAGACGGTGGCACCGCGTAAGCAACGGTTGATCATCATGTTCTCGCCGAACGGCACGCTGCCCAGTCAGTTTTGGCCGGATCAGCCGGGGCCGCTGACCACGCTGAAGCCCATTCTCAAGTCGCTCGAGCCGTTCAAGGACAAGATGCTGATGCTCAAGGGTCTTGGGAATCGCATTGGGGGCGACGGCGACGGGCACATGCGCGGGATGAGTTGTTTGCTGACCGGGATCGAGCTTCTTCCGGGGAACATCCAGGGTGGTTCGGATACTCCGGCGGGATGGGCGAATGGCATTTCCATCGATCAGGAGCTGAAGAACTTTTTGCAGAAGGATCCTGTGACGCGAACGCGTTTTGGTTCGCTGGAATTTGGCGTGGCCGTGCCGGACCGCGCTGATCCATGGACCCGGATGGTTTACGCGGGGTCGAACAAGCCGGTCGCGCCCATCAATGATCCCTACCAGATGCTCCAGAAGCTCTACGGGCAATTGAAGGACCGCTCCACGCTGATCGATGTGCTCGATGACGTGCGGGACGATCTGAAAGAGATTTCCAAGAAGATCAGTCGCGAGGATCAACGGGCATTGAAGGACCACATGGAATTGGTGCGGGCGATGGAGGGTGATTTGACGCGGGCGGGGGATCAGAAGCTTGAGCACCCCGAGCCGGAACTCGATCCGAATATTGAGTTGGTCAACGACAACACTCCGGAGATCAGCCGGATGCAGATTGATTTATTGGTGAATGCGATGGCCAACAACATGACCCGCGTCGCCACCTTGCAGTTCATGCGTTCGGTGGGTCAGGCGCGGATGCGTTGGTTGGAGGTGGAGGACGGTCACCATTCGCTCTCCCACGAACCGGACAAGAATGCGGATGCGCAGAAGAAGCTGCTGCGGATCAATACTTGGTTTGCCGAAGAACTGGCCTATCTGACGAAGAAACTCGCCGACACGCCCGAGTTGGGTGCGGAGGGTTCGATGTTGGACCACACCACGATCATTTGGACCAACGAGCTCGGGAAGGGGAATACACACACTCGCGAGAACATTCCGTTTCTCATGTTGGGCAATGGGGCAGGATTCAAGATGGGTCGCTGCGTTGATTTTAAAGGCGTGTCCCACAATCGTTTCCTGATGAGCCTCGCTCATTCGTTCGGGCACGAGTTGAAGAGCTTTGGATCCGAGAAGCATTGCGCGGACGGGGTGTTGGAGTTGGGCTAGGCGCGCAGAGGTGTATTTTACGCGGGCTTTACACACGGAGGCCTCGCGCGATATAGGGTTTGGTCGATGAAGATCATTGCCCTCACTGTTGCCCTCGGAACACTGCTACCGAGCCCCGTCGCGCTCGCCGAACCGGAAGAGAAGAAGCCCGCAAAGGAGAACGTTGTTTGGAGCAGGGACCCACTGTGTCAGTTCGTATTCTTTGCGGTGCTGGAGGGGTTGTATCGTGACGGGGTTCAGAACGAAATTGTTGATCTCGTTTTGGGTGAAGGGGCGGAGAAGCAGAAGGAGGGAGAGGAGATCACGCGCTGCTTCGTCTTCAAGTGCGAGCTTTGCCACGCCACCTACGAAGCATTCAAAGCGTACCGGACGCGACCCGTCTTTGCCAATAGTGCGGGGCAGTCCACGTTCGGTAAAGGGGTTGGGGGGAAACTGCTGGCCGACTTAAAGAGCGAGGATGCTAGACAAAGAGTTTATGCGATGGGAGGCCTGGTCCGTCCGTGGATTCAGCAGCGGGTGAAGAGTCATCGGCTGACGAAGGAAGAGCAGGAGAACATGAAGAAGGAGTTGATGGTGTACATTAAAGAGGGGAGGGATCTGCTGAGTTCCCTCAAACAGGAGCCTGGCTCGGTCTATGTAACTTGGAATTTTTATGGGAGTTGCCAGGCGTGCGAAGCGGCGAAGGATTTTGAATAAGTCCTGAATGGCGCGTGCTGGAGAGTAATTATTTCAGTCGGATCAACTTCATCCCCCCACACGGGTCCGGCCCCGCCCCTCCCGGGCGGAGTCTAGCCTCCGCAGTCCGGGCGCTTTGACAGGGGCGTAACTACACGCCATTCGGCGCTACGGCTTCAATGCGTTGAGTTCTGCTTCCCGTTCCGCGATTCTCGTTTGGAGAGGACCGACGACGTCCTCAATCTGCGGCTTGGGGTAGCGGGGGGTGATGAACTTCGGACAATTCCAGTTGTGGGAGAGGATTCCGATGCGGAAAATCCGCTCGGGTTTGGCTCCGTGTCCGCCTTCTGGTTCGAGCTTTTTGGCGAGGTCGGGATGTTCGTTGGCATCGAGGACGGTGGCGTGGCCGAGTATCTTCAGGCGGGTGCGATTGGGGGAGTCGATGAGGAAAAGTGAGGCGCGATCGCGCTTTGCGAGGCTGCCGGCGCTGATGAGTTGGCGGGTGACGCAGGCGACGATGCCGCGATTCCTGGCGCACGATTGGCCCGGTAATGTGCGGGAGCTGCAGAACTCGATC
>JAPKDA010000189.1 GCA_028822695.1 Akkermansiaceae bacterium
GGGGGAGGGGGGTGTTGACGGCGGTGGGGTTGGTTTGGGACTCGACGCGGAGGTCGACGACTTTGGCGGTCGAGGGGGCGGATTGGACGGCAGGGGCAGGTTTGGCGGGCTCGGCGGCGAGGAGGGCCGAGGTGGCGAGGGTAAGAGTGAGGAAGGCTGATTTCATTGGGGATGGGGTGAGATTGATGATGTGAATAAGCAAGCTGAGGAAGGGGGTGGGGGCAAGGCCGCATTGAGGCGAACGCCGCTTTCTTCAGGGTCCGCTGGGGGGCAAGAGACCCTGCGGATTGGGGGCTGCCAGGGGGAGGCTCGTTGTTGGGGGAATGGGGACGAGGGAGGATCGGGAAGGTCTAGGAGTCCCCGGCGACGGTGGGTCTGGCGTGGCGAACTCGTAACATTCGTTCCGGCTAATCCTATGGCATCATTGAGTTTTCTTGATATGACGAATTTGTCCTACGTGAAGTGGGGCCGGGAAATCATGAAAAAAACGAGTATTGTTTTGTTGAGTGCCGCCTTGAGCGGCATGTCTCTCGGGGGGGAGGCCAAGGTAGCGCTGGCGTCTGCTCCCGAGGCAGATTGGAGCTGGTGCTCCATTTATGATCAGTTGGGGAAGCCTGTTTATGACAACCCTGACAACCCGTTGTTCCAGTACTTGAAGTTCTCAGGCCGGGCGCAGTTGCAGTATGCTTATGTCGATGGCGAGGGCGTAGATGGAGAAGATTTCTCGGAGGACTTCGAGGAGATCCGTCGTTTGCGGATCGGTGGTGAACTGCGGATGCTGAAGTATTTCAAGCTGAAGGGTGGGGCGAATATCATCAGTGACGGGAAGCCCAGTGGGGGAGACCGAGATTTTGGATATCAAAGTCTCGGGTCCCTTCTTTTGTCGGTTGATATTCGTAAGGCCTTTGGCGTTGAGGCCTTTGACAAAGTGGTGCTGAGCTACGGCCGCCACAAGGTGAAGGTGGGTGAGGAGGCGCATGAGTCCTCCAAGAAGATCAAGACGGTCGAGCGGTCGGCGGTGGCCAACAAGCTCTACCCAACGCGAGCCACAGGAGTGAGCTTGGATCTCGCGAAAGGAAATTGGTCAGGAACAGCTGCGATCTTCAGCACGGATGCCTCCGATGAGTTCGCTGATTGGAACGATGGCTTGGCCTACTACCTGAGTTCGACGTTTGAGCGGGAGAACGGGGATCAGGTCATCCTCGATTTTCTCTACAACGACGCGAACGGCAACGCCGACAATGAATTGGGAGACAAGCAGGGCTTCAATCTCTATGAGTGGGCGGTGTCTGCAGCCTATGTGGCGAAGCGGGATCGGCTCGAGGTGATGGTCAATACCAGCTATGGTGACAATGGCAGCCAGAGCAGCGGGGGAGGAACCCGCGACGGAAACTTCTGGGGTCTCGTGATCATGCCATCCTATTGGTTGGTTGAGGACAAGTGGGAGGCTGTGGCGCGGTATTCGTATCAGGGCTCGGACGAGTCCAATGGAATCCGGACCAACTCACGTTACGCCCGCCGGGATCACGGTGGCGAGGTGAACAGTGGACGCGGAGACGAGCACCATAGCATTTATGCCGGGCTCAACTACTACCTCTGCGGCCACAAATCGAAGATCATGACCGGGATCGAGTATGAGACGCTCGATACCGGCGGTGGAGAGGTGGATGCTTCCACGCTTTGGTTGGCCTACCGGGCTTATTTCTAGGTCGGCTACGGAAACGTGACCGAAGGTCTCATGAGGGTGGTCCCTGTGATGGGGACCGCCTTTATTTTTTGGCGTAATCGACCGAGGCAAGGCTGAGTCCGTCGGGCGGCGAGCAGAGGGGGGACATGCCGTAGGGGAAGTCGGGTGATTGGTCGAGGAAGTCGGCGAGGTCGTCGAGGCGGAGGCGTCCCTGAGCAGCGGTGACGGCGGCACCGGTGAGGAGGCGGACCATTTTGTAAAGGAATCCGTTGCCGGTGAAGGTGAGTTGGTAGCCTGTTGCGGTGGGGGCGGCGGCGGCTTCGGAAATTGTGCGACTGTAGTCGGTGCCCTCAGTTTCGTTGCCCCGGGTCGCGGCGAAAGCGCGGAAATCGTGGGTGCCGCGGAAGAGGGCGAGGGCTTCCTCGAGGGTGTCGGGGTCCAGTTGGCGGGGGAGATGCCAGGCGAGGCCGGCGAGGAGGGGGGGGAGGATGGGGGTGGTGGCGAGGTCGTAGGTGTAGGTTTTGCTGAGTGCTGCAAAACGGGAGTGGAAGTCGTCGGGGACTTCTTCGCAGTCGAGAATACGGATGCTGGCAGGGAGTTTTGTGTTGAGAGCGGCGACCCAGTTGACCGGGTTCATGGTGAGCGCGCGGGGGGGGTCGAAGTGTGCGACTTGTCCGAGCGCGTGGACGCCGGCATCGGTACGGCCCGATCCGTGGAGTCGGAGTGGTTCCTTGGCGACGACGGCGAGGGCGTTTTCGATCTGTTCCTGGACGGTGTCGCCATTGGGTTGGATTTGCCAGCCGCTGAAGGGTCGGCCGTCGTAGGCGATGGTGAGTTTGAGTCGCACAGGAAAATCCTGAGGGTTGAAGGATGAAGTATGAAGGCTGAAATTTTTTTGGAGTCCTTGCGGGTGAGGGAAACTGATGCGATAGTGTTGTTGTGAAGACTGGTGTCCTTTTGTTCCTGTCCGGGATTGTATCCCTGAGTTTGAGTTCCTGTTTTTTGATCACGGTGCCGATCAAGGCGATGGGGGAGATTGTGGAGAAAAGTGCCTATGCGACCCGTGATTTGTCGGCCAAGGGGATGCGGAAGATGCGGGAGTCGCGGAATCAGGGGGCGAGGGATGAAGAACCGAGTGACGGGGAAGGGCCGGACTACGGGAGTGATG
>JAPKDA010000190.1 GCA_028822695.1 Akkermansiaceae bacterium
CCTACGGCACCTTGTTAGGAAGTGTTAGGAAGATCGGAGCGGGGCAATGAAGCGGGATAGATGGAAGGGAGCCCAGCCTCCCCACGCTAGGGAAACTTGCTCAAGAATCTGGGCTGCAATAGGGACGATTTACGAGCGGGATCGTCGGATGCGGACTCTCCTTGTTAGCGCAGTTCAAGTTTTCCCGGACTGGGAAGGCTACGTGGGCTGAAGTTCTTCGAGGGCAAGGCGGATGCCTTCGGCTTTGTGGAGCGTTTCCTCGAATTCGGTCTGGGGGTCGGAATCGGTGACGATGCCCGCGCCGACTTGGTAGGAAAGGGAGCGGGCGGCCTTTTCGTGGATGAGGGTGCGAATGGCGATGTTGAACTGTGATTCGCCGTTATAGCCGAAGTAGCCGATCGCGCCGGTGTAGAGGCCACGGGGATCGGGTTCGAGTTCGGCGATGATTTCGGTGGCCCGTTTTTTCGGGGCACCGGTGATGCTGCCGCCGGGGAAGCAGGAGGTGAGGGCGTCGAGCTGGCTGACTTCGGGGCGGAGTTGGCCGGAGACGGTGGAGATGAGGTGGTGGACCTGCTCGAGGCGTTCGAGTTTGAGCATTTCGGTGACCTTGACGCTGCCGAATTCGCAAACCCGGCCGAGGTCGTTGCGTTCGAGGTCGGTGATCATGACGAGTTCGGCGATTTCCTTTTCGGAGGTTTGGAGTTCGAAGGCCGAGCGGCTGTCGAGTTCCGGGTCGTTGAAGCGGGGGCGGGTTCCCTTGATGGGGCGCGTCTCGATGGAGCGTCCGTGCATGCGAAGGAATGTTTCCGGAGAGGAGGAGAGGATCTCGCGTTGGTCGTTGTCGAGGTAGGCCGACATGGGGGCCGGGGAGAGTTGGCGGAGGTGGTTGTAGAGATCGAAGAGGGAGCCCTTGCCTTTCAACGTGGCGCGGAACCGTTGGGAGAGATTGACTTGGTAGATGTCGCCGGCAGCGATGTATTCTTGGGCGCGGTCGATGGCGGCGATGAACTCATCGCGGGTGAAATTTGGCTCCCAGCGTTCGATGTGCGGGGTGGAGGCGGGAGTGTCGGCACGGAGTTTTGAGCTGAGCGAACCGGCTTGGAACCATTGTTCACTTTGGTGGGCGTGGACGAGGAGTTGGTCGTAGAAGCCGAAGTGGAAGCTGCCGTCGTAATCGACCGTGCCGATCGCGGCGCCGGTGGGGAGTCCAAAGTCGGGATGGGCGACGGAGCGTTCGTCGAGAGCTTTGCGGAGGGTGGCGAGGTCGCTTTCGTCGTGGAGTGATCCGCGGAGGGTGGTTTCCGGCAGGGCGGCGACGATGGAAAGTGGGGAGGGGTAGGAGGAGGGGAGGTTGCCGGAGGTGTCGATGAAGGCCAGTCCGGGCAGGCCACGGAGCCCTGCGGCGACTTCGGCGGGGGAGTTGGAAAGGTCGAGCGGAGTGAAGGCCGCGGGTTGGTGGAGTTCCTTACGCAAGGCGATGGAATGAAGTGGCGAATGGGGGAAAGTGCAAGGGCAGATCCTGGAGGATTGGCGCTCGAAGTCCGAAGGAGACTTGGATTTTACCTGAAATCGGGTGCAAAGCTCCCGGATTGACCCGGTGGAGGCTTCCCGCTAGGGTCCGCGCCCCATGTCGTCGACCGCTCCTGGACAACCTTATCGCCTGCAGGCCTTTCATGTGGGCTGCTGGGTGCTGGGCTTGATTGCCTTTGGTGAATTGGTGGCGTTGGGGGTGGCGTTGGGCCTGAACAATCAGCAGCTTGGCCGGACGACGGTGGTCGAGCGGGTGGAGTATGTGCCGTTCAATCTCGGGGCAGCGGTTTCTGACCCGGCGGTGCCCGTGCCGCCGGTGGTGTCGATACCGGTTCCGACGGTGAAGACGCCGGCCTTCAAGCCGACTCCGGCGGTGCCTGCCAAACTACGGCCGTTGAACACACCACGCATCGCGGATCCGGTGGTGGAGCGATTGGTTCGCGAAGCGCAGGCGCAGCGGGTTGGTGGGGACATCAAGGTGGCGATTGCGAAGCTTGACGCGGCGTCGGAACTCGCGCCGGAGGAGCCGAATGTGCTGTATCAGTTTGCGGAGGTCTACGAGGCGATCGGTGTTTACGACAAGGCGGAGGATTACTACCAGAAGGTCTTTGAGTTGGGGACGTTGAAGGCGGGCGGGCTTTACGAGTTGGCGGCGCATAAGTTGGCGCATGGCTTTGTCCTCGGGAATCAGATGGAGGGCAAGTTGGCGCTCGGTCGGGTGCGAAGGTTCCCTGACAAACAAGCGAAGGATGGCGAGCGGGTCATCCTGAGCATCCCGGTGCTATCTGCTCCCGGGCAGGCGGTCGATTCTGAGCTGCTGAAAGTCTCGGTGAGCTTTTACGACAAGTTGAAGGATGAGGTTGTGCAGGCCTCCTCCAGCAATCGCCCGGAAACGAGGTGGGTGTCGGTGCCGGTGGATTGGCAGAATGGGGCGGGTGAGGAGTTGCTGCGGGTGACTTACTTTATTCCGGCCGCTGCCGAGCAGGACCTCCATCTGTTCGGGCAGCGCAAGTATTTCGGGCACTTGGTGGAGTTGAGCTACGAGGGTGAAGTGATTGATACGCAGGCGTGGCCGCGGACTTTGGCGC
This sequence comes from Akkermansiaceae bacterium, assembly GCA_028822695.1. Taxonomy (GTDB): domain Bacteria; phylum Verrucomicrobiota; class Verrucomicrobiia; order Verrucomicrobiales; family Akkermansiaceae; genus JAPKDA01. Next base: position 2,619 of record JAPKDA010000190.1, read on the forward strand.
AGAAGGTGAATGCCCGGGACCAGGATCCTTTGTTCCTGCCGGACGAGTTTATTCCGCCTGATTTCAATCCGGACAACCCATTGTTGCCACCGTTGCCACAGAGGTAGGGAGTCCGGATTTCCAACCAAGGGTGTTCGGCATGATCTGTAATGAACTCGATCATGGCTCCAAGGAGAACCTCGAGTCCACGCTTCAAAATTTCCACCGTCCAATTT
>JAPKDA010000191.1 GCA_028822695.1 Akkermansiaceae bacterium
CGGGCCATTATCCTTGGGCTGTTGTCCGGAGGAGGTGATGACGATCTTGTCGACCATCGCGCCATCTTCCCGCATCCAAAGGTTGATTTTGTGAAGCCCGGCGTGAGGCACCTCGAACTTCTTGCCACCCATCCATTGGTATTCTCCACTTCGGGTGGGGAAGGAGCCGATGGCTGTAAGCCCGGGCGATGGCTGCATGTCGAGCCCGCCGTGGCAGGAGTCGCCACTCGGGTTGATGCCATGCCCTCGGACGTGCATGAAGTAGGTTCCGGGTTTGTTGAACATGACGTTGAAGTCCATGCGCGGGCTGACATCGGGTGTATACTGCAAGCCCATGTGCTTACCTTGGTCCGGGACGTGCATTGCGCCGGCGCCGCTGAAACCCGCCTCGGTATCGACCGCAGCCCAGCTTTGATTGTCCAAGGTTCCTGCGGTGAGGCCATCGTGGTTCTCCGCTTCCATCGAAATGCTTCCCTTGTCGTCCTGAACGAACCAACTCGGATGCTTCTTCGGCGTGGTGATCGCGACCGGGGCGGAGGTTTTTGTGCTGTTTTCCCGGGCGTCCCGAGCACAAACGGTATACTTGTATTTCTTGCCGGGTGAGAGGCCCAGATCAAAGTAAAGCGGGCTCTCCTGCCAGCCACTGTCGCTACCGCCCGGATTGCCGCTGGTCTCGGCGAAGAAGTACTCGACCGGTTTGCTGGAATCGGATGCCAAGCTCGCTTGCATCATGACCGAGTTGCCGTCCATCACCATCGGGTTGAGCAAAAAGGCGGCTGGGTTTGGGTTGGGGGGAAGGCTGTCGAAAAGCGACTTCGTCCAGACCGAAAGGTTGTCGATGCGTCCGCCGAAGTTGTTGCCCTTCGCACCGCGACCGATGTAACACTCGTTGGGGTTGACGTCCTCGATATCGAGAGTGAATTTCTCGCTCTTGGCCCATTCGATGTCATTGACATGAATCAGGAGGGTGTCCTGGAACGTCATCAGTTTCAGATTGACCCACGATCCGGATGGGAGCGGTTTCTTGGCTCGAACAATTTGCACCTCGTTACCGACCTTGATACCGAAGGCGAGTTTCCCCTGGCTGTCGCTCGGCCAGAGCCGGGCGACGTCACCGGTTTCGGAGTTAGAGAAGTTGATCAAGGCCTGACCCTTCGCCCCGCCATCCCATTTCACGTCGAGATCAAAGGAGACCGACTCAAACTGCGCCACGCTCTGGGGAAGAGCGATGAAATCATCCTTGCCGTCGAGTTGGAGGACGGTTCCTTCGTGGTCCTCGACGTAGGTCGGGCCATTGAGGAGTCTTGCCCAGGTGGCACCGTATGTGTCCCAGACCCGGTAGTCGTCCTGCTTCTCGAATTGATATTCAAGGTAGAGTTGGTTGAACTCTTGATCCAATTCGCCGAATTGCTTGCTATCGCTCCAACTCCACAGGAACCAGTAACCTTTTTCCCGGTCTCCGTTCTTGATGTAGTTTCCGTCGATAATGGCCGAGCCGTGCACCGGACCGTTGACTTCGGCGTTGCCCTTGCAGACAGCGTAGTTGGAAATCTTGATGCCTCGGTTAATGTCCGCATGTTCCATGACGCGAGCGCTGTTCTCAACGGTAGCGCCCTCTCGGAGGATCGCGTAGTCAGTGACTCGCGCATCGTCGCGAACGGTCGCCTTGGCCTCAATCGTCGTGTAACCGGAAACCACCGCGTTGTCCTGCACCGTGCCGTAGACCGTAGCGAAGTCTTCAACCCGGGCGTTTCCAAGAACCTTTGCGTTTGCGTCAATATAGGCGGTCGGGGAGACATAAGCGGTCCGGGCGACCTCGCCATGAATTCCAGGTGTCGGTCGCCACAGGCTGACCTTCGGGCCGGTTCCGCTCAGTTTGACTTGATAGGGGAAGCGGTCTTTGCCCGGCTTTCGGTAATCGCCAAGCGGATCGTGGACAAAGATTCCCTGGGGCATGATGATTTCCGGGGTCGCCACGACGACGAGATAGAGCTCCTCGTCACCGGCAAGCACTTTGAAACTTCCCTTGGCGGCGGTGGTGAAGATTTCGCCGTAACGCGGCTTGCCGTCCTTGACTGCGACGAACATCGCGCTCCAATCGGACTGGTGCTCTTCAGAGACAAAGCCTTTGATGACGGCTGTGACGGTGCCAACTTTCACTTCAAGTGGTGAAATGTTGTAGCCGAACTGCTGCGGCGTGCGCCACGCCGGCGGTTGGTACCAACCCGCCTCGAGGTAAGGAACTTTTTCCAGCAGGGTGTAGTGCTTGCGGGTGTTGTATTTCAGGTTCGGATAAACTTTGGCGTATTCCGGATGGCGCGGATAGTCCCAGGTAATATTTCGAGCCGCCATCTTGACCCATTCCTGACTAAACGGCGTCTCGGGACTCGGGTCCATTTCGGCCATCCCCTTCGGCGGGAAAGTGCTCCCCTTCGTGCCCGCCTTCGGTCCTCGGTTCCAAAGCCGTGTTGCAAAGAGCCCGCCAAACTCAGGAGTCTCGACCAGGTGATCCCAGATCAGATAGGAATGGTAGTAGTTGCCACCGGTTGTCGGGTAGATGTGCGCGTGTTTCGGACAGTTGGTGACCGGATTCACTTGTGGTTTACCAAGCCAGGAGACCTGGAAATTCGCATGCGCCTCCCACCATTGTCCGGTGATATTCCCCATCTGATGGGAGTCGCTTCCGTGGATATATTCGTGCGGGTTGCAATGCCCTGTGTAGGTAATGCCGAAGCCCAGAGCCAGCTCGGGACACCAACCACTCCAGCTGCCGCCCCAGCCATTACCGACGATCCATTTGTATTTCCGACCATCGCCTCGCTTGGCCTCGTCT
>JAPKDA010000011.1 GCA_028822695.1 Akkermansiaceae bacterium
GGGCTCTGCGATCGGCATTGCTGCTCTTGGGGGCGTGGGTCTTCTGGTCGGGGGAGGAATGCGATTGTGGTGGCGCTGATTACCGGAAAGAAGGTGGTATCAGAGGATACGCTGAGGCCGCCTCTAGCCCTTCCCAAGTTCCTTCGAGCGTTCTGTCGCGGCGGTGACGGCTTGGATGCAAGCGGATCTGAATCCTTCGGATTCGAGGGTAGAAAGCCCGGCGATAGTGGTGCCGCCGGGTGAGGTGACCATGTCCTTGAGGACGGCGGGGTGAAGTCCGCTGGCTTGCACCATCGATGCGGCGCCGAGAACTGTTTGAGTGGCCAACTGTAGGGCTTGCTCGCGGGGAAGGCCGTTGCGGACCCCGCCGTCGGCGAGGGCTTCGATGAAAAGGTAGACGTAGCCGGGGCCGCTGCCGGAGAGTCCGGTGACGACATCCATGAGCTTCTCTTTGACCTGCACCACAGAGCCAACAGATCCGAGGAGCTTCTCTGCGATCTCGCCATCTGCCGGGGTGGCAGCAGTTCCGAGGGTGTAGGCGGCTGCTCCTTTGCCGACGAGGGCGGGGGTGTTTGGCATGGCGCGGATGACCCGGGCGTGATTCAAAACGTATTGCTCGATGGTCCTCACGGTGAGTCCGGCGGCGATGGAGATGATCAGGAGACTGTTTTCATCGGTGCCGGACGAGGCAACTTCACGAAGGACTTCATGAGCATCATCGGGTTTTGTGCACAGAAGGAGGACGTCGCAGCTGGTAACGAGTTGGTTGAGATTGGTGGCGGCCTGAATGCCGGACTCGGCGGTGAGTTCCTCGACGGCTTCGGGGCGGACATCGTGGGCGAGAAAGTTCTTCGCCTCAACGGCTCCTGCCTCAATCGCTCCGATGGCGAGGGATTTCCCCATGCGTCCGCAGCCAACCATACCTAATTTCATGCACGGAGGATGAGCTGTGGGGTTATTGCTGTCGAGAGTAAGCTACTGACGATGGGACGAACACTTTTCCTTGTGTCTGGTGAGGGTGAGGGGGAGATTCTGGCATGCGCATTCGCTGTTCCCTCCCGCTCTTATGGGCCTCTCTCTGGCTATTGGTTGTGCCGATGGCGCTGTCGCAGGAGGCGGAGGAAGTGAACCCGCCGGAGAAAGCGCGACCGTTCCAGGTGAGCGACGTTATTCACCCCACGGTGGCCAAATTGCCGGTGCCGGAATTCAACGATCGGTTGGTGGCGCTGAGGATGGCGATTTCGACGTCCAGCGAGGAGGCCGAGAAGCATGTGTTGCAGGGGATGGCATTGATCCACGCGGCGTGGGACTACGAAGCCTACCGGCATTTTTGTGCTGCGGCGGAGCTCGATCCGGATTGCGTGATGGCCTATTGGGGAATCGTCCTCAGTCTTGCCTCACCAAACCATGAGTTCTTGCAACAACGGGTGGCGGCGATTGACCGGATGCTGACTCTGGTGGAGGCCTGGGGAACCAAGTTGCCTTCGGTTGAGCAGGACTACGCGATCGCGGTCGCGCAGCTCTATTCCAGCGAACCCAGTGCGGCGGCCAAGTCGCTGGAGCGAATTCTGGAGAAGTATCCTCGAAACCTGCAGGCCGGGTTGTTGTCCACGTTTTTACAACGGGATGGTTACACGGAATTTGGTGATACGCTTTATGGTCAGGAGCAGGCGATCAAGAAGATGAAGGTCTATCGTGACGCGCATCCCGACAACTTGTCGGTGCTGTCCTTCTGGGCGATGCTGCATACCGAGACGCCGGACGCAGATGGAGATTTGCGTAACAACGTGTTGCCCTACGTCCGAAAAATGGTTCGTCTCGTTCCCGATTTTGCACCGTACCAGCACCTTCTTGGTCATTTCGAATGGCGTTGTGGAAATCATCTGTTGGCGCTGGAAGCCTTTGAGCGATCCAGTGCGTTCTACATGAGCTACATGGAGCAGAACAAGGTGGACTTTCACGATTGTGAGGGTTGGGTGCGCTCCCGGCTTTACCTTGCAGCAGCGCTTTACAGCCGTGGGGAGATCAAGAAAGCGATCGCAGTGGCGAATCAGGTGGGCGCCCTGAAAGTTGATCCGGATCGATTGGGGTCGCCGGGCGCGAACCTTGTGCTTTGGGAGGGGAAGAATCTCGCGGCCCGTTTGTTCATGGCGCGGGGAGCGGGTGGAGACTTTGACCGGGCCATCGCGGCGCTCCCTCCGAAGGAAGAAGTGATGCTCTACAAGGGCCGGACCCTCTCAATTTTTTATCTGGAGGGATTACGTCAGTATGCGGCGTGTCGCAAAGCGCTTCTGGGTGAGAGGGTGGACGATGCGAGGTTGATCAGGGAAGCTCTGGCGGTGACCGGTTCCACACTCATGAGGCTGCAATCCAGCGCGAGGAAGAGTTCATCGATGTCCGAGTATTTTCGTTCGAGTCGAACACTCGAAGTGTATGCCCTGGAGTTGCGGGGACTCATTGCCCTGCACGGAGACAAGTCCCAGCGTGGATCGGCTTACAACTGGTTCCAGTCGGCGGTGGACAAGCAGGTGCGTCCGGCGATGTTGGTGCCGCCGGGGATCATGTATCCGCTGGAAATGAGGGTGGCCGATTTTTATCTCAGCGCAGGAGAGCCGTTGAAGGCAGCGGAGGGTTTTCAGAAGGCGTTAGTGCGTCGTCCTAACGATTTGACAAGCCTCCTGGGTTATCATTCGGCTTTATTGAAGTTGGGAGACAAAGCCGCTGCAGCCAAGATCCAGAAGCAGATCGATCTGGTTCGCAGCAACTAGGGTCAGTCTACCTGAAGGGCGTCGCGGGAGATGCCGCGCAGTTCGAAGGAGCGAAGGATGGTGGCTTCGATCAGGTTTGCCGGGCAGGATGCTCCAGCGGTGACACCGATGATGATCGGATCGTCGCTGAGGAGTTGCGAAGGATAGTTGCTCTTGGTCTCGTTCTTCGTGCTGAGATCGTAGTGAGCGATGGTTTCCAGAGAGGCGAGGCAAGTGGCATCCTGGATAAAGAAGGTGGGGAGGGCTTCCTGTCCGATTTCAACCAGATGTGTGGTGTTGGAGCTATTGTAGCCGCCGACCACGAAGAGGAGGTCGGGTTTGCGGTCAAGCATCTTGAAAAGGGCGTCCTGGCGCTCCTGAGTGGCTCCGCAGATCGTGTCGAATACTTGGAATCCGTCTTCATTACCGTCGCGTTCCTTGAGGGCGGCACTGATGCGCCGCTGAATCTCTTCGGTTTCGCTTTTGAGCATGGTGGTTTGATTGGCCACGCCGACCTGGTGGAGGTGCAGGTCCGGGTCGAAACCTTCGGAATGGGCGTCTTCACTGAATCGCTCGAGAAACTGGTTCCTGTCGCCGCCGTTTTGGATGTAGTCGCAGACGTAGTCGGTGTCGGCGAGGGTAAGGATGATGAGATAGTGACCTTTCATGTCGTCGCCCATGGCGCGTGAGGCCGTTGCGCGGGTCTCCTCGTGACCGGCTTTGCCGTGGATGATGGATGTGATGGCGTCTTTCGCGTAGCTGCGGACCCGGCGCCAGACCTTCATGACGTCGCCGCAGGTGGTGTCGACGACGATGCAGCCGCGCTCTTCCAGTTTGTCCATGAACGAGGTGGGCGCACCGAAGGCGGGGACAATGGCAACATCCTCCTCGGTGAGTTCGTCGTATTGGGAGCTAAGCTCAGTCCAGGGAAGGGAGACAATATTCATCTCGCCGAGCTGTCGGTTGACCTCGGGATTGTGGATGATCTCGCCGATGAGGAAGATCCGTTTGTCGGCAAAGACGCGGCGGGAGGCATAGGCCAGGTCGATGGCGCGTTCCACGCCGTAGCAAAAGCCGAATTCTTGGGCGAGTCGGAGCGTGGTGTTGCCGATGGTGATCTCGCCGCCTTCCTTGCGGATTTTTTCAACGATGGGTGAGCGATAGTGGCTTTCGACCTCGGCCTGGACACGCTCCATGACGTCGGGACGACGGATGTTGACACGTTTCCGTTTTGGTTTTGCGGAGGGTTCGCTCATGTGGGGACTCTATGGCACATTCTTCCTGCCCCGGACACCGATAATTTCAGATGTCGATGGGGATGGGTTGCGGAGGATCGGTGGGTTGTGTTCTATTTGTCCAATTTGATCGTTTTGGGCCAGCCGACGAATTGCTTTGCGCCGTCCTTGCTGACGTCCACGTCGCGGGGCCAGCACTCGAAAGTGACTTCGTTGCTCTTCTTGTTGAAACGGATGAGTCCGTAGCCTCCGCCACTGGATGGCGACTCGGGATTTGCGTAGGCATGGACGGTGATCTTGTTGTCGAAGCCGTCGAGGTAGTCACCATTCCACGGGAGGGGGTTCTTGGGGTCGGGGTTTCCGCCGGCTTTTTCATCTTCGGGCCACCACCAGCGTCCGTAGTAGTTGTTGACGCTGGCTGGGACGATGAAGGCCCAGGGGCCGTCGCGAAAATCATCGGTGCCGTGTTGGATGATCGTCGCCAGATGTTGGTCGCCGGCGATGTGCACGGCGTTGGCCTTTTTGATGAGAGAGACGGCCCGATTGCGACCGGTTTGTGGCCAGCCATTAGAGTCCATGTCGGCGTGGAGGCGGTTCTTCTTTCTGCCGTGGAGATGGGCACCGCCGCAGAATCCGGTTTGGGAGAGGACGGCCTTCATGGCAACGCCGTCGTTGTTGTCCGACCAGTCTTCGAGGAACTTGAGTTGGCGGTCACCGAGGAGTTTCAGGCCCGGGACATCGACGACTTTCGGATCGTACTCCGGGTCACGTATATGGTCGGGGCGAGGGCCCTTCATGGGGTGGCGGTCCTTGGGGCCGGTCTTGAACTTGCGGTCTTCGAGAATTGCAAAATCGACACCACCGAGGAGGAGATTGGTATAGTAAACACCGATGCCCTGCTCCACTGGCGTGGGGTCGTAGGGATCGGGGAGGTTGGCCGTTTGGCAGCGCTCCACCATTTTGACGTATTCTGGGTGGAAGAAATAGCCTCCGTCCGCGCCGGAACCGAGTTTGGCGACCTTGCCGTTCTCGCCCCACAGATTTCCCTGTCCAATGTCGTGATCGTCGGGAATGGCGATGCATGGGCGGGTGCGAAAGGTCTCGCGGAACTGAATGCCCCACTTCAGCCACGCGGCGGTGTGCTCCTTGTGGTCGTATGATTGATCACCGGCGTAGAAGACGAGGTCGGGATTCTGGTGGGCGATGTTGAAGACATACTGATCGCGCATTCCGCGATCCTTGTTCGAGTTGCATGAGAGCGCGGCAAGCACGATCTCGCTCTTGTCGACGGGGTCCTTGCGGATGAGGCCGTGAAAGGAAGCCTTCTCGCCGTGGCGGATCCGGTAGGGGACGTCTTTATCGGTGGGCCAGTTTTCAACCCGGAAGAGGGCAGACCAGCCGAGGTCGTTGACTTCTTCCTTGGCAATTTCGGTCCAGGAATCGCCTTTTTTGATTTCCAAGCGGACGGTACGGCTCTCCTTGGGGTAGAGGGGGAAGAGTTGGGCGGAGAGTTTGAGAGTCTTGTTGGAGACCGTGTAGAGGCCGAAGGCAACGACCTGATCGCGGGGGACCTTGAGGTCGATGATGAGTTGCTTGGGGTTCTTCGGGGTCGGACGATTCCACCAATCGTCGGTGGAGAGTTTGTCTTCGCCTTTTTCGAAGGGTGCTTTGACTGGTGGAGTTCCGCGTTCGACCGCGGCGACGAGACAGGTGGAAGCGAGTAGAGCTAGTGCGGAAAATCTCATGGGAAGGAAGGTTGGGTTAGTTTTTGGAGAATTGTTCGACAACGGTGGGGTTCAATCGACCGGTGTATTTGGAGACGCGTCCGGGCCAGGTGTTGTCGGGGATGAAATTGGTCTTCTTGAGGCGAGCGACCTGTTTCGCATCGAGGGTTTCGAGGCGGGAGAGAGCGTCCAAAGCATGGAGGGCGGCAAAGGGATTCGTCACGACTGGGTCGGCGAGGGTGAGAAGTTGGTCGATGGCTTTTGCCCGGGTGTCGGGGTGATAAGTGAGAGCCTCAGCTGCGCCGGCACGAATCTCGAGGGACTTGTGCGTTAGCAACGATTCCAATGTTGAGCGAAGCTCTTCGTTTCCTTTCAGGATCGCGGAGCAATTGGAGAGAATTGCCCGGAGTTGGAGGGTGAGAAACTGCGGGTTGCCTTCGTCGAGGGTAATGTTGCCGGAGGGTTCGAGAGGTGTGGTTAGGTGGAACAACTTGTCGGGGCGGTAGCTGTCGGACCGGGCAAAATCACCAAGGGTGATCTTCATTTCCCGGGACATTTCGTGGTAGCTGCTCTCGGGGAGGAGTCCGAGATCGTGCGTGTCGGTAAAGTAGCTTTTCAAGGAACGCCGGAACGTGGCCACCAGTTCCGGTTTCAAAGCGGCGAGGTTCTTCGTTTCGTGGGGGTCGACCTTAAGGTCGTAGAATTCTTCGTGTGGACGGGGAGAGGTCCAGGGGTAGGCTTGGATTTCGTTGAGCTTGCCGGCTTGGAAGAGTTCGCGCCAGATCCGGGTGGTGGTGGTTTGCATCTGGTAGTTCAATCCACGGAGGTTGGAGACATGGGGCATGAAGTTCCGGATATAAATGTAGCGGCCGTCGGTGACCGAGCGGACCTCATCGGGGCGTTCATCGGCGCGGCCCACGAAACCGAAGGAATACTTCGGAGCGGGATCAATGTTAGCACCGAGGAAGGCGTTCCCTTGGTGGTAGGCCAGACCCTTCTGGCCGATGAGCGAGATGAGTGTTGGCGCCATATCGACGAAGCCGACCAGTCGATCGGTTTTGCCGCCGGATTTGTAGTCGTCGGGACGGAGATGTTTAAACTTTTCCGGGACGTGCACGATGAGGGGAACATGGAGGCCCGACCAGCCGGCATAGCGCTTGCTGCGTGGCATCCCTGAACCGTGATCGGCGTAAAAGAAGACGATGGTGTCCTCGGCGAGGCCGGCTTTTTCCAGATCCTTCATTTGCTGACCGAACCAGGTATCCATTTCGGTGATGCGGTCATGGTATTGAGCCCAATCCTTTCGAACTTCGGGGGTGTCGGGGTGGTAGGGAGGGATGGAAATTTTTATTGGGTTGTGTTTCGGATTGGGGTTCTTGTTTCTGATTTTTGATTCGTGGGTGATGGTCTGGTTGAAGATTGCAAAGAAGGGTTTTCCGTCGGGACGGTCCTTGTAGTGGGCCTTCCTGGAACAGGCGTCCCAGATCGCCTTGTCGTCGCCGAGGAGGTTGTAGTCGGTCTTGCTGCTGTTGGTGCAGTAGTAGCCGTGTTCGCGGAGAAGCTCGGGATAGAGTTGGAGCCATTCAGGGATGGCAACCTCGGAGCGCATGTGCTGGGCACCCAAGGCGGGCGCATACATACCGGTAATCAGCGTGGTCCGGGCCGGAGCACAGATCGGAGCAGTTGAGGAGGCGCGGGTGTAGAGCAGTGATTGTTTGGCGAATGCGTCGAGGTTGGGAGTGACCGCGTCGGGATCTCCGTAACAGCCAAGGTGTGGGCCGTGGTCCTCGGAAGTGAGCCAGAGAATGTTTGGCTGTGGAGCCGCTAGGGCAAAGCCGGAGGAGAGGAGGGCAAGGAGAAGAATACGCATGTGGCTAGATTTACCGATCACAATTGATTCTTCTTACCATTTCCCCCGCTTTCAAGGCCAGTGGGAGCGAATCTGAGCGGAAGAAACCCGCGTGCGGGACAAGCTGGCCGCGTCAAGAACGGGAAGCTCGGGACAATCTGTCTCCTCGGTGAGAGGCGGCCCCAATTTCTTTGGTCTACAGCTTACTGAAATTTGAAGTGATTTGACAGACAGACAGTGCTCAACAGCCCAGAAACAGGTGTTCCTGCCCACTAATTAGAATTATTCTAATTATTTCCTAGACCGTGGTATGAAGCCTGCAACATGATGGAGGGTGCGCGATGGCGATCCTACAATGTATTTACAATTCTCTTGGAATAAATACCGCCTCTGGAACGTTAAAGGGAATAGGGGAGGCAACTCAAACACCAGAAAGGAACAACAATATGTCACGACTCGACACAGACAGCAGTTTGCGGGTTTACCTCCGCGAGATCTCGAAGACAGATCTTTTGACCCCAAAGGAAGAGGTAAAACTGGCCACCCGGATTAAGACGGGCGACGCCAAGGCACGTGCTCACATGATTAAGGCTAATCTTCGCCTCGTAGTGAAAATTGCCCAAGATTACGCCAATTATGGCCTTCCACTGGCCGATTTGATCTCCGAAGGCAATATTGGCCTCATGAAGGCCGTGGAGCGCTTTGATCCTGAGAAGGGCGGGAAACTGAGCACCTACGGGGCTTGGTGGATCAAGCAGTCGATCAAGAGGGCCCTAGCCAACCAGAGCAAGACGATCCGTCTTCCGGTCCATATGGTCGACAAAATCGCCAAAATGCGTCGAATTTCGGGCATGATGGCTGAATCGATCGGCCGGGAGCCTACCGACGATGAATTGTCCGAAGAATTGGGGATTCCCCGGCGGAAGCTGGCGCTGCTCAAAAGGGCGGCTCAGAGGCCTGCATCGCTTGATGCTCCGATCAATGACGGGGAAAAAACCGATTATGGAGACATTATCGGGGACGAAAAGGCGGTGAATCCTCTTGAGGCCTTGGCCGATAAGAACCTTCATACTCAGCTAGGTACCCTGCTCGACGTGCTTGATGAACGTGAGCACCGAATCATCGATGCAAGATTTGGCCTTAACGGGAAAAAACCAATGACTCTGGAAGATGTTGGACGAGAATTTGGGGTAACCCGGGAGCGAATCCGACAACTTCAGAATGTAGCGCTTGATAAAATGCGTCGTGCGCTACGTAAGAAAGAGAAGCCTTTGCCAAAGTCGTTGAATGACGGCCTGGTGGGGGGGTCATAAAATACACAATCCATTGCGATTGGGATCGTAGGTGTGAAGAGCGGTGGGTGCGAGCCAGCCGCTCTTTTCCGTATCCTGGGAGGGGCGGGGAACGCAGATCAGCGACCCCGAGGAGGTGGGGGGAGGTCCGCTACCAATCAGATCCGCCGCGGAGGTGGTCGAGGTCCTCGTTGTAGATATTGAACTCGAGCTTGGAGAAGGCGTTGAGATCGAAGATGGCTTCACCGAAAGCTTGGCTATAGCCGTTCATGGTTCCGTCACGGAACGAATCGAGGCGGAAGGTGATTCGTCCTCCCTCCCGGAGCCATCCGTGAATATCTCCGTTCTTTCGGATGGGTTCCTCAAAGTTTTCGCTGCCGATGTTGACCGAGCGAATGCGTTGGACGGGAATGGGAATGTCCCCGTGTTTCGAGGTGATGGTGAGAGTTCCATTTTCGATGGCACCGACTTCGCCAACTACGGTGTCGTTGTTCTGGAGGGCGATAACCTGACCTTCCTCTTTGAGCGGTTCGTCGGGAGCTCCTGTCTCGCTGTTCTCGGGGAGGTCTCCCTTCCAGACGCTGGCCCGGATGTTGGAAATGCGGAGCGGATACTCCTCGGCGACAAAGTGGAGCCAATTGCCGAAGGAGCCGACCTTGGGGGCTTCATCGGACCAGACTTGTGCCTGTCTTCCGTCCACGTAGAAGGCGACCGTCCCGGTGGCCCGGTCGATGTAGAAGTCCATGCCGACCTTTTCCTGATCGGCGAGTTCGCGAATGTTGGCGGGTTGTCCGATATTGGTGGTTCCACTGGATTTGCCCTTCCATTTTTTGCGTAGGTAGACGAAGCGCCGTTGGCAGACGAGATCGTAGCAATTGCCAGGGGTGGAGGTGTCGCCTTCGTCTGAGAAGAGGATGAGGTGAAATTTGAGATTGGATCTCCAGGCGAGATCGAAGTGGATGTGGCATCTGGATGGCAGTTCGATTTCCCGGGCCACGCTGCCCTTCAGACGGGATTGAAGTTGCCCATTGTCGACGCCCCAAGCTCCCTGCTCGCCGCTGACTGTCCAGTTCTCAATGCTGTCGGGGCCACTGTAGAGCGCGTGCTCGGAGCGGATCACCTCGAGGTCGGTGGCCATGAGGCGGTTGATGCGGAGTTCGCCACCGTACCACGTTTTCAGGGTCACGTATTCATCATCGAGTCCGACGAGTTCGCCACGGATCCTGTCGCCATTGGTCAGGCTGAGAAGGGCTTGATGGGTGGTGTTGCGCTCGGGAATATCACCGGCCTGAAGTTGCACCTCCAAGAGGGAGTCGAGTCTGATGGTGCTGGGTTGATGGAGAAGATGTTCGGCCGTCCAAGCGAGGCCATCTTCGGTGAGGGCGCCCGGAGTTCCGCTGAGTTGATCTCCGTTGGAAAAGATGGCTCGACCGCCATTTTCATCCTGCGCCCGGACATGGAACGCGAGGCTGGGGAGGATGCAGAGGAGAACGGAAGAAATACGATTCATCGATGGGTGGGGAGGGACTGCGTTAAGGGGTGGGCTCCGAGTGGGGAGCGGCCTGAAGCGACATGATAGAGTCGCGGCGAATGGAGATTTCCCCAAGAAGGGGATGATCGGCGGACATTGAATCGAGGGAGAGGGTGGGGTTGTTGACCGCGACCCGGCCTTGTGCTGCCAGACTCAGATGAAAATCGCAGGGGCTTGAATCCATTTTTTTCGGTTCACGAAAGTAGAGAACGGAGAGGGCGTTGAAGGGGATGCGGACCGGTTCATCGGTATGAGGGCTCTTGATGAGGATTGCCCGATCCTGCCCCTCGCCGACGAGTTGATCAGCGGAGCCTTCGTATCGTTCGCTTTCGGTGGTGACGACGGCATCGGTATCTGGGTTTTTGTGTCCTTCGTTGCGGTGAATTTGGGATACTGCGTCCCAGTGGTAAATTTCGATGGATGAAACGATGTTCTTCATGTCGCCGCCGGCGAGGCTTTCGAGCATGATACCTGAGCCCAAGGGGATTTCGCCGATCGGGTCGTCGAGGCGGCCTTCATCCTCTCCGTCCACGTAAATATAGAGCATCCGACCATGACGATCGACGCGAATTTCGATCTCCATGTTGTGATCAGGGAAGGATTCGGGTCGGCGCTGGGAGGAATAAAGAGGGCTCCAGCGGCGGTTTTTATTTCCGGTGGCCTGCCGTTTCAGCTGCATGCCTCCCGAGTTGACTTCGAAGTAGTAGCGGTCGGTGTCGCCATTGCGCTGCAGGAAATCGTCGCAAAAATAGAATCGGAAGTTGGGGTTTGTTTCCCATTTGAGCTGGAAGCGAAGGATGAATTGCTCCGGGAGGACATCAAGGCGGGAAATGGTGCCGCGTTTGGCGGAGGAGAGGGACTGATCGCCGAAGCTCCAGTTCTCATTATCTTTCCAGCCGGCTTCGTTTTTGGGGCCCGAGAAGACGAGGTTGTGAGGAGCGACGCCGAAGGCGACTGAGGCGATTGCAGAGCGTGGGATGCGGAGGTCCCCGCAGGCCCAGGTGCGCAGGTCGAGATATTCGGAGTCCAGATTAATGATCTCGCCGGGAAAGGTGTCCCCGTTTCGGAGGACAAGCCGCTCCGATTGGGGAATATCCTTAGGGGCCTCATACTCGAACTGAATCGACTTTACCGCGGAGCTCTTCAGCTGGAGTGGGTTGGTCGCATTTGGCGTCTCGAAAGTGATGCGTGATTCATCAGGAATCTCCAGGAGGGTGCCGGTGAGTTGGTCACCACCTTCCAAAGTCAGTTGATCGGCGTGGAGCGGTAGTGCACCAAGGGCGATCACTAGTATGCTTGTTGAGGCGCGTTTCATTAAAATTTTTCGTCCCATGAGTCGAGAATGCTGTCGCTGAAGGAGAACTCAATGATGCTGGCGAAGCCGAGGTCGAGATTGATGTCGCCAAGGGCCTGATGGCGGCCGGTGAGGTCGGTCGGCGTGGATTTGCCTGGATCGAGGGTGATGCGTCCGATGGGGCGAAGGATCAGGCGGAGAGCCTTTCCACTGGGAGCGGGGAGCTCTTTCCGGGAAGAACGGGCGAAGCGAAGTTCCTCCACCTCGTCCACTGGGATCTGCATGTCGGCGTAAGTGCCCTTGAGTTGATAGTGACCACTCTTGATCCCGGTGATTTTTCCGGAGAACCGATCGGTGCCGTTGTTGAGCAGGATGGTGTCCCGATCCTCGGCGTCCATACTCCGGGCTGAATCGAGCATGCCGTTCCAGTTACTGACCACGATGTCGGAAACCCGAAGGTGTGATCCAGCGTTTTGGCAGCCGAAGGTGAGATGGGACCCGATGCCGGCGTAGCCTTGAGGGTCTTCCCACTGGTTGACGTATTCGCCATTGACGAAGAGAAGGATGCGGCTGTTTTCACGGTCACAACGTAGCTCGAATTCGGCCTCGCCAGATTCTTCCAAGCGGATCGTGGCGCTGGAATTGGTGAGTCGGTTCATCTTTGGGTTTCCGTCCTTGTCGAAATCGCAGCGGTAGAGCATCGCATAGCTCGAGTAGATCGTGAGAACGTAGCTATGTCCGTAGGTCAGGGGGTAGCTGTTGGAGCCACTGCTTGGCAGACCCTTCTTGCGGATCACTTTCTTATTGTCCCCGTCCTCATCTTCCTCGGGCTTCTTGATTTGCGGAATGTCGAGAGAGGCATGGAAGGCGACCACGGCGCTTAGACGGCTGCGCCAGGCGAGGTTGAATTTGATGCGGGCCTTGTCGGGGATGTTGGCATCGACGGCGATGGGGACTTGGCCGTTGCTGTACCAGGCATCTCCGCCGAAGGCCCAAGGGTCTTCATCTTCCTCGGGTTCCTCAACGCGCCGGGAGCGGGGTTTGTTTTCAACCTTGGGGCGTTCGACGAAGGACCACTCATCCTTGGTGAATGGTCCAATGTAGTGAAGGGATCCGCCGAAAGGATTGGGGGAAATGGAGGAGACGAACTGACGCTCTACAACGACAGTGCCGGCCATCGGGGTTTCGAGGGTGAGGTTCTTATCATCCAGTTCGATCACGCGGCCCGGAATTTGATCGCCGTTGACCAGTTGCACGAACTCCGGTTGAGGCAGGGATTTGGCTGCGCGGCCGCCGTTGAGGGCAATGCGGCGCAGGGTGCCCGACTGCAGGTTGATGGAAGATTTGATCGAGTTGCCGGACCAAGTCACGCTGGTTCCGTTCTCCATGCCTTCAAAGCGGCCGTGGAGGACGTCACCATTTTCAAAACGCAGCAAATCGGGGTCCTTGGCAGGTTCCTCCTGGGCGCAGATGTGGGTTGCAAGACTGCAGGCGATGGTTAAGACGAATCGAGATGGAATGCTCATGATTGCTACTTTTCGTAAATTGGAAGGAAACGGTAGTTGAGGGCGAGAGAAAGGAGGGAGCCCGCAGTGCTGAAGGAGGGGCCTTTGTTCCCGAGCCAGGAGCCATCGCGGCTTTGGGAGGCTGAGAGGTAGCGGATGTTGCGCGAATTCCACTCATTCCAAGTGCTCTCGTCGGCGTGGAAGAGGGCTTGTGACATGTAATACTCGTAGTAGTAAGGATAGTAGCGGTCGCGGTAGTTGAGGTGCTTTTTGAGGTATTCAAGGCTGGCCCGGTAGCCCTTGCTGTCACGGTCCTTGGCGAGCGAGAGGGTGAGGGAGCCGATGGCGGTGAGGGTGGGCTTGCTGCTGCCGGCGGAGGTGTATCCGTAGCCGCCGTCGAAGCTGCGACAGCGCTTCATGAACGTCTGGCCGCGCTTGAGGGCTTCATCGGGCACGGGGATGCCGGCATTCCGGGCGGCGAAGAGGGCCACGAGTTGGCATCCGGTCACGGTGGTGTCGGCATCGGGGCTCTCCGGGGTGTAACGCCAGGCTCCCCGGGGGTTGCGTTCCTGGGCGTTGAGAATCAGATCGACTGCTTTCTCGAGGGCGGGGGCGATGCGTTTGTCATGGGTGACGCCATAGGCTTCCGCGAGAGCGAGGGTGGCGAATCCGTGGTTATACATGCTTGAGCCGATGTAGCCGTTGTTGTCGCTTTGTTGGCCGAGAATGTAGCTGATACCGATGGAGATATTTTTGGCGTAGGGGCCGTGATTGGGATCCTCTCCGTGGGCGAGGAAGGCCATCACGCAAAGTCCGACCACTCCGGGATCGGTCCCGGTACGGTCCGGCCAGCTGCCGTCGGCGGCCTGGGTGGAGGAGAGGTATCGGAGTCCCTTGGTGAACATCGTCTCCACCTGCGGAGGGATCGGGTCGTCCTGCCGGCGCGGCAGGGACTGGCTGAAGCCTGAGCCAGTGACGAGGACGGCCAGAGGGAGGGCGGCGAGGAGGAGTTTCATGGTTGGCTGGGCTTCGAACTTGGACGGTTATAGGCGTCGAGAGCTTTACGAAATTCTGGGGGGAGTCCGCTGCCTGCGGTGCCGGATTTCTTGGGGACGCGGCGCTCGGTGGAGTTTCCATTGGCGGATCCATCAACCTTGCGATTGGGCTTGTCGGAATCGCCGGTGCTTCCGCCGCCGGGCGACTCACCTCCTTCCGGGCCCTCCTGGTCGGGGTTCGGTTCTCCGCCGGGGGTCTCGCCCATCATGCGGCGCATCATGTCGAGCATCGCGCCGGAGGTGCTTTGGCCCTCCCCGGGTTGTTGCCCGGGTTGCTCACCTTCCCCTGGCTCTTCCCCGGGTTTTGGCTCTCCCTCCTTCGGTTCTTGTTGCTCTTGCGCCTTCTTCTTGGCGGCTTCGAAAATCATTTCGATGATCTCTGTTTCGGCAGCAATGGTCGGGCCGCCGGTATCGGTGGCGTCGAGGTTGTCGATGACCTCGGTCATGATCGTTTCCGCTTTCCCGAGTAGCTCGATCACTTGTTCCGAAGTTTGTTCGTCGATGAGTTCCTGAACGTCAGCGGAGAGCTCGTCCTGTTCGTTAGCGAGCTTTTTTGATCCGACCTGATGTTTCTCAATCTTCTGCGCAAGGTCTGCGGCAGGTTCGTCGCCGAGGACGGGCAGGGTGAGGAATGCTGCCGTGACGACGGAGATGAGGGGGGTGATGGAGGATCTCATGGCTTGGTTGGCTTATTTGTTCTCCGGTTGCACGGACCGACGTAATTGCTCCAGAGCCCGCGTGCGGGAACGGATGTCCTGTTCCTTTTGGATCATTTGCATGACCTTCAGCATGAACTCAAAATCCTGATCTTCCTGGCTCCCGCCGCCGCCGCCTCCTCCACCGCCGCCACCGCCGCCGCCATCTTCTTCTTCAAGTTTTTTGGCCCACTCGCGGAGGATCTCGGCCCAGTTCCGGCAATGGGACATGGCTTTGTAGGTCTGGTTCTCCACGATGCGCCGACGGTTGTCATCGAGGGCGGAGTCGATGTGGGTCTCCTGCATTTCGAGGAGGAGCTCCTTGTGGATCTCCTTTTGAGTCCGGGCGTAAAAGTGTCCCAGATCTTCCTGGATCCAGCGGACATCCGAGGCCGTGCGCCGTTGTTGGGTGGTGAGTTCGCCGAGTAGTCGTTGGTCGCTGGGGTCGATTTCCTCGGCGTCCAAGCCGATCAAGTCGTCGATGTGGTCGTAGAGTGAGGCGGCAATGCCATCTTCTTCGGTGGCGGCGCGTTTGAGGCGGTTAATGAAGGTGCTTGCCTCGAAGTCGCGGTTGGCCTCATTGGCTTGCTCGATTGTTTCGCGCATTTTTTCGAGGACCTTCTTTTGTTCCTCAATGGCCTTTTCGAGATCGTCCTTGGATTGTTCGGGAGTGGAGCGCTGGTCCTGGGAGTCGCTGAGCTTTTTCTCGACCTTGGGCATGTCCTGGTTGCCGAGTTCCTGCATTTTTTTCAGCGACTCGGCCAACTTCTTCATCGTTTCCGGATCGAGTTCGCTGTTCCGGGCGGCGTCTTTGAAGAGCTCTTCCATTTTCTGGGCGAGTTCCTTCATGCGTTCGGTGTTCTCGGCCTCGTTCTGCTCCTGTGTTTTTAGTTTCTCCTGGGATTCCTCATCCTGGAGGTTCTCGGGATCGACGCGTTCGAGTCGCTTGTTCTCGTCATGGTTGTTTTGTTCGCGTCGGGCGAGGTCCTCGAGTTCGCCAATGATGCGGTCGAACTGGGTTTTGAGAAGTTGGGCGTGTTCGTCACGAGTGAGGATGAAAAGGGTGATGGGCTCCGAATAAACCCGGCCGCGTTCCGGAGAGTAGTCTTCGGCGTAGGCACGGAGGGTGAGTTGCTGTGGTTGAATGCCGAGGACGGAGGGTGAGAACGCAACGCCCTTTCCGAGGCGTTGCATATCCGGTGCGCCGTCGAGGACCTTCATGTCGCCGTTGGCGGGGGTTTCGTCGGTGGGCTTCGTGAACTGACCAGCCCACGCGATGCCGATTTCCTTCACGCCGTAGTCGTCCTCCGAGAGGACTTCAAACTCGATGGTTTCCTCGACCAGCATGACGCGCTGGCGATCGATGCCCTGGATGTAGGTGGTGGGAGCCTGATCGGGAACAGGCTCTACGCGGAGGCGGAACGGCGTGGCAGATTCGAGGCCGAGGACATCAGTCCAAGTGAGGAGGATCTCGGCGGGAACGTTGGTGATTTCGCGGGGAGGGGAGGTGAGATTTCGGCCTTCGGTTTCGAGGGTGACGGACTCCGGAGTGAAGATGTCGCCGGGTTCGTCGGGGTTGGGGGCTCGATCTTCGGCGAGTGGGCGGAAGTCCATCTTGGCAGAGGCGAGTTCGCGGGTGACGGTCGCCTCGACGGAGATTTTGCTGCCTTCGAGAACGGAGAGGACGCCGGCCCGAAGATCGATGCGGCGTGGATCCTGTTGAATGTAGTCCGGATAAGTGACGAGTGCGGCGATGGCTTCGGTGGCCGGGCGGAGGATCGGTTCGACCTTGATGGTTTCCTGCACGTCGCCGATGTTGAGGCTGATGGCTCCCTGCGCTTGCTGACCGGGGAAGGTGAAGGTGTAGCGATTGTCTTCGTCCAAGGTCGCGTTGACGGTATCCTGTTGATCGTATTGGGCGGAGCCGGTCGCGGGCTTGCGGTCTGAGTCTTCGTTCAGAACAAGGATGACGTCGAAGGGTTCGCCATAGGGGACGACGATGCGCTTGGGGACGTCGAGGAGCCGCGTGAAGGTGTAGCGTGGCGTGTCCGAGAGGGGCATGAGCCAGCGTTTGAGGGAGTTGATGCCGGCTTTGGGCACTACGACGAGGGCCGCGGTGGCGAGGGCGAAGGTGGCGAGGACGCCGAGGGACCAGCTGTGATGACGAGAGGCGGGAAGTGCGTTCTCGAAATCGCGACCCATGGCTTCTTTGGCGACGTTGACCATCGCTGCGGCGCGGAGTTCGGGAGAGAGTGACTCGGCGCTTTCTTTTTGATCCTGCAGCTCGACCACACCCAGGAGACGATCACCGAGTCGCGGGAAGCGATCGGCGATGAGGCGGGCAAGTTGGCTTTCGTTGCGATGGCCGAAGACCCAGCGGTGGATCCAGTAGGGAGCGAAAAAGACGAAGATGGAGGTGCCGCCGATCAGGATGGAAAGGCGGACGATGCCTGGAGTGGCCCAGATGCGGTCGAGTCCGAAGACGAGGAGATAGGAAAAGAGGAGTCCAAAAATGCCGGCGAGGGCAGCTTCGGCGACCTTGACCTTCCACAGTTGCTTTCGAAAGCCGGAGAGCTGGGTCTTGAGGCTTTCCGGCAGTGGGGCTTGACGAGGTCGTGGGGGGGAAGGATCGTCTGAGGACATCGTAAATAGCGTTCTGGAGCAGGTCCCTACCCCGTCCGTTGATTGTTGCAGAGGAGTAGTGGTCATTCCAGTTGGAATTTCCCTACTTTCTCCATCTCTTAAACGTCACAAAGGACAGAATCTTGTTGGAAATTCACTGTAAATAGGGGTTCGAGGCCACTTCCTGTTGGATCGTCGTCTCTGGGCCGTGTCCGGGGAGCACCCGGGTGGCGGCCGGGAGAGGGAAAAGTTGGCTCCTGATTGCGTTGAGCAGCTGCCTATTGCGACCCCCGGGAAGGTCGGTGCGACCGATGGATTGGGCGAAAAGAGTGTCCCCAGCGAAGGCGATGGCCTGTTTGGCGAGGTGAAAGACGAGGCTGTCCGGAGAATGGCCCGGGACGTGGAGGAGATCGAAGGTTTGGCCAGCGAGGTCCAGGGTCTGCTCGCCTTCGAGGATCCGGTCCACGGTGTAGGGCTCGATGGTGATGGGCAGTCCCCATCGTGCGGCTTCCTCGGCGAGGGTCAGATCGGGGCTCATGGGGGCGAAGGCGTGAATGGAGGCACCCATTTGAGCCAGTTCGGCGGCATCTTCGACGTGATCGAAATGATGGTGGGTGAGGAGCAGGGCGAGTGGGGTCAAGCCGGTGGCGCGAACTTGTTCTGCCATTCCTTCCGGGGCATCGACGACGATGAGACCCTCGGGGGTTTCCAGAAGGTAGCCATTGGTGGAGACCGAGCCTCCGGTGTAAGTGAGTGGGATCACGGGGAGGACTTTTGCTGATTCAGCGCGTGATGCCAGCTCGATTCTCAATCACGGAGAATTTGCGATTGGTGATCATTGTGGCTGCGTGAGATGGTCCCGCAATGCGCTGGTTGCCGACTGACAAGCCCTACACCTTTCGTCCGCCAATTCCGTGGGATTGGATTCGACCGCTGGGGGTTTGGTACAATGATTCGGCCTGGTTGAGAAAACGTTACCGGGTGCGGGACGTGAAGGCAGTGGGATGGGAGCGGGTGGTGGAGTTGTGTGAACGCGGTGACTCGGTGCTGTTGGCTCCCAACCATTCGGATCACGCCGACCCCCATGCGATTTTGAGCATCGCCCATCGTTTTCATCTGCCGCTGCGTTTCATGGCGGCTCGGGAGTTGTTTGATGGAGGTGGTTTGCAGGCGGCGTTGTTGCAGCGGATGGGAATTTTTTCGGTCGATCGTGATGGTGCTGATATTGCTTCCTTGAAAACAGCGATCGGAATCCTTTCCAAAGGGAGATGTCCGCTGGTGGTATTTCCGGAGGGCGAGATTTATCATCATCATGGGCGTCTCGATCCTTTGATGGACGGGGTGTCTTCCATGATCATTCGAGCGGCGGGGAGATTGGCGGGGGGTAAGAAGGCGTGGTTGGTGCCGGTGGCGATGAGTTTCCGGCATGAAGAGGGTGTGGAGGAGACCTTTCCTGGTCGCTTGGCGGCGATGGAGGAGCGGATCGGTTGGAAGCCGCGACGGACGGAGGAGGTCGATGAGCGAATTTTACATCTCGGGGCCGGCTTGCTGGCGCTGAAGGAAGTGGAGTTTTTTGGTGTGGCTGAGTGTGGCGATCTGCCAGTCCGCGTGAGGAGGATGTGTGAGCGGTTATTGGAAGATGTGGAGGGGCGTCGCGGCTCTGATGGTAGGGCGACGACGCCTCCAGAGCGGGTGAGGGCCTTGAGGAACAAGATTCGGCGGGTCCTGCTTTCTGAGGATCATCCGCCGAGCGAAGAGGAAAAGGTGGCGTTGCAGGAGGATCTCTACCGGGTGTTCGCGGCGCTTCAGGCGCATAGTTATCCGGGGGACTACCTGTTGGAGGATGCGACTTTTCACCGCCGGGCGGAGACGATCATGAAATTGGAGGAGGATATCCTGGGGGATAGCACGTATCCTGCGTGGCGGGATGCGCAAGTGGTCGCGGGGGATCCGATTGGAGTGAGCGACTTGCTGATCTCGGGAGGGGTGCCCGCGAAGGGAGGTGCGCCCGAGTTGACGCGGCGACTCGAAGAGAAATTGGGTGCGTTGATTCGCGAGGGATGAGCTAGACCGCTTCTGCCGCGACGGCGAGTTGGTCGGAGCTCGCTTCGCGTTCCCGTCCGTTCATGCGTAACCAGAGGATTGCTGCCATCGCGAGGGCCAAGACAATTTTAGCGCGGGCAAAATCGATCAGAGGGGCGGCTCCTTGGATGTTGATAGTCAGGAGACCTTGGGCGATTTTGGCGGGTTGGTCCAATGCATCGCGGAGAAAAGTTTTAGCGAGAGGTTCGGAGGAGGTTGAGGGACTTTTGGATCAGTTCTTCGGTGACCTTGTCGCTGACCACGGCGTTGCCGTTGTTCTTGAGGAGGATGAAGCGCCGTTTGCCGCCGACAAATTTCTTGTCGCGGGACATGCAGGCGAGGATGTCGGCGTCACTGATGTCGGCGTCGAGGGTGAGGGGGAGTTTGAATTTCTCGAGGAGCTTAAGGATGCGCTCGGAGTCGTCGGAGGAGAGGCCGGTGAGTTTCTCGGAGAGAAAGAGGGCTGCTCGCATGCCGAGGGCGATGGCTTCGCCGTGGAGGATGGAGCCGTAGGGGACGGCGGCCTCGATGGCGTGGCCGATGGTATGGCCGAAATTCAGGAGGGCGCGGGTGCCGGAGGTTTCGTGCTCATCCTCTTCCACGATGCGAGCCTTGATGGCCGTGTTTCGGGCGAGGAGTTTGCTGCAGGTTTTTTGTTCAGTGATGTCGAGTCGCTCGAGCTCGTCGAGCATCGCCGCATCGCGAATGGCGGCATGTTTGATGACTTCTGCGAAGCCTTCGCGGAAGACGCGGGGCGGGAGGTGGGTGAGTGTCTCCGGGTCGGCGAGGACAAGCCTTGGTTGGTGGAAGGCACCGAGGAGGTTCTTGCCTTCCGGGGTGTTGACGCCGGTCTTTCCGCCGACGGCGGAGTCGACCTGGGCGACGATGGTAGTGGGGATTTGGACGAAGGGGATACCGCGAAAGAAGATGGCAGCCACGAAGCCTCCGAGGTCGCCGACGACGCCGCCTCCAAGGGTGACAACGAACGATTGTCGGTCGTGGTGATGCTCGATGAGGGAGCGGCAGAGGCACTCGACATTCTCCATGGACTTGGAGGCTTCGCCGGGGGGAACGAGATGAAGGGAGGACTCAAAGCCGGCGTCCGCGAGGGACTGTTTGATGGCCTCGGCGTAGTGAAGGGCGACGTTGGTGTCGGTGATGATGGCGGCCTTTCCGGTGAGGCCGGCGGCCTTGATCATTTCACCAGCGCGGGAGATGAGACCATCCTCGACGTGGACATCGTAGGACCGGGAATTCAGGGAAACGGCGACAGTTGGCATGATGGTCGGTGGGAGGTCATCATTTCATACGGAGGCAGGGGCGTTGTCCATTCATTTGCCTTCGGTGAGGGGGGAGTCGTTCAGGCCCGGTTGCGGTGATACTTGCTGAGGTCGGGGCTGAGGAGGAGCTCGAGGGGTTTGTCGGTCCATTGGTGCTCGTCGAGGAGTTCTTCGAGGATGGCGAGGGAGCCGAGGGAGTCGAAGAGGGCGTCGTGCCAATTGCGATCGGGCTGGCGTTCCTTGACGGCGGCGGAAACGCTGAGGAGATCGCAGAGGGCGCTGAGGGAGTGATCCTTGGCTTCTGGCCAGGCGGCGCGGGCGAGGTGGAGGGTGTCGAGCCAGGGTGCGAAGGGGTGGCCGGGGAAGGTGCGGAGGAAGCGCTTTTCGGTGCCGTGGCCGTGGGCGACGACAACGTGTCCGGCGAGGAGGCGGCGGATGACGGGCCAGAGTGAGAGGAGGGTGGGGGCGTCCTGGAGGTCGTCGGTGGTAATGCCGTGGACTTTCTGGGCGGCCCAAGTGACCGGGCGGTCGGTGTGGAGGAAGGAGCAGAAGGTTTCGCCGTAACCGGTGGCTGGTGACCAGAGGGCAATGCCGATCTGGATGGGGACATCGGTCTGTCCTTTGGCGGTGCCAGCGGACTCGAAGTCGATGGCGGCGAAGACGGTGTCGGAGATCTTCTGCAAGATAGTTGAGAAGATGATGGAAGTTCGCTTCTGGCAAGCGGGAAGCGAGGTGGGGAGGGATTCCGGGGGGTGTGGCCTTTTATCATCGCCTTGAATGGACGTCGGGCTAGGCTGGGGGCGTTACATTATGGGATCAGCAATCGTTATTATTCTCGTCGTTCTCGTCGGACTGGCTGTCTTGGTCGGTCTGTTTCTGGTGGTCCAATACAATGGGCTGGTGAAACTGCGTAATCGGTTTCGGAATGCTTTTGCGCAAATCGATGTGCAGCTGAAGCGACGCTACGATCTTATTCCCAATCTCGTGGAGACTGCGAAGGGTTTCATGAAGCACGAACGGGAGACGCTGGAGGCGGTTATTACTGCTCGGAATGCGGCGGCGAGTGCCAGTGAGGGTGTGAGTCCGGAGAATGCGGAGCAGATGGCGACGTTGATGTCGGCGGAGGGCGGATTAGGATCGGCGTTGGGGCGCTTGTTTGCGCTGTCGGAGGCGTATCCTGATTTGAAATCGAATCAGAACATGATGCAGTTGAGCGAAGAGCTCACGAGCACGGAGAACAAGGTCAGCTTTTCGCGTCAGGCCTACAATGACTCGGTGACCGTCTACAACACCAAGACGGAGGTGTTCCCGACCAACATCATTGCCGGGATGTTCAACTTTGGTTCGGCCACGCTCTTTGAGGTTTCCTCGGAGGAGGAGCGGGAGCGGGTGGACGTGAAGTTCTGATCGGGTTCCGGCGGGAGGACTTCAAGTCATGGACTTTTTTCAGGCGCAGGAAGATGCGAGACGCAGGACGAAGGTTCTGGCCTTCTACTTCGTGCTCTGTGTGCTCGGGGTTGTTGCGGCGGTGGAAGTGCTACTTTTTTTCCTACTGGGAGCGGGGGCGAAGATTGGCGGGGGTGAGTTGGTGATGGCCTTGTTGGTGGGCGGTGTCGGAACGCTGGGAGTGATTTTACTGGGGAGCCTGTTCAAGACCATCTCGCTGCGCAAAGGAGGGGCGGTGGTCGCGAATGATCTTGGAGGACGTTTGGTGATCCCGGGGACGGGAGATGCTGATGAGCGGCGTCTGTTGAATGTGGTGGAGGAGATGGCGATCGCTTCGGGGACGCCGGTGCCGCAGGTCTATATGATGGACGGGGAGGAGGGGATTAATGCCTTCGCGGCGGGAACGGAGCCGTCGAATGCGGTAATCGGGGTGACGCGAGGTTGTGTGCAGAGGTTGAGCCGAGCGGAGTTGCAGGGGGTGATCGCGCACGAGTTCAGCCATATTCTCAACGGCGACATGAGGCTGAACATGCGCTTGATGGGGATGGTCTTTGGTTTGGTGATCATCACCGTGCTGGGTCGGAGTATCATCAGTATTTTCCGCTTTGCGGGGCATGGGCGGAGGAGCAACAACAAGGATGGGATGGCGGCGATTTTGGTGATCTTCCTGGTGGGGTTGGTGCTGATGATCGTGGGATCGATCGGGACTTTCTTTGCCCGGATGTTGCAGGCGGCGGTGTCGCGGCAGCGGGAGTATTTGGCGGATGCCTCGGCGGTGCAGTTTACGCGGGAGCCGGATGGAATTGCGGGAGCATTAAAGAAGATCGGAGGGCAGCAGCATGGATCGAAGCTGGTGAGTCCGAAGGCGATGGAAGCGAGTCACATGTTTTTTGCGGACGGGGGGATGTTTGCGTATGGATTGGCAACGCACCCGCCGCTGGATGTGCGGATCAAGGCGATCCAAAAGAGTTGGGATGGAGAATTTGTCAGTTCGGAACTCCCGCCGGTATCCATTCAGGGGGATCCGCCACCATTGCCGAAAGCCCGGAAGGGCGCGTTGGGTGGAGTGATGATGTTGGATCAGATCGGAGAGCCCGCGATGGTGGATGTGGAGCAGGGACGGGTGTTGCGGGATGGATTGGACGAGGGGTGGATCGCGGCGGCTCATGATAAGAATGATGCGCAGGCGTTGATGTTTGGGTTGTTGGTTGCGGATGATGAAACGTTGAGGGCGGGCGAGTTGGCCTCGCTGCACGGGACGGCGGGTCCTGAGGCGGCGGTGAGGGCGGGGATGTGGCAAGGCGAGTTGCGCGGGCTGCATTCGGCGCGGAAGATCGCGCTGATCGACGTGTGTATTCCGACTTTGCGGGGGATGAGTGATGCGGAATACCGGAGGTTTGTCGGGGTGACGCAGCAGCTGATTCGGAGCGATGGGAAGGTGACCTTGTTTGAATACATGCTCCATCACCTCCTCCGCCGGCATCTTGCCAGTCATTTTGAGGAGCTGGGCTTTCCCAAGATGAAGTGGCGCTCTCTGGAGGATCTGGCCTGGGACACGAATGTGATTCTGTCCGCGATCGCCTGGCTGGGACGGGATGCGGACGAGGCCGCGACGACTTGGGAAAGCGTGGTGAGGAATTGGCCGGCGGGGGCTTGGAAGCCGGTGATGCTGAAGGCTGAGCAGTGTGGACCGAGTCTGATCGGGTCCTCGCTGGAGAAATTCGAGGCGTCCACGCCGATTGTGAAGAAGTCCCTCTTGGAGCTGTGCGCGAGGGCGGCGGCCCAAGATGGGGTGCTTTCCAGCCGGGAGGGAGAGTTGCTGCGGATGGTGGCTGATGCCATTGGCTGCGGGGTGCCGCCTTTCGTGCGGGATCTGGACTTGGGGTGAGCCTGGGGAGGAGCTGTGGCACTCAGCGCTTGCCATGCGTGAGAACTGAGGGGATGTTTCGACCCCAATTTCATGGAACGTCGCCCACTTTGGCTTTGGCCGAATATGCTCAGCCTAGATGCCCCCCTGGTGGCGGTCGTCTGGGTGTGGATGTTTGCGAAGACCTGGCGGGTGGTTTGGTATCCGGAATCGCTCTACTGGCTGGTGGGGCTGTCGGTGTGGATCATTTACGTGGTGGATCGTTTGCTGGACAGCGGAGTGGTGAAAAATTCGCCGAGGAGTGCGTCGCCGAGGCATCAATTTCATCAGCGACACAGCAAGGTCCTGTGGGTCTGCGTGGTCATGGCGGCGATTGCCTGTGTGGCGATCCTGGCAACCTTGCCGACCGGTTTGTGGTCACATGGCGCGATGGTTCTCGTGTTTGTGGTGGGGTATTTCGTTCTCGTGTTTCTGCAGACGGATGCGGAGATCTCCGTGGCGAAGAACATTGTGGCGGGAATGGCCTTTGCTTACGGAACCGCGGTGGGGGTGCATTTCTGGCGTCCGGACTCGAACCTGTTTTGGTTTTTGATGTCTTCGGAGACGCTTGCCTTCGGGGTGTTGTGTATCCTCAATATCACGGCGATTGATGTTTGGGCGTCGCCGGGACGCCGGAAGGGAAGTGTGGATCCTGAGGATGCCCGGAAAATCTTGTTGAGCCTGCTGCCGTTGGTGCTCTTCATCTTTTGTGTGATGTATTCGAGTAAGGCCGACGAATACTCCAAGCCGTTTTTTCTCGCGGTGGGAGTGTCTGCTGCCTTGCTTTATGTGGTCGATCGTCTCGGCGGCCTGATGTCGAAAAACCTTCAGAGGGTGCTGGGGGATGTGGTGATGGCGGTCAGCGTGGTGATCTTTTTCTTCAATTACCCGTTCTGAATGGGTATTGCCTTGTCGGCTTGTTCGGGGTGGGAGTAGGTTTTATTCCTCGTGAAAAAGGAAAAGAGAGAGATCCGTCCGGCTATTCTGATTATTGGTGCTCCGGGATCTGGAAAGGGGACGCAGGGGACCATTCTTGGGACGATTCCCCGATTTTTCCACTGCGCTTGTGGAGACATCTTTCGCTCTCTCGACACGCGGACCGATGTGGGTCAGCGATTCGTGAGCTACTCGAGCAAGGGGGATTTGGTGCCGGATGAGTTGACGGTGGAGCTTTGGGAGGCGCAGATCGACAACTGGACTGACTCGCACATTTACAAGCCGGATATTGACCTTCTGGTTCTCGACGGGATTCCGCGGAATGTGCGGCAGGCGGAGATTTTGGAGGACTACTTGAAGGTGCATCAGGTGTTCCATCTCAGCTGTCCTGATCGGGATGAATTGGCCCGCCGGATGCGGAAGCGGGCGTTGAAGGATAATCGGATCGACGATGCGAGTGACGTGGTGATCGAGCAGCGGATCAAAACCTACGAAGAGGAGACGAAGCCGATCATCGAATACTACGCAGACAATTTGGTCACCGAGATCGATGCGAGTCGTCCGCCGGTGGAGGTGTTGAACTCGATTCTTTCCCGGGTGACGGAGCTTGAGTTCTACCATGGGTTTTCGGATGTAACTGTTTAGACACGATGCGTATTGTTTTCATGGGGACGGGGGAGATTGCCCTCCCTTGCTTGCGGGCTCTGTTGGCTTCCCAGCATGAGGTTTGTGCGGTGGTGACTCAGCCGGATCGTCCGGTGGGGCGGCATCAGGAGATGCATCCTCCGGGGCCGAAGGTGATGGCGCAGGAGGCGGGGATTCCGGTTTTGCAGCCGGAGAAGCTTAGCAATGCCGAGGACCTTGCCGAGTTGGCGGCCTTTGCGCCGGAGTTGATTGTGGTGATGGCGTATGGGCAAATTTTGTCGATGGACGTGATTGAGCTACCGACGGTGGGCTGCATCAATGTGCATGCGTCGTTGTTGCCGCGGCATCGTGGGGCGTCGTGTATTCAGGCGGCGATCGCGGATGGGGATGAGGAGAGCGGGGTGACCATCATGCATGTGGTGAAGAAGCTTGATGCGGGAGATGTGATACTCCGAAAGAGGGTTTCGATCGGCGCGGGTGAGACGGGTGGGGACTTGCACGATCGTCTGGCGGAATTGTCGCCACCGGTCTTGTTGGAGGCGATGGAGGGCTTGGAGGCGGGGACGTCGGAGCGTGAAGTGCAGGATGAAGCGCTCTCGACCTATGCGCCCAAATTACTCCGGGCGGATGGGAAGATTGATTGGAGTGTTTCGGCGGCGGAGTTGTCACGGCGTATCCGTGCTTACGATCCCTGGCCGGGGACCTTTGCGGTGTTCAAGGATGGGAAAGGGAGGGAGCGGCGCTTGAAGATCTATCCGGGGACGGAGGCGGTAGAGGTCGCTGGAGGTCCGGGGGCGGTTCGGGTGGAAGAGGATGGTGTGGTGGTTTGTTGCGGCGAGGGGGGCTTGCGCCTGTCGAGTGTGCAACCGGAGGGGGGACGGCGGATGACCGTGGCGGAATTTGTGGTCGGTCACGGGTTTGGTGACGGGGGACAGCTCTTTTAGCTGGAGAAGATTGCGTGGGGAGTACATTCTTAAGCAATGCGAACAACCTTACTGGTTCTTTTCTGCGTTCTGCCAATGGCACTTTCCGCGGTCACGGTGGAAGTGGTGCGGTTGTATCAGCCGATCTCGCTGCACGGAACTGATGGTGCGGGAGACGAGGATGGCGATGAGGTGATGCAGGCAGCGGTGATGTCCCGCCCGATGGCGTTGGCCGGAGCGATTCCGGAAGATTTGGTGAAGGCGGTGGGTGATCCCTGCAAGATTGCGTCTAACAGCCCGGCATATACGATCGAGGAAGCGAACCTTCTGCTGATTTGCAAGATCGGGTTGTCGGTGGAGATGCTGGAGGACCGCTTGTTGGTGCGTCTGGATATTTCGAAGCTGGCGATGCCCGAGGAGGTGGATCTGACGGCCCGCCAGGTGCTGACAATGTCGATCAAGTCGATTCGGCGGACCTTGGAGGCCTATTTTGCCCACAGTGACGAAAATCTTCCCTGGGAGGTGCGGATTACGGGGACGAAGGAGTCCAATGCGAGTCTGAAGAACTTGTCGGCGAAGTACACGGTGGGCGAGTAATCTTCCCTTGGAGGATTTTCCCCCTTGCACCCCCGGGATAGGCTGCTTTCATCCGCATTTAACGTGAGTGGACTAAGCGAAGGGGAGATGCGGCCAATTAAACGAGCGATTCTGAAATTGAGTGGGGAGGCCTTGCGAGAGCCAGGCAGCACGGACAATATTTCTCCGGAGATTGTGAGCCGGATCGCCGGGGAGATTCAGGCGGCAGTGGCGACCGGAGTGGAGCTCGGGGTGGTTGTGGGCGGTGGGAATTTCTGGCGGGGAGCGAGTGCCAGTGCGCGGGGGATGGACCGATCGACGGCCGACTACATGGGGATGTTGGCGACGGTGATGAATGCGTTGGCGTTGCAAGCTGCTCTGGAGGCTCTCGAGGTGACCTGTGTGGTGCAGTCGGCGATTGAGATGAAGAACGTGGCGGAGCCGTTCATCCGGCGGAAAGCGGATCGGCATTTGTCCCAGGGGCGCGTGGTGATCTTTGCCGCGGGCACAGGGAGTCCGTTCTTTTCGACCGACACGACTGCCGCTCTACGGGCGAACGAGATGGGCGCGACGATTATCCTGAAGGCGACCATGGTGGATGGGGTTTACGATGCGGATCCGAAGTTGGTGCCTAGTGCGGTCCGCTACGAGAAGGTGAGTTTCCACACTTGTATTACCAAACAGCTGAAGGTCATGGATGCGACCGCATTTAGCCTTTGTATGGATAACAACATTCCGATTATTGTTTTTGATCTCGCGCCTGAAGGGAACATCCAGCGCGCCTTGTGTGGTGAGCGGATTGGAACCGTGGTGCAACTTGAAGTCGAAGCCTAACCAACCCTAGTCATGCCAGCACAAGAGACGATTAAGAAGACAGAGACCGCGATGCAAAAGACGGTGGAACACATGGTGCAGGAGTTTTCCTCCGTGCGCACCGGGAAGGCCTCGCCGGCCCTCGTGGATAATCTGGATGTGATGGTGGCGAGCTACGGCAGCAAGATGAAGCTGAAGGCCTTGGCGGTGATTACCACGCCTGAGCCGCGAATGATCATGATCCAGCCATTTGATCCCAGCACGACCGGGGATATCGACAAGGCGATCCGGGAGAGCAAGTTGGGATTGAATCCGGTGGATGACGGTCGGAGTCTGCGTTTGCCGATTCCTGAGCTGTCCGAGGAGCGCCGGATTGATTTGGTAAAGAGCGTGAAGGCGATGGCCGAGGAGTCCCGGGTGCGGGTCCGGGCCTGCCGGAAGGAGGGAATGGATGCCGCGAAGAAGTTGAAGGCGGATGGGGAGATCACCGAAGACGGCATGCGGGATCTTGAGGGCGACGTGCAGAAGCTCACTGACAAGTTTGTCAAAGAGGTGGATACCGCGCTGGCGTCGAAGGAGAAGGAAGTGATGACGGTTTAGGGGTGGGTGCGTGGGGCGATCGTCTCGGTTGCCCTAGAGCAGTGATGTCCACGGAGCCAAAGCATATCATCGAACATTGCCTGATTGAGCGTGGGCTTCGCCGAGGGGTTTGATCATGACCGAGACGGTCACGCCACGGTGATGGGGCGGTTGCGCCACTTGATGATGGTGGCGGAGAGGTAGGCGGCGGAGACGAGGAGGAAGGCGCAGAGGAGAAGGTTTTGGGGGTCGGTGAAGTTGAGTTCGCGGGCCCAGAGGAGGGTGAAGACGCTTTTGGCGCCGGTGAGGACGGCGAGGAAGGAGAGGAAGCCCGCGGCCATGAACCCGTGGAGGCGGTTCTTGATGGCGAAGAGGGCGCAGATGAGGGCACTGCCGCCGAAGAAGATACCGGTATAGGCCAGGGGGGCTTCTTCGAGGGAGAGGCCGGTGCTGAGGGCGCCGATGCCGATGCCAAGAAGGGCGGCGGCGTAGAGAAAGTTGAGTAAGAGCATCGTTGCGTTTGGGGGCGGTCGTGGGCGAGGCTATCCCGGATGGCACGGGCAAAGAAGACTGTTTTAGGGCGTTTGATCACGTGGGTGGTGAGGGTGGTTCTGGTGCTGGTGGTTCTCTTGGTCGGCCTGCTTACTTTTGCGGGGCGCTTTGTGACGCCGGATTTTGTGGTGAGTAATGTGGAGGATTCCATCAATTGTCGGCTGGAGATCGAAGCAGTGAACGTGCAGGTCTTGCGGTTTCCTTCCCGAATCGTTCTGAAGGGGATCAAGCTCGGGCCGCGGGATGAGTTCGTGGGGCGACCTTTGGCAGAGCGGTCGGCGATGGACTCTTCGGCGATCGAGCTTGGGGAGGTGCGGCTGGAGGTGGGTTTGCTGGGATTATTGTCCCGGAAGCTTGAGGTGAAGGAACTCAGCTTTCTGGAGCCATCGGTTTCCTTGACGATTCTCGAAAGGGGGGGGAGCAACATCGAGGACTTGTTTCGGCCGTCGCCAGAAAAGGAGAAGAGGCGGAAGAAGAGGGGGAAGTGCCGGGGGGGTGCGCTGAATCTGGAAGAGGTCGGATTACTGGGCCGATTGGAGGGGGTGAGGATACAGGACGGTTCGATGGATGTTCATCTGGAGGAGACGGGCATGGTGATCGAGTTGAGGGAACTCGCGGTGTATTTGGATTCCATCGAGGTTGATCCGTTTGATTTGGCGAGAAGCAATGATGCACGGATGACGACGCGGGGAGAGATCACTTTGGCGTGGAAGGAGGAGGGGCAGGCGCCGAGCGGATTTCTTGAGGTCGACGGAGAGGCGACGGTGAAGCTCTTTGATCCGGAGACGGCGGATTTTGATCCAGAGGTGACCGGATTGTTGGCGTTGGGTGAGGGGTCCTATCTCAGTGCAAGGGTGCCACCGATCAGTAAGACCTGGGCGAAAATCGGGCGGGTGGCAAACTGGGGGATTCGGTGGGGAGGTTTGCCGGAACGGGCGACCTTTGGTCGAGGAGCGACGGTGGGGCTGCATTATTTCCACGAGCGCCTGACGGCCGTCGAGCCGATCTCGCTGGAGTTGGGGGATTGGGAGTTGGCGGCGCTGAAGGACTCGTGGATAGATTTGGCGGATGAGGAGCATGAGATTTCGGGGGAGTTTGTGGCCTCGAAGGGGGTGAGCGCTTTGTTGCGGTCTGGGATGATGACGGGTGTCGGCTTTGTCCATGATTCCGTCGAGGACGAGGTGGCGGCGGAGGTTGAGAAGGCGTGGTTTCAGGATGAGCGCTTGATTGCGCGGGTGCAGTCGTCGGGGAAGCTGTCTGATCCGGAGGTGGATGTGCTGAACAAGTTTCCGAAGCTGCGGGAGATCTTGAAGGAGGCTCTGAAGGACGAGGCGAAGGAGAAGTTGAAGGATTTGGGCGGGTCGTTGCTGGATCGATTGAAGGGTGGGGATGAGGAGGAGTGAGGTGGGTTGGGAGAGATTTGACCGCTGATTTCACTGATTTCTCTGGTTGGGAAAGTTAGGATTGCGACCGGGGAAAGCGGGATTAGCCTGTCGGCATGATCGACATGTTGGTGCGCCTTTACGACCTGCCTCCGTCTGCGGAACTCTATGAGCGGGTCACGAGTGCGGGTATCGTGCTGCGGAGGCCGGGAGCCTATGAGAGGCATCTGGTGGCGGATTGGGCCGGGGAGAATTTTTCGGCGAAGTGGAAGAGCGAAGTGGAGGTGGCCTTTGCGCGGCAGCCGGTGAGTTGTTTCATCGCGACGCGGGAGCAGAAGATTCTGGGGTTTGCGTGTTACGACACGAGTGCGAAGGGGTTCTTCGGACCGACCGGAGTGGCGGAGGCGGCCCGGGGGACGGGGATTGGCAAGGCCCTGTTGTTCAAGGCACTCGAGGGCTTGCGAGAGAGTGGGTATGCCTATGGCTTCATTGGTGGGGTCGGGCCGAGGGAATATTACGAGAACGCCTGTGGGGCGGTGGCGGTGCCGGGGAGTGATCCGGGGATATACGCCGATCTTTTGCCGGAACCTGAGTGAGATGAGTCGCGTTATGGAGAGTGAGAAGAGTGAAGCGCCTGGTCAGGATCAGGATGCGGGATTTGTGCGTGGTGCCTTTGCGAAGATTGCGGATCGCTACGTGTTGACCAATCACGTATTGAGTGCGGGGACGGACATCTTGTGGAGGAAGAAAGGGGGTCGTTTGGTGCGCGATTGGGAGCCGAAGAAAATTTTGGATGTGGCGACGGGGACGGGGGACCTGGCCTTGGAGATGCAGAAGGCCTGTCCGGAGGCTGAGGTGACTGGCTCGGATTTTTGTGAAGAGATGTTGGTGCATGCCAAGCGGCGGGGGGTTCGGGAGACTTTGGTGGCGGATGGCTTGGCTTTGCCGTTCGAGGACGGGAGTTTCGATGTGGCGACGGTGGCTTTTGGTTTGCGGAACATGGGAAGCTGGGACGGTGGGTTGAAGGAGTTGCATCGGGTGGTACGTCCCGGAGGACATGTGTTGGTGTTGGATTTTTCGCTGCCGCGAGGCGTATTTCGTAAGCTGTATGCGTTCTACCTGAACAAGGTGTTACCGAAGATGGCGGGTGTCTTGACCGGGGAGCGGGAGGCCTATGAGTATTTGGCGGGATCGATCGAGCGTTTTCCAAGTGGGGAGGGGATGTTGGATCGGTTTCGGGCGGCGGGCTTCGAGGAGGTGGCTTGGATTCCGTTGAGCGGCGGGATTGCCTCGATCTATACCGGTCAGGTGGCGGGCTGAGGCTTGCGCAGCGGCTGGAAAGCACTAGGGTGCGAGTCATGTCGATTGAGGGATTTGCGAATCAGTTTGTCTGTGACTTGGTAGCCTACGAACCGGGTAAGCCGATCGAAGAGACGGCACGGGAGTTGGGCTTGGATCCGGCAGACATCGTGAAGTTGGCCAGTAACGAGAATCCGTTGGGGCCGTCGCCATTGGCGAAGACGGCGATGCGGGAGGCCTTGGAGGTAGCGCACATTTATCCTGATGGTGGTGCGTGGAAACTGCGCAAGGCGATCGCGGAGAAATATGGGGTGGGGATGGAGAACGTGGTTCCGGGGAACGGGTCGAATGAGATCATCGAGTTGCTCTGTCACTGTTTCCTGAAACCGGGCGCGGCCTTGATCGCGGCAGAGCACGCTTTTGTCGTCTACAAATTGATGGCGACCTTATTTGGCGCGGACTACATCGAAGTGCCTGATCCGGACTTTGTGCACGATCTGGATGCGATGGCAGATGCGATCACGCCGGAGACGCGACTGGTGTTTATTGCGAATCCGAATAACCCGACCGGGACTTTGGTTGGGCAGGACGAGATTGATCGTTTCATGGATCGATTGCCGGATCACGTGATTGCGGTGTTCGATGAAGCGTATCACGAGTTTTTGACCGATGCTCCGGACACGGTGAAATTTGTGAAGGAAGGGCGCAACGTGGTGGTGATGCGAACCTTTTCAAAGGCGCAGGGTTTGGCGGCTTTGAGAATTGGATTTGGTTTGGCTTCCTCGCCGATTGCCGCGCTGTTGCACAAGGCCCGGCAGCCCTTCAATGCGAACGCGATTGCGCAGGCAGGTGCCTTGGCGGCGATGGCGGATGATGATCACGTGAGGAAAACCGTCGCGAACAACAACGAGGGCTTGGCGCTTTTCCACGAAGAGTTCGGGAAGCGGAATCTCCGCTACGTGACGAGTGTGGCTAATTTCGTTTTGGTGGAGGTTGGAGACGGGGATCGGGTTTTCTCGGAGATGCTCAAGAGCGGGGTCATTGTCCGGGCCATGCGGGGCTATAAATTGCCTGGGTGGGTAAGGATTTCAGTGGGGACGCCGGCGGAGAATCGCCGTTGTTTGGAGGTCCTTGATAAGGTCCTCGCTGATTGACATGGCGGGGTTGCCGGGGTATTTACTAGGGCACCCCGACTATAAGATGAGCCAAACCGTCCAACCGGATACCCGGAATTTTCTATGCGACCACTGCGGGGGGGAAATACGGATTTCGTATGATCTGCCTCCGACGGTGGCTCCCTGCCCTCATTGCAGTGGAGAGATCACTTCTCCTCCTCCGCCTCTTCCCAAGAGGTCGGAGAATCTAGCGGTGGCCCCTCCCGAGGAGCCGGAGATGGATTTTGCGTCGAAAGAGGGGCGGTTGGAGGAAGGGAAGGAAGCGGAAGAAAAGGCAGCCGCGGAGGAGAACGCGGCGGAGCGTCTCGCTGCGGAGAAGGTCGCTGCGGAGAAGTTGGAGCGCTCGGTGAGCGTGAAGGAGAAGGCTGCTCCTGATGATTTTCTGGAGTCGGAGGAGGCGGGAAGTCGGAGTCGTGCGATCCCAGAGATTTTGTTCCTGGTTGCGATGCTGGTGCTTGCCGGTTTGGTGGTGGGTGGAGTGATTTTATTGCGATCGAGAGGCAAGGATGAGCCGAAGCCGCTCGTTCCTGAGATGGACAATGCGCGATTTATCAGGGAGGGCTGGAAGAATGTGGCGACAGAGCAGCTGCGAGGATTTCTCGACGCGGAAGGAGCGGAGGAGAAGGCCAAGTTTGTGATCGGTGGTTCGGCGCGGGTGGCGGAGATGGAGGCCTTCTACAGTTCGATCGCACTCGATGAATCGGACACGCCGTTGGATGCGTTTGGTCACCAGGATCAGGATCTTGTCGATCGTGAAGGCGGGGTATTCTTGATGCAGTATGAGCGGCCGGCACAGTTTGATATCCGTGAATTTTTCCGGACGGTAGAGACTCTCGAAGTGCGGTATGATCTGGAAGAAGCGGATCAGCTGTTATCGAGCGTCAACAAGTCGCAGTACTTTGCGATGGCCCCGGTCAAGGCGATGGCGTTTTTCAAGCGGGACGGGAACAAGCTGCAGTTGGACTGGACTACCTACGTGCAGACTAAGTATCGGACGCTGAAGAAGTTTTCCGGGTATCCGGCGGCAGGAACAAGCGGAGTGTTTCGGGTCATGTTGCAGGAGGATATTCCGGATCTGTCGACGGGGAATGCTGCGGCGATCCGGACCTATCGGGCGATGGACCCGGGAAACAGCAGCGATTACGTGAAGGTTCCGGTGGCGGAAAATTCCGAGGTCGGGCAGTTGGTTTCCGAGTTGAAGCGGGTCATTTTCTGGGAGTTTCTCGGACTTGGCGGTGTGGAGGGGAATACCGAAACGGTACCAGAGCCCGAGGAGCTTGATCCAGGGTTTCCCGTTGGTGAGTCAGCGGTCTCTGAGGTCGCGAAGGGTGCTGCGGACGGGGTTGAGACGCCGGAGTCATGATTGGAACAATCGCGGCGGTGGCGACACCTTTTGGGCCGGGGGCGATTTCGGTGCTCAGAGTGTCCGGGCCGGAGGCACTGCAGGTGGCCGGCGCGGCTTTGCAGAACGATCTGACCACGGTCGAAGTGCGCAAGGTGCTGCGCGGTTTGGTGAGGGATGAGGGTGGGTCAACCTTGGATGATGTGTTGGTGACCTGTTTTAAGGGGCCGACGAGTTTTACCGGGGAAGATACAGTGGAGATCAGCGGACACGGGGGGGTCTTGGTGACGCAGCGGGTCTTGGATCGCTTGGTGGCCTGCGGAGCGCGGGTGGCGGAGCCGGGGGAATTCACGCAGCGTGCCTTTCTGAATGGGAAGATGGATTTGACGCAGGCGGAGGCGATCATGGATGTGATCTCGGCGCAGACCGATTTGGCGCTCCGGGCGGCCCAGCAGCAGCTGACGGGAAGGCTGGGTGAAGCAACGGAGGCGCTACGGGCGGAGGTGCTGGGGATCCTGGCTCACGTGGAGGCCTTCATCGATTTTCCCGAGGAAGACATCGACCCTTCGACGGGGGCGGCATTGCTGGAGCAAATTACCAAGTGCGAAGAGGTTTGCCGGGCGCTCTTGGATACGGCAGAGCGGGGGCGCATTTTGCGTGAGGGTGTTAAGACGGTTATTTACGGTAAACCCAACGTTGGGAAGTCGAGTCTCCTGAACCTTCTCTTGGGCTATGAGCGGGCCATCGTCAGTGAAATTGCGGGGACGACCAGGGACACCGTGGAGGAGGTCGTGAACATCGGAGGGATTCCGGTGCGCTTGATCGATACGGCAGGGATGCGGGAGACGACGGATTCGATTGAGCAGCACGGGGTGGAGCGGACGCGGCAGAAGTTGGAGGAGGCAGATTTGGTGTTGGAGGTGGTCGATGGGAGTGAGGAGCCGGGACAGCTGCTGGGTGCAGAAAGCCTCCAGGCGCATTATATCCTGGTGCGCAACAAGGTGGACCTTGGGGAGCACGCGGGGTGGTCAGAGCGGGGCGGCGTGTCGATATCCTGTGTTCGACGGGAAGGAGAGGAGGCTTTGGTGAGGGCGATCGGGAATGAATTGGCTCTCGACTCGGGAACCTGGGGACAGGAGGCCGTGGCGGTGAATGCGCGGCATCAGGATTGCCTGCGTCGGGCTGCGAAGGGCCTCGCGGCCGGCCGGGAGACCTTGGCGGCGGGGACCAGTGTGGAGTTTGCGGCCTTGGATTTGCGGGAGGCGCTGGAGGCGGTCGGGGAGATTGCGGGGCAGGTGGAGACCGAAGAGTTGCTGGGAGAAATTTTCGGGAGGTTTTGTATCGGGAAGTGATCGCGAAGTGCGCCAGGTAAGGGTAGAGAGTAGTTGTGACGCTCGAAGTCTCCACACCCGCCCTGTTGTTCCCAGCCATCAGCCTCTTGTTTTTGGCCTTCACGAATCGATTTCTCCATCTCTCGGCACTGATCCGGAACCTGTATCGGGATTGGCAGGAAAAAGGCGACGAAACGCTGATGGCGCAGATTGCGAATCTGCGGAAACGATTGGTGCTGATCCGGTGGATGCAGTTGTTGGGGGCGCTGAGCCTGTTCCTTTGCGTGTTATCGATGGTTTCGGTGATCGCTCAATGGGGCGGCACGGCGCTGACCACATTCTGTGTTGCCCTTGGATTGATGGGGATGTCACTGGCGTGTCTGGTCACGGAGGTTTGGGTTTCCGGAGGGGCCTTGGGGATCATGTTGAGGGAGTTGGAAAAGGGAAAGCCGGAGGAAAAGGGTTGAGAGAAGGGGGCGCTGGAAGAGGTCTCGTTATGGTGGAGCGAGGACGGTGGAGATAAATCTAGAGAAAGCCGGGGTGTCAGGAACGTTCCATGAGTGCCTGACGGGCAAGGCTGGAGAGGTCTTGCCGGGGTATGTGCAGGCCTTGCTGTCGAGACAGAAGGCTTGATATTTCAGCTATTTATGGCTTTGTACAGGAGATAACCAACGTGAAATTGTTTCTAACAGGACTGGGTGCGGGGCTCTTTTTTCTAGGGAGTGTGATTGGGCAGCAGGCTGATTCTGAGGTCGAGGTGGATGAAAATCCGGAAACCTTGGTCGATGAGGTGTCAGAAGAGCCTAAGGGGTTGGTGAAGGATCTGGCGAATGAGTCCTATCGGGTGCGGGAGGCCGCACAGATGAAACTCTGGGGTTTGGGTGAGCTTGCGGTGGAGGCGTTGGAGGAAGGAGTGGAGAGTCAGGATCCGGAGCGGGCACATCGCTCGAAGACCTTGTTGCGTCGGATCGTGACGGGGATTGGGCTGGAGACGAGGCCGGAGATTGTGGAATTGGTAGAGAGATATTTCAGCGGTGGGATCGAGCGGAAGCGGGCCGCGATGGAGCGCTTGCGTGATGAGCGGGCATTTTCGCAGGTTCTTCGGTTGTATCGGTTTGAGAAAGATCCCGCGGTTCGTAAGGAGTGTGAGGATGTGGTTGAGCAGGTTGTTCTTCCTGCGGTAAAGATGGCGTTGGTGGGCGACGATCTGGCGGCGGCGGAGTCCTTGCTGCGACTTGCTCCGGCGACCGATGACAATTTGCGCCGTCGGGCGGCCTTGAGCCGCGAGTTGGGGAAGTTGGACGTTGATTTGGCGGAGACCGACGACGGGGGTGACGATCAATGGCGGTTGGCAATTTTGCGGGCCAAGGGAGATGTGCCGGAGGCAATTGCCTTGGCCGAGAAATTGGGTCGTGAGGATGTGGTGGCGTGTCTCGCCTTATTCCAAGGTGATCCGGTGCCTTACTTCAATTGGTACAGCGCCCAA
Organism: Akkermansiaceae bacterium; assembly: GCA_028822695.1. Classification (GTDB taxonomy): domain Bacteria; phylum Verrucomicrobiota; class Verrucomicrobiia; order Verrucomicrobiales; family Akkermansiaceae; genus JAPKDA01. The sequence continues at coordinate 37,303 of JAPKDA010000011.1, forward strand.
CCGAGGACGGTGGCCATTTTTCGCCTGAATACGGAGTTGGCGCGGGATCGTTGGGTGGGAGACGAACGCGGGGCTCTGCGGATTAAGAAGATCATGGAGGAGCGGGTGGAAGAAGGAGGCGAAGAGGAGAAAAGCGCGATGCTCTCCTTGCTCCTCAACGGGTATCTTGATGAGGCGATCGAGGGGTGGGAGCAGGACGATGATTACCGGGAGTTCGCGTTTTCCTATTACGAGAGTGTGGAGCTCCCGAACAAAGCGGTGGAAGTTTACGGATATAAGGGGACGGAGAAGGAGAAGCTGAAGTGGCGTTCGGAGATGCTGGAGGGCTTGCGGGGTGGATGGGACGACGCAGATGAGCCCCTCGACGCGCTGCTCAGCGTTTCGGCATTTCTTGCCAACCGCGGTGAGAAGGAGGAGGGCTATGGGATGGCGCGGAAGGTGGGCGAAGTGGTGTCGAAGCAGGGAGGTGAGGAAGAGTTTCTGAAGTATCTGGATTTGCTTCGGCGGATGGGTGGGGCCCAATACGAGTTGGCCTTTGCGGTGGCCGCAGATTCCCTGGAAGACGATGCCGCGGATGAACAGATTGCGAAGACTCTCGGGGCTCTGTTCAGCGAGGTGGAACCAGTTCGTCGCCATTGGAATCGGTTGAAGGGCGAGAAGGACATGAGTAACTCGGACCGGCTGATGTTCATTGGTGGCCTCTACGGCTATCTCGACCTGCAGGGAGAGAAGCTGGATGCTTACTTGGCGCGGGCCCGGGCGGATGCGGAAGCGGCGGAGGGTAAGGATCGTCGGGAGATTCTCTCAGATCTGGTGGGCCCGGCGGCCTCACGTGATGATGCCAAGGCAGTCTTCGAATTGTTGGAGGGGTTGGCCAAGATTGACGGGTTTGACCAGTGGAGCAATTCGATCGGTGCGTATGCCGGGTATCTTGGCGAATGGGAGCGGGCTGCCGAGGCCTGGGCGGACGTGCTCAAGGAAAGTCCCTACAGCTACACTGCGCTCGCCAAGCTTGCATCGGCTTACTCGCAGCTTGGGGACGATGCGAAGGCCGCGGAATATTTTGATAAAGTCGAGTTGATTGCTTTGGATGAAAGTGGGGTTCTCCAGGCATTGGCGGAAGAGGCCTATGTGACGGGGGCCCGCGGAAAGGAGGAGGAGTATCTGACGCAGATCCTGATGACCAGCAAGCCGCGCAGCGCGAACTGGATCGCGGCGACGGCCACCTATGCGAACTTCAAGAAAAGGGAGAAGAGCTGGAGGGTGGCCGCGGCATTTTCGGAGATCGATATCCTGTATGATATTCGCGACCGTTCGACCTATTCGATCCCGGTCTTCTATTTGCGGAAGCGGTTTGGAGCTGATCTGATGCGGGGAATGGCGCTCCATGAGGAGGGAGATGAGGCCGGAGCAATGACCCTGTTCGACGGGTGTTTTTCGATGCTGGAAGGTGACGGGCTGTTGGCCGACGATTTCTTTCCTCTCCTGCGAGAGGCGGGCCTGAGAGACGAGCACGATCGGTATTTTGAAAAGGCCTACGGACGGATCAAGGACTCGATCAAGGCATTCCCCAAGGCTCACAACACCTACAACAGTGGAGCGTGGCTGGCGTCGCGAGCGGCGAGGAGGTTGGATGAAGCGCACGAAATGGCGGAGACCGCTGTGGGGATGATGCCGAAGCAGGCGGCGTATTTGGACACCATGGCCGAGGTCTGGTTCGCGATGCAGAATCGGGATCAGGCGGTCGAGTGGTCGGCGCGGGCCTGCAAGGATTCCTACCATGCGGGCCACCGGCCACCACGGAGGGGTGGAGCGGAGTTACGCGAGCAATTCCGGCGTTTCGAGGAAGACGAGTTTCCGGTGCGCTGATTTTGGCACTTTGGAAGTCTTTTACGTTGCCAGCAGGGATTCGCTCCGCTTTGTTTTGCATCCTCGGAGGGGTGGCAGAGTGGTCTAATGCACTAGTCTTGAAAACTGGCGTGGAGCAATTCACCGTGGGTTCGAATCCCACCCCCTCCGCCATCGCCTCATCCTTGCTTGCAGGGATGGGGCGATGGTGTTTCTGGGAGGGAGGAGTAGCTTTGGCTGCCAGAGAGCCTAGAGCAGGAGTTGTGATGACCATTCGGGAACATGAATCAAGGGCTGAGGGCTGGTCCAAATACTTCGGATTTGCGAAATTGATTGAATTAGGGGACAGTGCGGCGATGCGAATTCTGGTGGCTTGCGACAAATTCAAGGGATCTCTTTCTGCTGTAGAGGCTTGTGAGGCTGTGCGGGACGGACTGAAGGCGGGTGGCATGGAAGCGGAATTTGATTTGTGTCCGATTGCGGATGGGGGTGAGGGGTTTGCGGAAGGGATGGTGAGTGCGCTGCAAGGGGAGTGGGTGGAATGCGGCGCGGTGGATGCGCTGGGTCGGAAGGTGAAGGCGCGGTATGGCTTGTGCCGGGTGGGCGAGGATGATGTGGCGGTGATGGAGATGGCGGAGTCTGCGGGGATGTGGAGGATCGGGCCGGGAGAGCGTGACATCATGAGATCGACGACTGCTGGCGTGGGGCAGATGATCCGCCATGCGGCAAAGGTGAGTGAGGTTGACCGGATTTTGTTGGGTCTTGGCGGGAGTGCGACCAACGATGGTGGAGTCGGGATGGCGGCGGCCTTGGGAATTACTTTTCGGGATTCCAAGGGCTGGGAGCTGGAGCCGATTCCGGCGGAGATGGAGAAAGTGGCGGACATGGCTGAGGCGGGTCGGATCGGGCTGCCGCGGATCGAGGTGGCCTGCGATGTGGACAGTCCCTTGCTCGGCGGTGCGGGGGCGACGGCGGTCTTTGGTCCGCAGAAGGGGGCCGGGCCGGAGGAAGTGGAGAGGTTGGAGAAGTTTTTGGAGGCATTGGTGGAGACGACGATGGGGGAGGATTTTGCGGGCCGCCATGGGGCGGGAGCTGCGGGAGGTTTGGGTTTCGGCCTGTTGCGATTTGCCGGGGCGGAATTGCGCTCGGGATTTGAGATGATGGCGGAGTATTTGGAATTGGAAGAGCGGATGCGGGGGGTGGATGTGGTCATCACGGGGGAAGGGTCACTCGATGCTCAGAGTTTGTCCGGAAAGGGTCCGGTGGGCCTGGCACGGATGGCGCGGGAGGCGAAGGCGACGGTGGTGGGAATTGCCGGAAAAGTGAGTCCCGAAGTACGGGGAAGCGGGCTTTTTGACGAATTGGGTAGTTTGGAATCGTTTGAGTTGCCCTTGGAGGAGTCGATGCGGCGGGGGGCGGAGTTGCTTCGAATGAAGGGGCAGCATCTTGCAGGCTTGCTCAAGAAGGACGCGGTGTCTTAGATCGCGCCGACATGGCAAACGTCGTAATTCTATTTGCAGGACAGGGGGCCCAGCGGGTCGGAATGGGAAAAGATTTGGCGGAGGCGTATCCAGTGGCGGCGGATCTGTTTCGGCAGGCCGATGAGGTATTGGGACGAAGTCTGACCTCGATCATGTTTGAGGGGCCCGAGGAGGAGTTGACGAAGACCGCGAATTGTCAACCGGCCTTGTTCGTGCATGGATTGGCGTTGTTGGCGGTGATGAAGGAACGTTTGCCGAAATTGAATCCGGTGGCGGCGGCGGGGCTTTCGCTGGGTGAGATGACGGCCCACACGGCGGCGGGAACGTTTTCGTTTGAGGAAGGCTTGAAGATCGTGGCGCAGCGGGGCGCGTTGATGGATGAGGCCTGTGCGGCAACGGATGGGGCGATGGCGGCGATGATTGGTGGCGAGGAAGATGCGGTGAAGCAGTTGGCGGAAGACTGCGGGATCGATGTGGCGAATTTTAACTGCCCGGGACAGATCGTGGTTTCTGGTGTGAGTGCCGGGGTGGATCAGGCCGTGGCGCAGGCGAAGGAGCGCGGGTTGCGGATGGGGAAGAAGCTGAAGGTGGCGGGTGCCTATCATTCGCGTTTGATGGCTTCGGCGGAGGAGAAGTTGGGTCAGGTCCTTGCTGGCGCGCCGGTCGGGGAGCCCGGGATTCCGGTCGTGACGAATTTCGGGGCGGACGTGACGAAGGGGCCGGATGATGTTCGGGAGACCCTGACGCGTCAGGTGACTGGCTCGGTGCGCTGGGTGGAGTCGATGCAGCGGCTTCGTTCGGAGGGGAACGATCTCTTTCTGGAATTGGGTCCGGGCAAGGTGCTGGCGGGGTTGATGACGCGGATTGATAAAGAGGCCAAGGTGGTTTCTGCGGACGATGCGGAGAGTCTGGAAGCTGCGGTGGCGGAGTTGGGCTGAGGCAGGTGCCGCGGAGGGCCTTGAATTACTGGGATTTCCGGGAGTGTGGGAACGGTGAAAATTGCTTGATATTTTGGTTGCGCGTTTTGGTTGAAATCCTTAGTTTCCGCGCCGTCTTAACTGATGCGGAGCGGTAGCTCAGTTGGTTAGAGCGCCGCCCTGTCACGGCGGAGGTCGCGAGTTCAAGTCTCGTCCGTTCCGCCATTCACCCCCGGTTCCTTTTCGGAGCCGGGGGTGAATGCTTTTTGGGAGAGTCGATTTGTATACAGAAAGGTGTACACTTTCGCTCCTCTATGCTGCCCTAACCGGGGG
>JAPKDA010000066.1 GCA_028822695.1 Akkermansiaceae bacterium
ATCGCAAGTAATTTGCTCTCATCATGTTATATTTTATTGCTAGGAATTTGCTTTTGGCGAGGTGTCTCTGAGGATGTTGTTGCCGTCGCACTCCAAAACTGAGCCGGTGGTGGGGACGTTTCATCGAAACATCCCTACCGCTACGGGGCGGTGACCAGGACGCGGAGGAGAATGATGTCCTCGGTGCCGAGGGGATTGTTGAGACGGACGGTGACGCGTTCGGTGCCGTCGCCTTCATCGATGATGCTGACCCCGACAATGTCGGGGGTGCCGTCCGACCAGGTGGATGCGTCGCGGGAGGTCTGGACGGTGTAGCCGATCCCGGGGTCACTCAGGCGGCGGCGGTAGGAGAAGGTGAGGAAGGTGTCAACGATGGTCATTTCGCCGGACCTCGGAAGGGCCACGAAAGGGTCACCGCCGGCGAGGTCGAGTCCGAAGGCGTAGGCGAGGAGGTTGTTGACCGGCTCACCTTCTTTTGTGGCGAGCGGATCGGTTTCGCCCCGGGCTGCCAGCCAAGCGGCGAATGCTACGCTCAATTCGGATGACCCGGGGGTGCCGCCGGGTAGGGCGCTGGAGGTCCAGTCGCTGCCGTTGCTCATCTCGCCGTTGACCGGATCGATCAGGACCAGCGAGCTGCCATCGTTGTCTGGAGCAGTGGGCCAGGGTGAAGAGTCGAAGTAGGTGAAGGACAGCACGGTGTTACCTTGGGCGTCGAGCAGGGTGATCGTTTCGCTGAAGTTGCTGAGGTTTCCACCGATCCATTCTCCCGCGATGATCGAGTTCCGCCCTTCGCCGTATCGGGAGCGGAAAGCGGCGAGGTTGTGGACGACGAGGCGGTATTCGCCCGGGCCGATGGTGATGTTGCCAAAGACAAATTCATTGAAGGGAGCACCTTGTGGAAACCGGAAGCCAGTCAGGTCGATGGTCGTCGGTCCGGAATTGTGGAGTTCAAGAAACTCGTAAAGGTCGCCTCCGATCGGTTTGTAGAGGATCTCGCTGATGACAAGCGCCTCGCTGGGCGGAGTGATCGGGGTGGGATCAATCAACATGACATAGTCGAAGGTCACATTGACGATTTCCTCTGCTTCGGTTGAGGCGAACGGGCCACCGTCGAAGACAAGATTTCCAGCGGGCAGGGTGAGGCGGTGCACCTCCTCGAAGAGGCCGTCCGGGCGCCATTCGAAGACCAAATCGTTGCCTTCGCGTCGAATGCGCAGGTCCATGTCGGAGCTGAGTCCGTATGGGAGGCTGAAGAGGTCGATGGTGTTGGCTGCTGAGGTGATTTGGACGACGGCGAGCTGATTGCCATCCTGATAACCGAAGGCATAGCGATTGCGGGAAGGGGGGTCTCCGACCTCGACGAGGAGCCCCGTCATGAAATCGCCGAACTGGAGGCCGGAGAGGGTGAGGTCGGTTTGCAAAACCCAATCGCCGGTGGAGGGAAGTTCGCGTTTGAGCCAGGGATGGGTGAGGGAGTCGAGGTCTACCGCTCCGCCCAGCGGATAGCTTTGATGGCCGGGAATGCTGAGGAGCAAGTTTCCAGATTGGTATTCCAGCGAATACCATGGGCCGGAGCCGAGGTTGTTGACGACTTGGAGGTTCGAGGTTTCCCAAAAGGGATCCAGGAGGGGACTACTGAAGTTGCTGAATCCGTTGCCACCATAGACGGCGGCTTCCCGGGTGAGATCCGTGCTTCCAGTGGCGGGGTCCGTGCCGGTGACGGTGAACTCATAGAGTCCCGGATCGGTGAACCCTGCGCTGGCGAGTCCATCGGTGGAGTTGAAGCTCGCTGTAGGGGAGGGGGCCCAGCCGAAGGTCAAGGCACCACCGTCCGGATCGTAGCTGGCCGTGGCGTCCAGACCCAAGCCTTCGGCCAAGCCGACGTTGAATGATGGCGGATCTCCCCCCAGTGTCATGACCGGGGGAGCGTTGCCGGTTTTCGTGATCAGGAATGTCTGGGAGGTGACCACCGTGCCGTCATGGTTGATTCCCTCTACTGTGATTGTGTTGAGTCCCGTGTACAGGATGACATCCGGGAGGGTCCAGTTCGTGGTGGAGCTCCAGCTGGGGATCACCGAAGGCTGTCCATCGACGCGCACCTCATAGACCGTTGAGGGGCTCGTGCCGGTGAGGGAAATTGTGTCCGCGGAGGTGGGAGCATTGCTCGTGGTGATTGCGAAGGTGGTGTTCAGTGCCAATCCGATAAACGTATGCGCAGTATTTTCACGGTTGGTGAACCAGTTCTGGTAGTGACTCGTGGTCATTGTGATTCCACTCCCCGCGACGGCGAGGGTTTCCGCGTCCATCCAGGCGTTGGTTCGGGGGGAGCCCTCCGTGTATTTATCCAGCAACTCGGTTAGATAGTAGTTCAGGACGCGCCGGTTGAAGGGCTTGTTGAAATAGGTGGGAATGCCCGGCAGGTTGCCGAGGATCGTCTCGTTCGTGTCAATAAAGACGCGATCACCGTCCCAGTGGATGAGCATCCAGCGACCGCCCTTGGGTCGATAGAAATAGGAGTTCTTGCCGGCCCGGAGGGTGAGGCTGTCCCAGTCGCCGTTATAGCCCCGGACCGCGGCGTTGAGGCAGAGCATGTCACGGTCGGCAAGGCGGTTGATCGTCGCCTCGTCGAAGGTGTTGCTGTTCAAGGTGCGGACAAATTCCACGAAGTTGCTGTAATCGTGCTCAGTTTCGCGGGTGCGCATCAGCCACTCGCTGTGATAGCGAACCGGGTTGTCGCTGTTCTTGTACGACCAGTCGGCATCTCGGGAGATTCGGTCATTTCCGTTATCGTTGGTGAAGCGCCACTGGTAATCGATCCGGAGGAGGGTGCCATCGGTGCCATCGTCCCAGTTGCGCTTGAGAAAGTCGTTGGAGATCGGTTCTTGGTTTTCGCGGAGCTTGAAGGAGTCTCCATTGACGACCCAGTGGACGAACTCATTTTCGTTGGTCGGGTGACCGAGGAGATAGAGGAAATAGCGGGCCAGCCGGTCGTCGTAATACCTTAGGGTGATCGAATCCCCGGAGGGATCGAACGCTGTTCGGCGACGCTCCCGGAAGAGGCGGTCGCCCGGCAGTTTCCATTTGCCGTGGACGAGGGAGTTGCCAAAATCGCGGATTCTGCCGCTGCCGCTCTTCCGGATCTCGGCATTGTAAAACACCTCGCTCTCGTTGGAGATGAAGGTGGCGTTGAAGAAGTGGTTCGACATGCGCGGGAAGTGGTAGCCGTAGAGCGGGCTGTCTCCCAAAGACGCGATCATGGCGTCGCGGTCGTATTGGGACACGATGAAGCGTTCCTGCATCAAGGTATTGGGCATGGCCCGGCCATCCACGATCCACATCGCCGGGCGGTCCGGTCCGAGCTTGGGGAGTTGGGTCGTTCCACCGCCGTCGGCGAGGGCCTCCACATAGAACTGCACGATGTTTGCCTGGGATGTGTATTGGGTGATGGCGGCAGTGTAGAGTCCGTCCCCAGCGTGTTCGTCCCCGCCATTGATGCCGTCATCGTACATGGTGCTACGAAACCAAGTGCCGTTGCCAGTGATGGTGTCCAAGCGATGGACCACTTCGACGGAAGTCAGTGTGGCGGATGACTCGACCCGCGCGGTGATGGTCACCGTATCCGTGGTGGAGGGGACTGCGGGGCTGTGCAGCACCTTGCTCACCGTCGGGGCCGCTGTGCCGATGAGCTGGGAGTTTGCAATCCCTGGCGTGCCGAGGTTGTTGGGGATGGGAAATCGGAAGCTGGTGCCGAAACCGTGGTCGAGGGTCTGGACGATGAGGCGGGGCTTTCCACTGATCCATCGGCCACGGAAGCTGAAGGTATAGCTTTCGTTGAAGGTGAGGTTTCCAATGTCCTGCTCGACGCGGTTTGCTTTGTTGTCGCCATGCCCGTCGGAGATTAGGTTGAGTTTCTGGGGGGCGGTGCTGGTGTCGATATGGGTGGCCCAGTGGGTCCCTTGCTCGACCCATCCTCCGGAACTGTCGTTGGTTTGGGACATGGTGGTTGGCTGGACGAGCAGGTTGGTGCCGTCGCCATTGAGCTCCATCGAGATGCTATCGAGTATCAAATGTGAATCGCCAACGAGGTGCAGATGGATTTCCTGCCCAGAGGTGATCGGGTTCCAGCTGACTTGGTCAAAGTTGGAGGTATAGGTGAAGTCCTGCATCGTGGACTTGTTCGTTTCGTCACTGTCCGCCCAAGCGCTGGGCGAGTCATTGTTCATGGAGGGATGCTTCAGCTCCATGCTGCTGCCGTCTCCGTCGGCGAGTTCCGGCCAGTCTCCGGAGGGGAGGTAATCCACTTCGTCCACCAGATTTCCCGCGGCGTCTTCCAGTCGGAGCAGTTCGCCCGAGTCGCTCAACTGGCCGGTGAAATCTCCAAGGATCTGGATGGATCCATGCTGGGTGGAGAGCCAGGAGGCATCGGCGGCGACGACCAGGTAGGCGCCCGGGTTGAGGGTGGTGCCGGTGGGGAAGGTGAAGCTGATCCCGTCGACGAAGCTCCAGCCGCTGAGGTCCAGTTGTGAGGTGCCACGGTTGTAGAGTTCGATGAACTCCCCGGTCCGGGCGTCGGACGGGGAGTCATACATGATTTCGTTGATGACGAGGTCTGTGTTGCGATCGGTAGGGTTGTTGGCCGCATCCCGGGTGTGGCCGGGACCGCCGAACCATTCCTCGCCCACGGGGAGCGACTGGAATCCCTCTTGGCCGAGATCACGGGTGAATTTCTGTGCGGCGATCACGGTGCCGCCGGTATCGACGACGTAGAGTTCGACATCTCCGGCGAGGTCGGTGGTAAAGGTGGTGCTCCAACTCGCGTAGCCGCCAGCGGTGATGGAGCCCGAGAGGGGAATGGCGTCTGAGAAATCCTTCAGGGACGCGATGGAATACGTGCCCACCGGCACTGCGGCATCGCCGGGGGCGTGGAGTTCAACCCAATCGACCTCTCCGTTGAGTGCAAAATGAATTTCGCTCAAGTCGAGGAGCGCGGAGAGCGCTTGTCCGGTGCTGGCTGGTTCGCCGGGTGTGCCGTCCGGGTCTCGGCTGGCTTCCCAGTTGCGCCAATTTGAGCCGCCGCGATTGGCTTTCGCCAAATGGACGGAATGGCCTGCGCCATCGGCCGCGATCGGCCACTTGCGGCCGTCGTCGTTGTAGGTGACCTCGGCGCGGAGGGTGCCGTTCTTGTCCTCGAGGACGAGGTGTTCACCCGCGTTGTTCAGGGCGCCGATCCATGGGCTGAATACTTTTGTTTCGGCGGGGATCGTCGTGTAGGAGGCGCGCAGAGTGGCCTCGTCCACGGCGGACACGACGATGTACTCGAACTCAGATAGGTAGGTGTCAGCCGGGTGGTCGCCGGTGAAGTCGGGGAACTCGAAATCGACTCCGCCCGAAATCCGCCAGTTTGCGATGTCAAAGGGCGTGGCGGTCAAGTTGCGGATCTCAATGTATTCCGGCTTCCCGTCCTTCGGGTTGTAATGGATTTCACTGAAGACGACTTGCTCCGCGAGCAAGGGAGTGGAGAGGAGAAAGAGGACGGCGAGTCCTGCTCCGAAGATGGTGGGGTTTTTCATGAATAAACTGATCGGGGGGGGGCCCTCTACAGTGCCTGCTGAGGGATGAAGATCAATCTCCCAGTAGAGGGCTCTCATGAAACTGGTGCTCCAAGCCCCGTTTCTTCAATGATCTTCCCCGGCTGCTAGGAATTTGCTGTTGGGGTGGCGTCCCTGAGGAGATCGGAGAGGGGGGGATGGCCTGGATGGCCCCGGCTAGCTCCGGCGCGCCATTCGCTAGCGGCGCTAGCAATACGGCGGCCAGAACTGAGACGAAACTCAGAAGTGACTTGGATGGGTGCCTGGGCTATTTCTCCCAGACTTCAAATTCGGTCAGGCCGCTGCGGGCTTTGCCGGTGTGGGTGAAGACGACGCGGATCTTTGGCGAGGTGACCTTGTCGAAGGTCGCGCTGTTTTTCGCGCTTCCCTTTGGTTTTTCTGGCGATTTCTTCAGACCTTTGACATCGACCCAGCGGTCGCCGGATAGGTATTGGACCTTGTAGCTGGTGGGAGCATGCACGCCCCTGCCGTCGGCGAAGATGTGGAGCTCGACCCGGGAGAAGGTCTTGGGTTCTCCAAAGTCGACCTCTAGCCAATCGGTCTCGTTGGGTGATCCGAAGCTGGTCCAGCGGTTCACCGGGGTGGGGCGGAAAACAATCTTCCCATCGATGGCGCTTTTGGGGACGCCACCAAATCGATCGTGGAAGGAGGCGGATGCCTTGGGGAACTCTGCCCCGCTGGTATTGGTGGAGAGGTTGCCCGCAGCTGGCGGCGGCGTTTGGTATGGAGTTGTTCCAGATCCCCAGGCTTGGAACTCGGTGATCCCGGTGCCGGTTGCCCCTTTCGGGCGGTGTAGGACGACGCGCAGGCGCTGCAGCGGCGTTTCTGGGAACGAGATTGTATTGGGGCGACCACCGGCCGGGTTCTTCGGGTTGCGATTCTGTCCGGGGACTTCGACCCAGGCCTTGCCGTCCCAGTGCTGCAGTTCGAAGCGCGAGGGGGCGACGACGCCTTCGCCATCGTCGAGGAGGAACAGCTTGATGGTGTCGATCGGGCGGGGCATCCCCAGATCGATCGAGACCCAATCGGCCTCGTCTGTGGAGCCGACGCTGGTCCAGCGGTTGCTTGGTGGGGTGTCGTAGCGATACTGGCCATCGTAGATCATTGCGAGGGAGCTTCCGGGGCCGGTATGTGATGCGTCGTAGGACGGGAAGTAGTCCCCGTCGTTGTTCACCGCGTAGTTGAAGCGCGTTTCGCCATTCAGCGCTACCTCGCGGGCGGCTGGGAGTTTGACTTTGAGCTTCCCAAGTTTCGGCGAGCTGGCGACCTTCACGCCGTCGACGAGCACGTGCAGGCCGGCTCCGTGGCCGTAACGGTCGCCCTTTTTGTCCCAACAGATCGCCACTTCGTGCCCCTGGTAGGGAATCGCGTCGAGGGCGAAGTAGTCCCACGAGTCGGGTGCGAGCGGATCGACGGTCAAGGTGTCGCCGCCATCAGCTTTCAAGCCGGCGAGGCCGGTGATGACGAGGTCGTTGAAGTTGGAGTGGAAGTAGTGCTCGCTGCGATTACGCATGTCGTGTCCCTGCCACGATCCGGTGTCGGGGTGGAGCGCCTCGGCGATGTAGGGCTTGCCGTCCTTGCGGTGGGAGATGGCGAAGGTGTGCAGTAGCTCGGCGTAGTCCGCCCGGGAGATGAACTCTTGGGGGTAGTTGTGCAGGACGTTGGCCATCGCCTTGAGTGTCTGGGTGGTGGCGAAGGGCCAGGATTGCCCGCTCCACCAGCAGCAACCTTTCTGCAGGAGGAACATCGGGTCGTTTCGTTCGGTGGTGGACGGGCCGAAGGGCGCTTTGAAATAGTAAGGGTCCATGAGGAACTTCCACGCGGACTCCTTGCCCGGGTCGGGCAGGTTGAAGGCCCAGGGGACGTAACCGTGGAGCTCGCGCCCGTGGGGGCTGCCGGCGAATTGCCCGCTCTCGTAGGTCAGGGTGTGCGCCTTGACGACGTGGCCTTCCTTGTCGGTTTCCTCGCGCGAGGACATCGGGAAAAAGAACTGCCGTTTCGGATCCCACAGCTTCTCCTGCACGAGGGTCTTCAGGGCGGCGGCCCGTTTGCGGTAGCCGGAGGCTTTGTCGGGGTCGCCTGCCATCTCGGCGATTTCGGCGAGGGCGTTCAAGTCGGCCCACATGTAGGTATTGAACGTGGGGCGGAAGGCGCGGTCGCCGCGGAGGATGTCTTTGGTCTGGCGGCTGTTGATGTTGAACTCCATGCCGTCGTCGTGTCCGGTCTGCCAGAACATGCCCATCTCATCGACCCACTGCCGCCCCCGCCAGGCCTCGTGGTGTTTCTCGAGGTCGGGCAACAGGTCGACGAGGAAGGCCTTATTTGGATGGACGTGATCGACCGCGACGGCGCAGTCGGCGAGCCACGATGAGTAGTTGCGCGGTTGGGCGCCCGGGGTGCGGAACCAGTAGTGCAGGAAGTCGCGCGCGAACTCGGGGTCTTTGAGCCAGCGGATCTCGTAGATCTGGTGGCCCGAGGGGCAGGCGATCCCCCCGTAGGCGCCGGACCAGAACGGGCGGTTGGCGAACTCGGTGAAGGAGTAGCCGCTGTTGGGCGAACCGTAGCAGATGTGGCGGGTGACAAGCTCCCAACGGTAGTAGTAGGTGGTGTTGATCTCGGCGTCCGGGCACTCGAAGAAGGGGATGTTCGCTTCGAACCAATCGAAGTCGCGGTTCGCCCAGAAGTCCTGTGCTTCGAGTTGTTTCCGCTTGTCGAGCAGGGGAGCTGCGGTGGCGCTTGAGACAAGGAAGATGGCGAGGAGGGCGAGTGGGAGTAGGTTCATGGGGCTGGGCGTATGGCGGGTTAGGATTCGTGGGGCTTGGATCATGGGCTGGTCTTCCAGGGGAGTCTTGTGTGTATCGGACATTTTATAGGCGAAATGAGACATGGACGTTAGGAAATTGCGTTGATGGGTGGTCCTTGAGGGCGCCGCTGAGGAGAGGGGAGAGGGGGGCTTTGTTTTATTTGTAGGATGCGACATGGGAAACGCTTGGCGGGCCCAGACGCTCCTCATTTAAGCAGAACCTTCCTGGCCAGGATGTAGCGCATCGGACCTTTTTCATGCTGTTTCGGTCATCATTGAACATCTTGCGGTCATCGAGCATCTGCTGTGCGTTGTTGCTCCTTGTGCTACGCGATCAGATCGTGGACCACGTTGCCGTGGACGTCTGTGAGTCGGTAGTCCCGTCCGGAATAGCGATAGGTGAGCTTCTCGTGGTCGAGTCCCATCAGGTGGAGGATCGTCGCGTTCATGTCGTGGACGTGGACGCGATTATGGACCGCCGACAGTCCGAACTCGTCGGTGGCGCCGTAGCTGAAGCCCTTCTTGACCCCGCCGCCGGCCATCCAGGTCGTGTAGCCGTAGTGGTCGTGATCGCGACCGCTCTTACCTTCGGAGGTTGGTGCGCGGCCGAACTCGCCGCCCCAGACGACGAGCGTCTCGTCGAGCAGGCCGCGGCCTTCGAGATCTTTCAAGAGCGCGGCGATTCCTTGATCGCAGGCCTTGGCCAGCTTTGCGTGACCGCCAACGATGTCGCCGTGACCGGTGTCCCAGGCGATGTCGTAGCCGTCGATGGAATGGGACAGCTGCACGACGCGGACGCCCTCCTCGACCAAGCGTCGGGCAATCAGGCAGCCTTTGGCGAACTCGCTCTCGCCGTAGAGCTTTCGGGTCTCTGCGCTTTCTGTCGAAACGTCAAAGACCTCCGGCACCGAAAATTGCATGCGGAAGGCCATCTCCATCGCCTGGATGCCAGCTTCGAGGTTCTGATCTTGTTCGAGGCGTTGCAGGTGGAGTTTGTTGATTTTTGCCAAGAGGTCAGCCTGCTTGCGCTGCTGTTCGCGCGACAGGTTCGAGTTCTTCAGATCGCGGATGACCGCATCTGGCTTCATGTTTTGAATGTTGACGTAGGAACCGGCGTAGGCGCCGGGGAGGAAGGCGTTGCCCCAGTTGGCGATCTTTCCACGCGGCTGGGCACGCGGGGACATGGCGACAAAGCCCGGCAGATTTTCGGTTTCCGCACCGAGTCCGTAGGTCAGCCATGAGCCCAAGCTCGGGCGGTTGGGTTGCAGCGCTCCGAGGTTCGTCATGAGGATGCCGCCGGCATGTTCGGGGATGTCGGTGTGCATCGAGTGGACGAAGGTGATGTCGTCGACGCATTTGGCGACTTCCGGAAAAATATCGCTGACCCACTTGCCGCATTCGCCGTATTGTTTGAAGCCGAAGGGCGAGGGCATCAGGCCCATCTTGGTGTTGCGGAGCGATTTGCGATCGACACTTTCCGGACGTTTTCCAGCGTGTTTTGCGATCATCGGCTTGTAGTCGAAGGTGTCCACCTGCGATGGTCCGCCGGGCATGAACAACTGGATGAGTCGCTTCGCTTTCGGCGCAAAGTGCGGGGCCTTTGGCGCGAGCGGGTTGGCCGGGTTGATGTCGGAGGCGAGGGCATTGCCCCCGAACATGCTGGCCAATCCGATGCTCCCGATTCCGGCACCCATTTTGGCAAGGGCCTCGCGGCGGGTGATCTGTGCTTGCATCGCCTGACGGTAGGCGAGTTCGTGTTCGAGGAATTTCATAAGGACTACTGGATTTGGATGAGTTCGTGGGCGCTCAGCAAAACCTGGGCATACTGATGCCAGGCCTCGGGAGTGGGATTGTCGCCGAGCCATTGCGTGCCCAGCTCGGTCTCGGCGGGATCCGGTGAGCGGGAGTAGAGTTGTTGGTAGGCACTGTTGATTCGGTCGGACAATGGCACCTGCAGGCCATGTAGATGGTTGCCGAGCGTCTTCGCGCGCTCGGTCATGAAGGGGCTGTTCAACATGAAGAGATACTGCTGGGGGACCGTGCTGGTCGGGCGAGAGGCGCTGGTCGAGACTGCGGCTGGAAAATCAAACAAGCGCAGGAAGGCATCGGAATCAAACTTGTCGCCGGTGCGGCTGATGGTGGCGTAGAGCGTGCGCCGCTTGCTGCGTAAAATCTCGCGATCGGGCTTGCCGCCGATGGTGCGATCAAGTTCACCGCTGACGGCGAGCAAGGAGTCGCGCCAGGCCTCGACCTCGAGCCGACGCGGGTTCATCCGCCACAGCAAGTTGTTGTCTCCGTCGATGGTAAATTTCTCGTTGTCAAAACGACTGCTCATCTGCCAGGTGGACGAAAGCATGATCTGGCGGTGCAAGCGCTTGAGCGACCAGCCGTGTTCGATGAAATCAGTGGCGAGCCAGTCGAGCAGTTCTGGGTGGGTTGGTTTCTCGCCAAGGATGCCAAAGTTGCTTGGCGTGCGCACGAGCGCCTTGCCAAAATGCCAATGCCAGACCCGGTTCACGATGACGCGCGCGGTGAGCGGATTATCAGGCGCGGTGACCGATTGAGCCAATTCACGTCGCCCGCTACCGTGGGTGTAGAGCGGCGGCGTTTCACCGGCGAGGATTTGAATGAAGCGGCGGGGGACCAACTCGCCCTTCTTCCGCAGGTCGCCGCGCAGGGCGACGTGCATATCATTTTTGCCGGCATCCTGAAGGACGTGTGCAATCCCGTATTTTTTCGGGGCCGTTTTTTTCAGTCGCTCCAGTTCGGCGCGCATTTCGACGACCTTCTTTTTGGGCCCTTCTTCGAGTGTTTTTTCGACGTGCTTGCGCTCGATCTTGAGCCGCTTGGTCTCGTCGTCCAGGAATCGATTGATCGCGTCATTCTGATTTTTGATCGCCTCCTGTCCGCTCTTAAACGCATCGACGACAGCCTGAGGGACAACCGGGTGTTCGCCATTGCGGGTGTTCTTAAAAATCCCTGCGATGGCGTAGTAGTCTTGCGTCGTGATCGGGTCGAATTTGTGATCGTGACATCTTGCGCAAGCGGCGGTCAGGCCGAGGAAGGCTCGGGAGAAGGTATCGACTCGATCGGAAAGCGTCTCGGCCTCTGCTTGTGCTTTCGCTTCCGGGTCACCGCCGTCGGAGGTGTAGCTTGGGCCGACGACAAAGAATCCGGTCGCTATCGGGTCCGGATCTTTCTCGAGGACATCGCCGGCAATCTGGCGAGCGACGAACTCGTCGTAGGGCATGTCGGAATTCAGGGCATTGACGACCCAATCGCGATATCGCCAGGCATCGGGCAGCGCTCTGTTGTCGCCGAACCCACCAAGACCATCGCTGTAGCGGGCGACGTCGAGCCAATGGCGCGCCCAGCGCTCACCGTAATGCTCGAGGGCTAGTAGTTCGTCGATGACCTTCGCGAAGGCATCGGATCCGGAGTCGTTGAGGAAGGCTTCGACTTGTTCCGGCGTCGGGGGCAGGCCGATCAGATCGAGATAGGCGCGGCGAATGAGGGGGCGCTTTTTTGCGGGATCGTTTGGCTGGAGTCCCGTGGCTTCGAGTTTTGCGAGCGTGAAGTGATCGATGGGGGAGTGCGGCCACGAAGCAGCCTTCACGCGGGGTGGTTTGACTTTGATCATCGCTTTGAACGACCAATGTTCACGGCGGAAGCGATCCCAATCGTAGGCTTGCTTGGGTATGCTCTGAGCGATCGCAGCGGTGGTGTCAGCTCCGGGCCATGGCGCGCCCATCTGCACCCAGTCAGTGAAGACCTTGATTTGCGCGTCGTTCAGTTTGCCCTTTGGAGGCATCTCCATGTCTTCGTTGCGGTAGTTGACCGCCTCGACGAGGATGCTTTTTGAAGGATCGCCGGGTGTCAGAGCGGATCCGGAATCTCCACCCTTCAGGAGTCCGGAAAGCGAATCGAGATAGAGGTCCGCTTTGAGTTTCCCTTTCTCCTCGGCCTTGGCCGAGTGGCAGCGATAACATTTGTCGACCAGCAAGGGTCGCACTTTGTTCTCGAAAAACTCAAGTTGCTCGGCGGTCGGAGGGGCCGGCTCGTCGGCAGCCGCGAAGGAGACTCCGCAAAGATTGGCAAATAGGGAGATGGCATACCACTTCAGCATCGAGGATTACTACGAGTCGATTGCGACCCTCTTTTCAGATGAATTCTAACCTGCATTTTCCAATTGACGTTTAGTAAGCGGGGCTTATGAGTGTGCCAATGTCCGATTCCCCGGTGGCATCTGAGCCGCTTTCAAGCATCAACGAACGCCGTATCCTGGAGTTCGTGCAGCGGAATGGAACTGCCTCGCGCGCCGTGATTGCCCCGGGGCAGCGGGATGAGCGCACCGACGGTCTCGAAGGCGGTCGTCTCTCTGATTCGGAGCGGTTTTCTGGAGGAAACGGAGGCTTCGGAGGTCGGGTTCGGCCGTCCGGGGAAGTTGCTGCAACGATCGGCAATGGCAAATTCTCATAATCATCAATTCCATCACCTAGACTAAGAAACATTCTATGAAAATCAGGACTCTATCCATCCCACTGGCCGCCGCTGTCGCCGTCTTTGTCACGCTGGCTGTTTTTGCCGCGCCCAAAGTCAATCCCGAGCCGAAAGCGGGCGCGATCCGCGTGCTGTTCCTCGGTCACGAGAGTGAGCACCACA
>JAPKDA010000067.1 GCA_028822695.1 Akkermansiaceae bacterium
GATGCCCTCCACCACTTCGACGGCAAACGCTACCTCATCCACAGCAGCGTTATCATGCCCAACCATGTCCACATTCTTGTTTCTCTGTCAGTAAACGAAGATCTCGCAAAAGTCGTCGCGTCCTGGAAGTCCTTCACATCCCGCCAAATCAATGGCGAACTCGGCCGCGACGGCCCTCTTTGGCAGAAGGACTACTTCGACCGCTTGATTCGCGACAAGGATCATTTCGGTAACGTCGTTCGTTACATTGGCAAGCACACCTCATAGAGCTCACCCGCCATCCTCTACCAGGCCCCTTGGCTCTTAGAGTGAGACTAATCTCCGAGGGCGCCCTGGAAAACGCCCCTCCTGGCTCTTTACGTGCCCTCCGCATCCCGCGCCAACAACCACAGCATATCCGACACCCGATTCAAAAACACCGTCACGTAATCACTCTCCACCCCATCCCCCAACTCCAACACCCGCCGCTCCGCTCTTCGACAAATCGTCCGCGCCACATCCAAGTGCGCCGCCACCAAACTTCCCGCCGCTCCCGGACGCGCCCAGCCACTGAAGTTCAACCCCTTCGCCTCCAACCCCTTCGCCGCCACCTCCACCTCTTCCACGTGACTCGCATCCAGCACCGGATACCCCTTCTCCGCATACCGCTCCGAGTCCTCCGGCAAAATCCCCACCTCCCCCATCAAGCCCACCAAGCGCTCCTGCAATCGATCGATCAGTCTGACACATTCCGCCGACCCCCCGCTCGCCCTCACCACCCCTAGCACCGCATTGAGCTCATCGAGCGCCCCCACGGCCTCAATCCGTGGATCCGTCTTCGCAACGCGCTTCCCAAACAACAGCGAGGTTTCGCCGTCATCGCCGGTCTTGGTGACAATACTCATCTCCCACCCTCCTAGCACAGATTCCGCACCCCGCAAACCTTCCCCCTTGCATCCCTCCCCCGAAACTCCAAGTATCTCCCCCCCATGAACCGACGAAAATTCCTGCGACACAGCGCCACCGCGGCTGGCCTGACCCTCGCGCCACCCCTCTTTGCCGACCCGGTCAAAACCAAACCCCTCTTCGACATCTCCCTCGCCGAGTGGTCCCTCCACCGCGCCCTCAACGGCGGCAAGATGACCAACCTCGACTTCCCGCAAGTCACCAAAGAGCGTTACGGCATCACCGCAGTCGAATACGTGAATCGGTTCTTCAAGGACAAGGCCAAGGACACCGCCTACCTTTCTGATCTCAAAACTCGATGCGACGATTTGAACGTCTCCAGCGTCCTCATCATGGTCGACGGCGAAGGCCGCATCGGGCTCGCAAGCGCCAAAGAACGGCAGAAGGTCGTCGACAACCACAAGAAGTGGGTCGAAGCCGCAAAGTTCCTCGGCTGCCACTCGATCCGCGTCAATGCCCACGGCGAAGGCGACACCGACGCCGCCAAAGCCACCAACACCGTCCGCGGACTCGCCGCTCTCTCGAAGTTCGCGAAGGCCCACGGCATCAACGTCATCGTCGAGAACCACGGAGGCCTTTCCTCCAATGGCAAGTGGCTCGCCGGTGTCCTCAAGGAAGTCGGCATGAACAACTGCGGCGCCCTTCCCGACTTCGGAAACTTCCACAGCTACGACCGCTACCTCGGCATCAAGGAGACCATGCCTTTCGCGAAAGGAGTGAGTGCTAAAAGTCACGACTTCGACAAAGAAGGCAACGAGACCAGGACCGACTTCCGCAAGGCCATGAAGATCGTCCTCGATGCCGGCTACCGCGGCTACGTCGGGGTGGAGTATGAAGGCAAGGCCCTCTCCGAGCCCGACGGCATCATCGCCACCCGCGACCTCCTCATCAAGGTTCGCGAGGAACTCGCCAAGGACTACAAGTAGTCGTCACCTCCATGAAACTTGCCCGCCTGCCCGACGGCACGCCCGAGATCTTCCACACTCTGCAGGGCGAAGGCCTCTCCACGGGTAAACCCGCCATCTTCATCCGCTCCTCGCTGTGCAACCTCCACTGCCAGTGGTGCGACACCGACTACACTTGGAACTGGGAAGGCACCCCCTGGACCCACGACCGCGATCGCGAACCCGGCTACGCCAAGTTTCGCAAAGAGGATCAAATCATCGACCTCTCCCCCTCCGACGTCGCGGAAACGGTCCGCAGCTTCCCTTGCCACCACCTCGTCCTCACCGGCGGCGAGCCATTGCTCCATGATGCCGATTTCGTGGAAATCCTCACGATCCTGAACAACGACAACGACACCTGGACCGCCGAGGTTGAAACCAACGGCACGCTCACCCCCTCGTCCGAACTCGACGCCCTCATCACCCAATACAACGTCTCCCCCAAGCTCGCCAACTCCGGCAACGACCAGAAGCTCCGCCTGAAGGAGGACGCTCTCACCTTCTTCGCCAGCTCCCCCAAAGCCTGGTTCAAATTCGTCGTCAGCGCCCCCGAGGACCTCGCCGAAATCCAAGACCTCCAATCCCGCCTCGCCCTCGACCCCGATCGTATCTTCCTCATGCCCGAAGGCCGCTCCCCCGAGGACCTCGCCCTTCGCACCGCTTGGCTGGTCGATCTCTGCCGGGATCAGGGCTATCGCTTCTCCCAGCGCCTTCACCTCGCCCTTTGGGGCCCAAAACGTGGCAAATAGGCCCGAAAATAAGACCATATTTAAAGAAACTTTCTGTAAGCTCGGGGGTTTCATCGCACGGAGAGGTCAGGAATCAGCTTCCCGGACACTCCCAAATCTGGCAAATCCCCAACGTCAATGAGCACCAACGACCAAGATCTGGACTGCGACCCCGTGTGGGATCTCGTGGACCGGGCCCAGCCCCCCGAGGCCAGCCCCCTCTTCTCGCGCAACGTCATGCGCGAAATCCGCGTCCTCGGGGACTACTCCGCGCCTT
Source organism: Akkermansiaceae bacterium (assembly GCA_028822695.1). Classification (GTDB taxonomy): domain Bacteria; phylum Verrucomicrobiota; class Verrucomicrobiia; order Verrucomicrobiales; family Akkermansiaceae; genus JAPKDA01. Next base: position 2,895 of record JAPKDA010000067.1, read on the forward strand.
GGTGGAAACGCCTCCTCACTTCCAAGCCGCTCATCGCCAGCAGCATCGCTGCCGCAGCGGCAGTCGTCATCCTCATCTCTGTCAACAACGAGAGCCCAACGGGCCTCGCCAACGAAGACCCGGCCCCGGCCGTCGAACCCGCTCTGGCCTCCCTCGATGAAGAACTCGACCAAGAGCTCCTCATCGCCGCCGCCGCCGACCCAAGCCTCTTCTCCGACGAGCAACTCCTCGCCCTGCTTTACTAGTAGCCAGCACACTCCGTGTGCTGAGCCCCCTTCCCCGGGAGAGGCAAGTCCCTGCCAAGCACTCCCCCCTTTAACATCGTCGCCCCCCCACACCCACCCTAGCCTCCCGCGTGCCCCACGCCTTCATCTTCGACCTCGACGGCACCCTCGTCGAATCCCTCCCCGGCATCGCCACCGCGCTAAACCGTGCCCTCGCCGCTCACGACCTCCCCACCCATCCGGAGTCCGCCGTCCGCAACTTCATCGGCAACGGCTCCTGGATGCTCTGCCGCCGCGGTGCACCTGATGTGGAAGACGCCCTCGTCGACCAACTCGAAGCCCGCTTCTTCGCCGACTACAACACATGCTGGCAAGACGGCACCCACCCCTTCCCTGGCATCGACGACCTCCTCAAAACCCTCGTTCACGACCATACCCCCCTCGCAGTCTTCTCCAACAAACCGCACGACTTCACCGTCGACATCGTCGCAGCCCTCTTCCCCGACATCCCCTTCGTCTCCGTCCTCGGTCACAAAACCGACGCCCCCCGCAAACCCGATCCTGCCGGAGCACTCGAGATCGCCACTGCTCTCCACGTCCCCCACGCAGACATCGCCTTCATCGGCGACTCCACCGTCGATCACGACACCGCCATCAACGCCGGCATGCAACCTCTCCTCGTCGACTGGGGCTACCACGATCGACCCGCCCTCGAAAAAACCGGATCTCCCGTGGTCAGCTCTCCTGATCAGATTCTCCCATCTCTTGCAGCGCTTCATCCAGAAGCTTGAGATATTCCTCCCGCGGAATCTCCACCCCACCAAACTGCCGCAGGTGATCCGTCATCCACTGCGTGTCCAACAAGATCACGCCGCGCCTCCGCAGCCACTCCACCAAATGCACCAGCGCAACTTTGCTGGCATCGGTCTTCTTGCTGAACATCGACTCTCCAAAAAACGCCTTCCCCAAAGACACCCCGTATAATCCACCCTGCAATCCCTCCTCGTCCCAACACTCCACCGAATGCGCAAAGCCAAGATCGTGTAGTTCGCAGTAGCTATCGATGATCACCGGATCGATCCACGTCTCCTCGCGCTGCCCACAATTCTCCATCACCTGCCGGAACGCCGTATCGATCCGGATCTCAAACGGGTTGTTCCTCAACCTCCGCTCCAGGCCATGAGGAACGTGAAAATTCTCATCAAGCGGAATCATCCCCCGCATCAAGGGAGAGAACCACAGGACCTCCCCCTCTTCCGCCATCGGAAAGGCGCCCTCGGTGTAGGCGCCCAATAATACATGCGGTGGGATCTGCTCCATCTCGGCCCCCAGACTATCCACAGAAAAAAAAGAGCAAATCCTTTGTGCGATTTCCCTCCCTCGGTTAATTCTTTGGCCGTGGACCGCCTCGTCATCAATCTCGCCGAACTTCCCGATGAGGGTCAGAACTTCGCCGGGGAACTTCCCGTTGAGCTCTTCGAACTCAGCGGAAAGGACGTCCGCGCCCTCAGCCCCCTCACCTTCCAAATCCGAGCCCAGCAGTTCGAAAACGAGCTCCTCATCATGGGATCCCTCGAAGCGGCCTTCGAATTCACCTGCGCCCGGACCCTCGTCCGCTTCAAAAAAACGATCACCCTCGAAAATGCTGCACTTTCCTTGGAAATCAACGGATCTTCGGAAGTTGACCCCTCTGATGAGCTTAGAGAGGAGCTTTTGCTGGAATTCCCCTCCTACCCCCGCTGCGACGAAGGGGACGACCCCATCCCCTGCGAAATCGATCCCCAGTATTTAGCGGTGGACAATCGCTCCGAAGGTGATGTAGAGAGTCCGCCCACTCCGCAAGGAGACAGCCGATGGGGCGCTCTAGACGCCCTTGAGGAGCCCGACAAAGAATCTTAACGTCCCAGAATCATGGCAGCGCCAAAACGCAGAACGTCCAAATCAAAGCAGCGCATGCGCCGCGGTGCAAACCGCTGGTCTAAGCCTCAGCTCAAGTCTTGCCCCGAGTGTGGCAGCACCGTCCCGTCCCACATCGCATGCCCTTCTTGTGGCACCTACCGTGAGCGGCAGGTTCTCGATGTAGACGTGGTCTAAGTTCCCTTTGCGGATCAACAATTTCCGGCGGTGGATTCTTTCTGCCGCCGTTCTTGTATTCCCCCATCCGGTAGCCACCATTATTCCATGAAGATCGCGCTGGATGCCATGGGCGGGGACAATGCCCCCGATGTCGTCATCCGCGGTTCGAAGGACGCCCTCGCCCGGCAGACCAACATCGAGAAACTTTTTCTCGTCGGCGACGAGAAGATCATCAAGGCCGAATGCGAAAAGCATGGCCTCAACGACCGGCGAGTTCAGATCGTGCACGCCACCGAGGTCATCGCCATGCACGAGTCGGCCCTGAAGGCGCTGCGCTCGAAAAAGAACTCTTCCGTCTCCGTCGCCACCGATCTCGTCAAATCCGGCGAAGCCGATGCGGTCATCAGTGCCGGCAATACCGGAGCCGCTGTTGCCGCCGCCACCCTCAAACTTCGCCTTCTCAAAGGCGTCGAACGCGCCGGCATCGCCTCCCCCCTCCCCAACGAATTCGGCATCTGCAACATCCTCGACGCCGGCGCCAACCCAGAAGCGAAACCCAGCCACCTCATCGGCTACGCCGTCATGGGCTCGGTCTACGCCAAACACGTCCTTCGCGTCGCCTCCCCCTCCGTCGGCCTCATGTCCAACGGCGAAGAGGACGAAAAAGGCACCTCCTTCACCAAGGAAACCTTCTGCCTCCTCAAGGAACTCGCCGATTCAGGCAAAGCCCCCTTCGAATTCCTCGGCAACGTGGAAGGTCACGACCTCTTTCAGTCCAAACTCGACGTCTGCCTCTGCGACGGCTTCACCGGAAACATCGTCCTCAAGAGCTGCGAAGCCACCGCCAGGGCCATGGCCACTTGGCTAAAGATCGAGTTCAAACGCAGCCCCCTCCGCCTCATGGGCGCCGCTCTCGGCCAAGGCGCCTTCAAGGCCGTCAAAGACCGCACCAACTACGAATCCTACGGCGGCAGCCCCCTCCTTGGCGTCAACGGAGTCTGCATCATCGCCCACGGATCCTCCTCCGCCCTCGCCATCAACAACGCCATCCGCGTCGCCTCGGAAGCCATCGAGCACCGCGTCAATCCTCACATCGAGGAAGCACTCGCCGCCCTCGCCTAGCGCAACCGTGGCCTGACCGTCCCCGGTCATGACCAAAACCTCCCCGAAGGCAGGCTTCCCCCCTCTGGGCAGAACTCCCCCTTTTGGACTGCGGTGGCAGAGTGAGCAACAAACGTCGACACCGCTTTCGCGCGGCACCACCGCTCATCCTCCCACCCCCGCTTCCCACAAAGCGGTGTCGCCACCCCTCCCGGGGTTCTGCCACCGCACTCCAAAAGGGGAACCTCCCTTCCGTTCCACCGATGCCTACCCCCTCCCCTTCCCCCACATTGCTGCTTGCCCGTCGGCCCGCTCTCGCCTTCACTCCACTCAATGAGCGGGACCGAGTCGAACTTGCCTGTCACGATCGCCGGAACCGGAAGTTACCTCCCGGAAAAGGTCGTCACCAACAAGGACCTCGAGTCGTTGGTGGACACCACCGATGAGTGGATCACCACGCGAACCGGCATCAAGGCCCGCCACATGGCCGCCGAGGGAGAGCATACCTCCCACATGGCCACCAAGGCCGCCGAACGCGCCTTGGAACAAGCGGGCATCGCCCCCGAAGATCTCGACCTGATCATCGTCGCCACAATCACTCCCGACACCCTCACTCCCGCCACCGCCTGCTACGTGCAGCAAAACCTCGGAGCCTTCAACGCCGTTGCCTTCGACATCTCCGCAGCCTGCTCGGGATTCCTCTACGCGATGAAAATTTCCAGCCGCCTCATCTCCGATGGCGCGTTCAAGAATGCCCTCATCATTGGCGCCGAAAAACTCAGTTCCTTCATCAACTGGGAAGACCGCACCACCTGCGTCCTCTTCGGTGATGGCGCCGGCGCCGCAGTCCTTCGCGCCGCCGAGGAAGGCGAAGGCAGCATCATCGCCACCGACATCGGCACCGACGGCAGGCAAACCCACCTTCTCAATATCCCCGGCGGCGGCTCCGCCTGCCCGACCACCACCGAGAATGCCGGCCAGCGCCTCGCCACCCTCGCCATGCTCGGCAAGGAAGTCTTCAAACACGCCGTCACCCGCATGCGCGATTCGGCCAACCTCGTCATCGAACGCGCCGGACTGAAACCCGAGGACATCAAACTCGTCATCCCCCACCAGGCCAACCTGCGCATCATCGATGCCATCGCCGACCGCCTCGCCGTCCCCAACGACCGCGTCTTCGTCAATCTCCACAAATACGGCAATACTTCCGCTGCCGCCATCGCCATCGCCCTCGACGAAGCCCACCGCGAAAAGAAGTTTGAGCGCGGCGACCACATCATCCTCGTCGCCTTCGGTGCCGGCCTCACCTGGGCCGCCGCAGCGGTGAAGTGGTAAAAGGAGCGCGGGTTTGCAACCAGGAGTGTTCGGCACAACTGGTGCTGAAACCCAAAATGGGCCCCAACGAAAACGTCGGGTTACGGTCCACGAATTTCCAACCCACAACCAATCTACAAACCCGCGCTCCTCATTCCCTCCTTCTCATCTCACCAAGATCCTCCTATACCGCTCCAACCCCATGACCCACCGCACCTCTCCCGACCCCGACAACACCGGAATGCCCACCGGCATTCCCCACATCATTGGCAACGAAGCCGCCGAGCGGTTCTCCTTCTACGGGATGAAGGGAATCCTCGCAATCTTCATGGTGCAATACCTGCACCTCATGGGACCGGAAGCAGGCACTGCCATGACCGAAGCCGCTGCCAACGAGAAGGTTCACTATTTCAACACCTTCGTCTACGCCACCCCGTTTCTGGGAGCCCTCTTGGCAGACGCCTTCTTCGGAAAATACCGCATCATCGTGTGGCTTTCCATCGTCTACTGCATGGGACACGCCACCCTGGCCTTCATGGGCGAAGTTGGTGACGCCAAGTGGCTGTTGTTCGCGGGCCTCGCCCTCATCTCACTCGGCGCGGGCGGCATCAAGCCCTGCGTCTCTGCCCACGTTGGAGACCAATTCGGCAAATCAAACAGCCATCACCTTCCCCGCATCTTCAACATCTTCTACTTTTCCATCAATCTCGGAGCCTTCATCTCGATGCTCCTCACCCCTTGGCTCCTGAAGTGGTACGGCCCGCACCTCGCCTTCGGCATCCCCGGAGTGCTCATGGCATTAGCCACCTTTGTCTTTTGGCTCGGCCGAAAGCGCTTCGTCCATGTCCCTGCCGGGGGAATGGCATTCGTCCGCGAAACGTTCAGCCCCCATGGGCTCCGATCGCTGGTAAAACTGATCCTCTTGTTTCTCTTCATCGCCATGTTCTGGTCCCTCTTCGACCAAACTGGATCGTCATGGATTTTTCAAGCACTGGACATGGACCGCAACCTCTTCGGACAGGAGTGGCTCCCCTCGCAAATCCAATCCATCAATTCCCTCTTCGTCCTCACCTTCATTCCAATCTTCACCTTCATCCTCTACCCTCGCATCAGCCGCGTCTGGAATCTCACTCCTCTCCGCAAAATTAGCATCGGCCTCTTCCTGATGACGGCGGCCTTTTCTCTCACTTCCTTGATCCAAACATGGATCGAGAACGGAGAGCGCCCTTCGATTATCTGGCAAGTGCTCGCCTACGCCCTTCTCACGGCAGCAGAAGTCATGGTCTCCATCGTCGGACTGGAGTTTGCCTACACCCAGGCACCAAAACGCATGAAGTCGATGATCATGTCCTTCTTCCTCTTTTCGGTAGCCTTCGGCAACTTCTTCACAGCACGGGTCAACCACTTCATTCAGATCCCAAGTATCGAGGTCACCGCCGAAGCGCATCCCGGCCACGATGGCACACTCGGCACTGCGGATGATCTTCAACTCAATGAAGAGGGAGACATCATCGAGTCCAGTGTCCAAGCACAGCTCCAGCAGGCATTCGAATCCATCCAATCAGCCGCAGTGGAAAAATCCGACCTGCTCCCCGACCTAGAAACCGGCCAAGCCATCATCAACAGCATTCGCGATCCATGGGGGAACCCACTCCATTATGCCCTCCTCAATTCAGGCACCGCCAGAATCACCAGTGACGGACCGGACCAAAAACGCAAAACCGAATGGGATCTAGGAATGATGATCACCTACACGGATGCTGAAAACGAAGAAGACCCGGAATCATGGCTCGCAAAACGGAAAGAACAACTAGGCATCACCAAAGCCAAGAAAGCCGATGGAAACACGGGCCTTCTCAGCCCTGAATACTTCGCTGGTGGCCAAACCAAACTCGAAGGCTCCTCTTACTTCTGGTTCTTCACCTGGCTCATGCTCGGCACTGCCGTCCTCTTCATCCCCTACGCCTGCCTCTACAAAGGCAAAACCATCCTCCAAGAGTAAGCCCCCCTTCCATTCCCACTTCCGCATTCCCCAAAATGCTCACCGACACCCACTGCCACCTCGGATCCCACAAATTTCCCACCGAGGAACTCGACGAGCTCGTCGCGCGAGCGGGTGAAGCAGATATCCATCGCCTCGTCACCATCGCCACCAATCTGTCTGACATCCCCACCAATCTCGCCATCGCGGAGCGCTTCGACCAGATCTTCGCCTGTGTTGGCATTCACCCCTGCGACGTCCACGAAACCCCCGAAGACTTTCTCCCGGCACTCCGCGAGTTTGCGCAGCATCCGAAAGTCGTCGCGATCGGCGAAACCGGTCTCGATTACTTCCACCCCGCCCCGGACGGCTGGAGCGATGAAGACTATCACCAACGCCAGCGCGAATATTTACGCATTCACTATAGTCTCGCCGCAGAATTAAATCTCAACATTGTTATTCACACGCGAGATCGCAGTGGCGATCGATCCTTCACGGACGCTTTGGCGATCTACGAAGAATTTTCGACGAAAGTCCAAGCGGTCTTCCATTGTTTTCCGGGACCGTTTTCGCAAGCGCAGCGGGTGCTCGACCTTGGTGGACTCGTGTCCTTCACCGGCATCGCCACCTTCAAAAAGGCTGAAGCTGTGCTGGATGCAGCCGTTCAGTGCCCGGCGGGGAGCCTCATGGTTGAAACCGACAGCCCCTACCTCTCCCCCGTCCCCCACCGCGGCAAACGCTGCGAGCCAGCCTTCGTCCGCCACACCGCGGAAGCCATCGCCACAGCAAGAAATGAAAGCCTCGCCGACTTCGCAAATCACACCGAATCCACCGCTAATCAGTTTTTCCGGTTCCAAATTTGAATAACTCGCCCCCCTGGCTCCGTTACACTCCACGGAAGGCTCCGAGAAATTTCGGTTCCAATTCCGAAACCACTGTCCCAAACTCCGCACATGAAAACCACCGCAATCCTTCTCTCCGTCACAGCCATCGCGCTGACCTCCTGCACCACCCTCGACCCGGAATACGCCGAGTACAAAAAGCAGAAGGAAGCTGAGGCCGCAGGACAAGGCCAGTTCGGCGGTGCAGGCGACCCTTACGGTGCACCTGCTGCCAATCCCTACGGAGTCCCAGGTCAAGGTCTCTCAGACGTCGGAACCTACACCCCCCAAACCCCCGCCGCTCCCTACCAACCTCTTCCCGGCGTAAACGCACACGCCAATGGTAATCCCTACGCACCCCCCGCCGTACGCAGCGGATTCCCCACCATCCCCGGACCAGCCGCCGGTGGCACTCCACATGTCGTCGTCAAGGGTGACACCCTCTCGGGACTCAGCCGCCAGTATGGCACCACCGCCGAAGCCATCCGTGCCGCCAATGGCATGACCGGAGACACCATCGTCCTGGGTCGCACTCTCCAGATTCCCCGCAACTGATCGCGGGAACCATGAACACCTCCGGCCCACTCGCCCTCTTCATATCAGCGGCTATTCTCTGCTCCGCCAGCGGACAGGAACCTGCCGCCACAGTGGAAGAGCCCGTAAAGCCGACCAAAGAAGAGCTGTTGCAAGCCCTCTTCGAAGCGCAAGGCCTCCCTGCACTCGAAGCGACCATCAAGACCGCTCGCGCGAGTGGCGTCAGCGAACAAGCCATCCTAGAAGCACGCTTTGTCTACTTGGTCGACCAGGGAAATAACGCCGCCATCGGCGCAATCGCCCCCGAATTGGAAACATTTGCCCCGAACTTCAAAGTCGCCGAATCCGCCATCTTCACGGTGAAAGAGGAATTCCTCGCCATCATCGAATACGCACACGCCCTCACTGCCCTCGAAATCGACGACCACGAGAGCTTCAAAAAGCACATCAAGGAAGCATTTTGGCTCAGCCCCAACCAGGCCACCGCATTTGCCCCTCACATCGAACGCCTCCGCCTCCAAGAGGCCATGGCCAATCTGAAGATCGATTTCCAACTCCGCCTCACTACCCAGGAAGACAACAAGGCTCTCACCCTCGCAGAAGTCAGCGGTGGGGCCGACTACGTCCTCTTGCACTTCTGGTCGCCCTGGAGCGAGGAGTGCGCCGCCTTCCTCGGCGACTTCATCGCCACCTCCAACGAACTTGCCAAAAACGGCATCGCCGTTGTCTCCGTCTTCGCCGAATCCGCTCCTGACGCAGCTCCTGACGCAGCAGAATTCCTCGCTTCGGTCAAAGAGCAGACCGCCTGTCAGTGGGTCAACGACAACCCCGATCAACCATTGGCCCGCGAATTACGCCTCGCAAACGTGCCCACCTTCGCACTTATTCACAAAGACGGTCGCGTCCTCTTCAACGGACATCCCAAAGAGGGAGATCTCTGGAAACAACTTAAAATAGCGTCTCCGAAGATCATTCGCCCCGAGGTCGCACCTGCCCCTTCCCCACCCATCGAAGCACCCAATCCGTAAGCTCATTCGTGCCAACATCACCGCGCACGAATTTCACACGAACGTATTGGCCATCGCTCATTGTTCGATCTGTTAGATGCAATCGAGGTGTGCGCATCGATAGTTGAACAGGCACTTAGGTAAGTTTAATCTTGATTTGCATGGCTCTTTGCCTCTTAACTTGCTTTAGCGTATTCGCGAATCGCTCATGGCAAGCTTCACACTCCCATCCGATTTAGAGCTCCAAGCTCTCTCGGTCCTCTACTCTGAAGGACCGACAACCGTCGCCACGGCACTTGATTCGATGCCGGACCGCAAAGAGCGCGCCTACACAACCATCCTCTCTGTCATGCAGAGTTTGGAACGAAAAGGATTGGTGAAATCACAGCGAAGTGGACGTGCCTACGTCTACGGACCTACAAAAAGTCAAGAAAGTATAGTTGCACCGCTTGCAAAAGATTTTGTGCAAAACGCTTTCGGAGGCAGCGTTGGTAACGCTATTCTCCTACTGCTCTCGTCAGGGGTTCTAACTCCAGAAGAGAAGTCCGCCATTGAAGGCGAACTAAAAAAACATAAAGCCATGGCTGCAAAGAAGAAGACCAAGAAGAAGGCACCTGCTCGGAAGGCTGCGAAACGCAAACCGGCCAAAAAAGCCGCTGCAAAACGCAAGCCCGCCAAGAAGGCTGCAAAACGTAAGCCCGCTAAAAAGAAGGCTGTCAAACGCAAGCCCGCCAAGAAAAAGGCGGCCAAGCGTAAGCCAGCTAAGAAAAAAGCTGCCAAGAAAAAGGCAGCTAAGCGGAAGCCTGCTAAGAAAAAAGCTGCTAAGAAAAAAGCTGCTAAAAAGAAGCCTGCTAAAAAGAAGGCTGCTAAAAAGAAGGCTGCCAAGCGTAAGCCTGCTAA
>JAPKDA010000068.1 GCA_028822695.1 Akkermansiaceae bacterium
TTTCAAATCTAAAACCCGCCCTCCATATTGGTCGAGACTCTGCCGTTGCCTTGGGCGTGAAATCCGCTATTTCTGGTGGTCTTGACGATTGATCATGCCTGAGACGACTGACGCGACCAGACAGCTTGGAGATTACCAGCTCGGACGGATCGTGGCGGAGGGGTCGCGGACGATCACTTACGAGGCGGATCAGATTTCGGTGCGGCGGAAAGTGCTGTTGGAGCGGGTGAAGCCGGAGCAGTTGGGCGATGAGGGGGCGGTGGAGGCGTTCTTGAGGGACGTCCGGGCGAAGGCGGAGTTGGATTATCCGGTGATTGCCTCGGTTTACGAAGCGGTTCGCGGTGAGGATGCGGTATTTTTTGTGCGGGAGAAGCCGCCGGGGCGTTCCTTGGCGGAGTTGGTGGAGGCGGAGGAGTGCTTGGAGCCGCGACAGGTGTTGCAGCTTTTGGTGCGGCTGGGGGAGGCCTGTGCTTATCTCTCGGAGCACCACGTCCGGACGGAGGGGTTGCAGCCGCGGGATCTCTACTTTGAAGAGCCGGATGTGTTGCGCATGGACAACATGGTGGTGGCGGGATCGGTCAATGTGTCGGCTCGTCGTCGGGACCGGGAGATGATTTCGACGCTGCTCGGCAAGTTGGTCGCGGAGGGGCAGCCGGGGGCGACGCGGACGTGGAGACTCTTGGAGCTGCTGACTGGGGAGGATCCTCCGAACTGGCCCAGCGTGGCCCACACGGCCGGGAAGCTGGCTCATGATTTGGCGGATAGTTCACGAGAGGGATGGAGGACTGCTCCGGCCTTGGTGGAGGAGAGTCGCGGGTTGTCGCCAAGGGTGATGGTGTTGGCGGGGCTGATCATTTTGTTGGCGATCGCGGCGGTGGGCGGGGCCTATTTTTTGGGTGGGCGCGGATCTTCGGTGGCGCGACCACTAGGTCAAATGGTGGAGATCACGGGGGGGAAGGTCTTTGGGGCGGATGGAGAGGCTCAGTTATTGCCGTCGTTTTGGATCGATGCACACGAAGTGACGGTGGCGGAGTATGGGGCGTTTCTAAAAGCGTTGGAGGTGATCGCCGAGGATCAGCGGCATGCCTATAATCACGAGTTGCAACCGGAGGGGAAAGAAGGGCACGTGCCGGCTGACTGGGAGGCCTTGCAGGCGGCGATCGAAGATGGCGGGAAGTGGGAGGGATTGGTGGTTGGGCAGAATTGCCCGGTGGTGAATGTGGATTGGTGGGATGCCTTCGCCTATGCGAATTGGCGGGGTGGTCGTTTGCCGACTCAAGCGGAGTGGTTTGCGGCTGCGGAGGGAGCGACGCCGGAGGGTTCTGGCTGGGGGGCGGTGGATTTTTCCGAAGTGGATCGGACGCTCGGTGGCGTGATGGGGCTGGCTGGGAACGCGACCGAGTGGATCAGCGACTCGGCTCTGAACCCGGCTTTCCCGATGAATCAGAAAGGGCCGGTATCCTGTGGGGCCTCGTATTTGCAGCCGAAGAATGGGTCGCTGGCACGCCTATGGCATGCTGACAGGGAGGCCCGGCGGGCTGATCTGGGGATTCGGGTGGTGCGGGACACGGCACCGTAAAGTCCTGTTTTCTTGGGTGTTTCTGGTTGGTGAACAACTGGCCGAATTTTTCGGGGCGGCTTCTTTCCCTTGCGGCGGGGGGATATTTGGCCTTCGATGAGCTTCCCCAACCTGCCGGAATGATGACCCTACACCTACGGAGTGCATTGGTTTTGGTCTGTCTGGGATGTCTCGCTGCGGCGTCACATCTCTCGGCCCAGATCGAAGTGATTGCCCAAATGAGCAAGCGCGACTATGTCGCGAATGAGCCGGTCGCAGTGACGATCACGATTACGAACCGCGCCGGGCGCGACATCTTTTTGCACGGTGACAGTCGGCATGGGTGGTTGGATTTCTTGCTGAAGGATCAGCGGGGGGTGCCCTTGACCTCTTTGCGTCCCATCACGAGTTTCAAGGCGGTCAATGTGCCGGCGGGTCGTTCGGTGTCTCGCACGGTGAGCATGGGGGAGGCGTACCGGGTGTCGAATCCCGGACGTTACGGTGGATACGCGACGGTGCGGATTCCCGGCAACGAGTTGAAGATCTACACGTCGAACCGGATTCACTTCAACGTGACGAAGGCCCGAGTGCTATACACCCAGAAAATAGGTGTTCCAGGCGAGAACTCGACCCGGGACTATCGTGTCATGTCCTTCAGTAATTCGGGCAAGAGCTATCTGTATGCGGAGGTTGAGGATGGCAAGACGGGCCGCATTCTCCGCACCTTTTCGCTCGGCGAGATGATCAATTTTCGCAAGCCGAGTTACACGGTGGACGGAGCCAACGACCTCCACGTTCTCTTTATGAATACTCCGGAGGTTTGGGCGCATGCGCAGATTAGTCCGGAGGGGGCACTGATGAAGCGGGATCTTTTCAAGCGAGGGGCGGTGGGCGATCCACGTCTGGTGACCTTTGCGAATGGTGAAGTGCGGACGGGAGGCGCAATCGCCTACAATCCGGAGCAGGAAAGAGCGCAGCAGTCCAGCGTTCACCGTTTGTCAGAACGTCCTGCCCAAATCTACAAATGAAATGGGGTAAAAACTCAATCGCCGGTCCTTGGGAGACTAGGAAATCCTTTGCAATTCACAGCGGCGTTTGTTAAGGCACCAAAACATTTAGGATGACCTCACTAATCGGCGTATTTGTTTCCCTTACTCAATCCCGGGGATGTCGGACCATGCTGGGTCTGTGCGTATTACTTGCGGGAACTCTTGGTTTGGAGGCGGGGGCCTTCCGCACGGTGGTGATCGACCCGGGACACGGTGCCGGAGATTTGGGGGGGCACTATGGCAAGGTCTACGAGAAGCATCTCGCGCTGGATACCTCGATGCGCCTGGAGCACTACCTGGAGGCGTCGGGCTACCGGACGGTGATGACCCGTCGCAGCGACGTTTTCATCTCCTTGCCGAAGCGGGCGAGCATCGGGAACAGCCACAGCAATTCGATTTTTGTCAGCGTCCACTACAACTACACGTGGAAGCGCGATGTGAGTGGCTTGGAGACGTTTTACAACAACTCGCGGAGCAAGCCGCTGGCCCAGTATGTGCAGGCGGAGATGTTGAAGCGCGTTCGATGTGTGAACCGGGGAGTGAAGTATGCGAGATACTACGTGATTCGGAATGCGAAGAACCCGGCGATCCTGGTGGAGTGCGGATTTGTGAGCAACCGCCGGGAACGGAACCGGATGAAGAAGGCGGGCTATCGTGATGACATGGCCCGGGGGATCGCAGAGGGAATTGCGAAGTATCAGTTGGCGCGGCGGAGTGGGAGGGTGCGTTGAGTTGAAGAACAGATTTGTTTGGGATATGGGTTTGGTGACATGTCAGGAGATGCGGGAGATGGAGGAGGAGGCGTTTCGGGCTGGGGTGGTGGCGGAGGAGTTGATGGAGAAGGCGGGGCGGCGGATGGGGGAGGCGATGGTGAAGTTGATGCCGAGGCCGGGGACGGTGGTGGCGTATGTGGGGAAGGGGAACAATGGGGGGGATGCCTTGGTGGCGCTGCGGGTGTTGCGGAAGGCGGGGTGGGAAGTTTTGGTGCGTTGTGCTTCGGCGCCTCATGAGTTGGGGGTGTTGCCGCGGCGGAAGTTGCGGGACTTGGGAGATCTGTGGGTGTTGGGGGAGGTTTTGGTGCCAGAGGAGAGTCAGCGGCCCCTGGTATTGATCGATGGGTTGCTGGGGACTGGGGCGAGCGGGGCTCTGCGGGAGCCTTTGTTGGGGTTGGCGGAGGAGATGAATGGATTGCGGCAATCGGCCGGGGCGGTGGTGGCGGCGGTGGACATTCCGTCGGGAGTGGATGGGGATTCCGGGGAGGTTTATGAGGGCGCGGTGGTGGCGGATGTGACTTTCACAATCGGGGTGCCGAAGCGGGGATTGATGGTGGATGGTGCGGTGAATCATGTGGGGCGTTTGGAATTGATTATTTTGGAGGAACTTCCGGTGCCAGCGGGGGAGGATCGTTTGATCGTGCCGGGGGACTTACGTTCGTTGTTGCCTCCGCGGAGTTTCGAGTTGCACAAGGGTGGAGCGGGTCGGGTGGGGATTGTGGCGGGGTCGAAGGGATTGTTAGGTGCGGCGACGTTGACGGGGTTGGGTGCATTGCGGGGCGGGGCGGGCTTGGTGACTTTGTTTGTGACGCGGAAGGCTTACCCGCTGGTGATCGCTTCATCGCCGCCGCCGGAGTTGATGGTAAAGGCGGTGGATTCGTATGCGGATGTTTTGGATCACGAGCTCGATGTGCTTGCCTTGGGTCCGGGATTGGGGCGGCCGGGGAGCAAGGCGCGGAGGCAGGATCTGTTAGAATTGTTGCGGGAGTTCCCGAAGCCCGTGGTGTTGGATGCGGATGGATTGAATTTGGTGTCGGAGGCTGGACCGCAGAAGCATTTGCGGGGGGAGATGCTGGTGACGCCGCATCCAGGTGAAATGCATCGGCTCTTTCCCGGGGCGGATGGATTGGATCGGTCGGCGACGGCGCGGCATTTCGTGGAGGCTTTTCCGGTGACCTTGTTGCTGAAGGGATCGCGGACCATCGTGACGGCTCGGGAGGCGGCCTTGCATTACAACAGCACGGGGACGCCGGGGATGGCGAGTGGGGGGCAGGGGGATGTGTTGACCGGGCTTCTTGCCGCGCTGATCGGGCAGGGGCTCGGGACCTTGGATGCGGCTTGTGCGGGGGCCTGGCTGGCGGGACGGGCCTCGGAGATGGCGTTGGCGACGGGTGGGCAGTCGGAGCAGTCGCTGCTGGCGAGTGATACGGCGGCGGCTCTGGGAGGGGCGTTTTGGGAGTTGGCGGGGAGGTAGGGGATTGCCCTCGCATCGGGAAGCGGATCGTTGGAGGCAACGGGGGCGGGCCTGGCAACGGTCATCCCCCAAAGCGGTGTCGACGTTCGCTCACTCACTCTGCCGCCGCAGTCCAAAAGGGCTGAAGCGGGTTGAAAGCCCGCGCTCCTGTGAACAAGCTCAGGCGGTGGGGATGCTTCTTTGGAGGCCGCGAATGCAGGCGGGGGAAATTCCGCTTTCCCGGGCATGGTTCCGGGGGCATGGTTGCCGCTCACCCTTTCTCTTTTTTCCATGAACGACGGATTCCGGCGCTTCTCTATACTGCTCTTTGTTTTTTTGTTGGCCTTTTTGGCCGTCTTTGTTTTGCGCAGGTTACAAGGGGGCGAAACGCTTTCTGACCTTTGGCCGTGGAACCAGGGTGAGGAGGAACGGTTCAAGCCGGAGGAGTTTACGCTCCCGGATGATCCTCCGCTCGACATTGATGATGTTGAGATGTTGGTGCGGCTCAACAAGGAGTATGCGAAACTGAGTGAAGCGGTGGTGCCATCGGTGGTGAGCATCGACACGGCGGGGGTGAAGAAGGAGCGTTTGCGCGATGTGCTCGGTCGGGTTTGGGAGCGGCAGCGGGAAGTGAGTGGCAGTGGTTCGGGGGTGATCGTGACGAAGGAAGGGCATGTGGTGACGAACAACCACGTCATTGAAGACCAGGGAAGGATCCGGATCACCTTGCACAGCGGGAAGACCTATCCGGCGCATTTGATCGGGAAGGACCGGATTCTGGACATTGCGGTGTTGCGGATTGATGCCCCGGATGTGGAGTTTGAGCCTCTTGCTTTCGGAGACTCCGATCTCGTGCAGACGGGGCAGCTGGCGTTTGCGATTGGTAATCCCTTTGGTTTGGGGGAGACGATCACGCAGGGGATCATTTCCGCGAAAGAGCGTTCGATTTCGGACACGCAGCGCGATTTGTTTCAGACCGATGCGGCGATCAACCCTGGTAATTCCGGTGGGCCGTTGGTGAACCTGTTTGGGGAGATCATTGCGATCAATGTGGCGATTTACTCGCCGGACTCGCAGAACCGGGGTTTTCACGGGGTGGGATTTTCGATTCCCTCGAACGATGTGAAGGAGATTTTCGAGCAGATTCTGGAGCGGGGGCGTCCGATCCGGGGCTATCTGGGGATCAAGGCGCACGACATCAACCCGCGAATCCGGCAAGTGCTCAATTACGAGGGGGCGAAGGGGGTGGTGGTCTTGGAAGTGGTTACGCAGTCGCCGGCGGAGAAGGCGGGCTTGCAGGAGGGGGATGTGATCGTGGAATATGACGGGGGAGAAGTGCTGAGCCGGGAATACCTTTTCAACAGAAGCCAGCGGACCAAGGTGGGGAAGAAAGTGAAGATCGGAGTGTGGAGGGCGGGGGAGAAATTGGAGTTGGAGGCGACGGTGGTTGATGCGGACGAGGCACTGGGCAATGCCCGGGTGGAGCCGGAGAGCCGGAGCGCGAGTGATCAGGAAATTGTGCAGGCTATTGGATTGAAGGTGCGGGATTATGAAATGATTGATCGGATCCGTGGGGCGCAGGGAGTGTGGATCATCGGGGTGGCTCCGGGGTCTTTGGCGGAGCAGAACAAACTCCAGAAGTATGACGTGATCCTCAGTATCAACGGGGTAGGGATCACCTCGTCCGGCCAGTTTTATGCGGACTTGTTGGCATCGGCGGCGGTGCAGAAGACGACGTTGATCGGGCAGCGGGGGGCGCGTCCATTCAAGGTGACCTTCCCGCCCGTGCCCCGGAGCAACGGGGAGCAGCGATAGAAGGCAATGAGCCACTTGCGTATTACTTCAGGTTAGCGCATCCTATGCAGCAGCCACTCCGGCGAATCGGTCATGTCCTACCAATCCTACGAATCCTACGAATCGCGATCATCGAAAGCGTTCCCCCTCATCCTCGCGGCTATTGTCGCGATCGGCTATGTGGTGTTCCTCCTCGTGAAGGGAATGGGGCAGAAGCCGGAGGAGACTGGTGATACCGGGAATCCGTCGGGTGCTCCTGAGGTGGTGGAACCGAAGATTCCGGGGCCTATTGTCATACCGGATGCGCCGGGAGAGGATCCCAAGGAAACGGTGAAGGAAGAGAGTGCGGAGGAGATTCTCAAGAGGCTGGGAGTGGGAGTGAGCGCGGTCGATCCGGAGGCCTTGGTGGAGCAGATTGGACGGACTTTGGAGAAGGGGGAGGTGGCAGAAGCGGCGAAGATGATTGGTAGCAGGGCATTGACTCCGGATCAGTTGGCGCGGTTACGGGAGATGGCCGCAGCGGGACCGTTCAAGTTGAAGGCGGAGCGGCCGGTCAGTGAGATCGGGGAGCTCGAGATCAATCGCCGGGCGCGGTGGGCCTTGAACATCGATGATGACTTTGGTTCGCGGATCTATTTCGACCTGCAGCGTGATTTGCGGGGGAAGTGGGGGGTGGAGAAGTTGATCCTGCCTTCGGTGGTAGAGCCGGGAGCGACGATTCCGCGGGCAGTGATGGTGGATGCGTTGGGCATTACCCATTCGTTTTTGGAGGCGGCGCTGTCGCAGGATTTTGAGACGGCGAAGTCGTTCGTGGACCTTGAGCAGGTGTCGGATGCGAAGATCGCGGGCTTGTGCATCATCTTTGAAGAGGCGGGGTATCGGTTGCAGATCAGGAAGCCGTTGAGGGCCCTGTTCCACCGGGACACCACGGCAGCCTTCCTGGCCAACGTGGAAGTGGGAGACGGGTCGAAGGCGGCGCAGTTCGGGGTTTCCGTGCAGCGGGATGACGTGAAGAGTGCGTGGCGGGTGACGGAGATCAATCTCGACACGCTGTTGGCTGACTACGCGGACCGGGTGGCGGGAGGAGATGTTTACTACACGCCCCTCATTCGCAATCCGGAGGGAGGGGACACCTTGATTCTCTATTTTGAGTTTGATACGAATGAACTGACGGATCGCACGAAGCGGCAGTTGGGGATTGTGGCGCTCTTGTTGCAGACCGATGTGGAGAAGGTCCTGACGATTTCGGGGCACACCGATGCATTGGGATCGGAGGACTACAACCGTGGTCTTTCCGAGGGACGGGCGAAGTCGGTGAAGGAATTTCTGGTGAGCAGCGGGGTGAATCCCGAGCAGATCAAGACGAGGGGGCTTGGGAAGACGAAGCCCCGGCGGCCGAATCAGACTGATAGTGGAGAGGATGATCCGGCAGGGCGTCGGGCGAACCGGCGGACCGAGATCTACCTCGATTTCTAAGTTCGGTCCCGTAAAGTGGAAGAATGACCCTAGGGTTGCCGCGTAACTCCATTTGGGAACTATTTTGAGATGGCATTGCACCAAGGCCAGATTCGATTAGTGACACTCTCATTTGTATTTTTGGGGGTGGTCTTTTTGGTGTTTGCGTTGTTCTGGGACAGTCCGCCGCAGTTACCGCCCTTGCAGACGATGAAGTCGTGGCAAGAGGCCGATGCGCCGCTGGGATATCCGGTGGAGGTGACGGAGGAGAGCAAGGGCCGGGTGCCGGAATTTGATCCCCGGTTTGTATTGATGGACGCCTATGAGCGCTTTGCGGTTCCTGAGGCGCGGCAATTTGATGCTCCGTTGGGATCGGAATCGGGGGCTTTGAGTATGAAGGAGGCGAAGTTTGGGGAGAAGGATGGGGAGCAAGTTTTTCTCGGTGAACGGCTTGGCGGGATTGGCGGCGGGGATACAGATTTTGGGGATCCGGTGAGGGCGGTGGGCAATGGTTTGGTGGTGTTCGCCGGTGAAGGGGGGGAAGATTGGGGGAAGGTGGTCATGGTGGCACATCGACTGCTTGATGGGCGTATCCTCCAATCAGTATACAGCTCGTTGCATCGGATTGATGTTCCTCAGGGAGGATTGGTGTCGCGTGGGCAGGTGCTTGGCACGGTGGGGGCGTCCGGCGAGGGGACATCAGCGCAGTTACATTTCGAGTTTCGCGAGACAGATGGCATAGAAATAGGGTCAAAATTAGCCGTGAATGAGCGGAACCGGCTTGACCCAACCACGGTGCTCTCCCATCACCGCTCTGGAGAGGTGACGGGATTGTCGCCTGAGCCACTAGCTTTTCATGGTCGTCCCAATTGGGAGGGCCGCGTGATTCTCAAAAACCCCGACAAAGCTCTCGAGCTTTTCGGTGGGGATTGAGGGAGTAGCGGGTTGTCCTGTGTTCCGGGGGGGAATCGGGGCGGCCCGTGAATCTCTCTTTTTCGCCTGCGGCGGTCGCAGGTCCGAGGTCGAAAGTCCAAGGAGGGAGGACAGGACGGATGCTCTGAGGCCCAGAGGGCAAAGAAAGTGTCAGGAGACCGCGGCAATGGAGGACTAGTTACCGTTGCTACCTTTCGGTCCTGGCGGGATTCACAAGCCGCCACTCCGCAGCCCCTGACGCGGGGGACTCTAGGGAGAGAGGGGGGGGACGCAACTGGAATTTTGGGTGGGAGCTCGGAGCGACTTTGGGAGAATTTGACCACTGATTGTGCTGATTTCTCTGATTGGGGAGAGGGGAGCGGGACAACTGCGTTGTTTCGGCGCTTGGGCGGAGGAGGCTCCTGTCGCGGGGGCTCTTTTCATTCATCTCGGCTGGAACCGCCGAAAGCACGAAGTGCATCCGCTACGGGAGGGAGAAGAATCAGAGGATGAGCATGCAATCGCCGTAGGAGTAGAAGCGGTATTTTTCGCGGACAGCTTGGTGGTAGGCTTCGAGGATGAGCTCGCGGGAGGCGAGGGCGCTGACGAGCATGAGGAGGGTGCTCTTGGGGAGGTGGAAGTTGGTGAGGAGGGCGTCGACGACGTTGAACTCGTGGGGCGGGTAGATGAAGATGTCGGTGCTGCCGGCGGCAGCTTCGAGGGGGGCGCCGTTGCCGCCGAGGTGTTCGAGGGTGCGGGTGACGGTGGTGCCGATGGCGATGACGCGGTTGGCGGCGTTGATTTCGGCTGCGGCCTGGGTGCTGAGCTCGAAGTGTTCTTCGTGCATGCGGTGTTCCTGGAAGTCATCGACGGAAACCGGACGGAAGGTGCCGATGCCGACGTGGAGGGTGAGGAAGCTGTGGGGATGGGCGGCGAGGAGCTCGGGGGTGAAGTGGAGGCCGGCGGTGGGGGCGGCGATGGCGCCGTCCTGTTTGGCGTAGACGGTTTGGTAGCGTTCGCGGTCGGCGTCTTCCTGTTGACGATCGATGTAGGGAGGGAGGGCGAGTCGGCCGTGGATGGTTTCATCGACGGGTTTGTCCCAAGAGATGAGCCGGTTTCCTTCGGCGTCGATCTCGGTGACGGTGCCGGTGCTATCGCCGATTTCGATGGTGCGTCCGACTTTCATGCGTTTGCCAGGGCGGACGAGGCAGCGCCATTGGAGCGGGTCGGTGTGATCGAGTCGGAGGAGTTCGGTGCGTTCGTCGTTGGAGAAGAACCGGGCGGGGAGGACGCGGGTGTCGTTGAGGACGAGACGGTCGCCGTCGCAGAGGTGCCCGGGGAGGTCGGTGAACTGTTGGTGGCTGATGGTCCCTGCGGCGCGGTCGATGACGAGCATGCGGGAGGCCTGCCGGTCGGGGAGGGGGTGCCGGGCGATGAGCTCGGGGGGGAGCTCGAAGTCGAAGTCTGAGGTGCGGAGTTGGGACATGTCCGAAGGAGGGGGCTGGAAGAGTGGAGGGGCCTGTGACCGAGACGGTCACGCCACGGTTCGGTTACGTGGTGAAGAGTCCCGCTTCGCGGGCGACGGAGCGGAGGAGATTGGAGACTTCGGTGCGTTGGCCGGGGGGGTGGAGGATGCGGAGGCGCAGAACATGGTAGCCTCCGCCGTGGGTTTCGAGGGCGGTGAGGAGGGCGAAGGGGCGGAGTTCCAGGTCCCAGGTTTCGGTGCCCGGGCGGGGGGTCCAGCCTTGCTCTTGGAGGAGGTCGAGGAAGCGATGGCGCGAGTCGTGCCCGGTGCCGGCGAAGGAAAGTTCTCCGACATTGCGGACGTCATCGCGGTAGATGTGTTCGGGTTCGTCGGGTTTGCGGAGCATGGGTGCCGGACCTCCCTTTCGCCAGCGGTTGAAAGAGCGGAGGCGGGGGGCAAGCCAGTCGGCGACGCGGAGGAGGAAGTGGGCGCCAGGTTTGTCGAATTTGTGGGCGAGGGGTCGGCGGGGGAGGACGTGGGTGGCGAGGGATTGGTAGGGGGCGGCGCCGAGTGGTCCGTGGTCGATGATGTCGTCATCACCGGCGGAAACCGGGCCACCGGCGTAAATGGCGCCTTCCCAGCGGATGCCGGAGAGGGAGAACCGATGGGGATGCGAATCGTAGAGGAGGGCTTCGGCATGTCCGTAGCCGAATTGTTGTTTCATGTAGCAGGGGAAGGAGGTGCGTCGGCGGTGCCAGACGAAGGCGCTGGGGGCAAAGGCGAGTTCCCAGTTGTGGTCGATGAGGCGCCAGCAAATGTCGACGTCGTCACCGGCGGTGCGGAATTGTTCGCGGAATCCGCGGATGCGGTTGAAGGCGCTGCGACGGATGGCGAGGTTGCAGCCGGGGAGGTGTTCGGCGCGGGTGTCGTCGAGGAGGACGTGGGACGGTGCACCGGGTCCGGCGGCGACGACGGCTTCCTGCAGGCCCTGAGGTTCGGGCGGGAGGTTTGGTCCGCCAGCAGCACCGACGGCTGGGTCGTCGAAGGCTCGGGCCAGCCAGAAGAGCCAGTCGCGGTCGGGTTCACAGTCGTCGTCGGTGTAGGCGATGATGTCGCCTTTGGCTTCGGCGGCACCGCGGTTTCGGGCGACGGAGAGGCCGAGGTGTTCCTGCCGGATGAGGCGGACGTTCGGGAAGCCATTGACGACGTGGGCGGGGTTGTCGGTGGAGCCGTCGTCGACGACGAGGACTTCGAAGTTTGGGTAGTCGATGCCCTGGCAGGCGCGGAGGCAGGTCTTGAGGCGACTGGCGCCGTCGTGGGTGCAAATGACGACGGAGAAGAAGGGGGGCTCGGCGAGGGAGAGGAAGTCGCGGTGGTTTTGGACCTTGTTTTGAAGGTTGGCGAGTTGTTTGAGGGCGGGCTTGGCGTTGCCATCGCGGCGGGTGAGGCCGAAGCTCCAGTCGTCGACGGCGCTGCCGTTGACTTCCCATTGGTCGGACCAGGCGAAGATGGTGGTACCGGCGATGCCGGCTTCGAGGCATTCCTGGACTTGGGTGGTGAGCAGGTCGGCTTGTTCTGACTCGGGGTGGCGTTGGGTATCGAGGCCGAACTCGGAGATCAGGACGGGTCGGTCGCCGGCGAGGTTCTGGAGGCGTTGGAGGTAGCGGTGGAGGGGGACGGGGTCCTCGAGGTAGATATTGCAGGCCGTGAAGTCGGCGTTGCGGGGTTCGAGGTATTCGGTGCTGGGGTAGTTGGCGTATGCGTAGAGGAGGTGCGGGGCGGTGCTGCGACAGCTGGCGATGAGATGTTCGAGGGCAGCACGAACTTTGCCGGGGCCCATCCAGCGGACGAGTTCGGCGGGGACTTCGTTGGCGACGAGGATGGCGGCCAGAGCGGGGTGGTGTTGGTGTGTTTCAAGGAACTCGGTGTAGGCGAGCTCGGCGCCGCTGAGGATGGAGGCGTCTTCGACAAAATCGCGGGTTGAGTTCCAGGGGACGGAGGCGATGACGCTGAGTCCGTGCTCTACAGCGGTGTCGAGCAGGTGGCGGTCGGGGGTTTCGTAGACGCGGATGGCGTTGAAGCCGGCGGCGGCGATGCGGGGGAACTCCTTCCGGGGGTCGAGAGGGGTTTCTTTCAGGAAGGGGCCGTAGGTGACGGTTTTCAAAAAAACGCGTTGCCCCCCACGGCGGAAAAACCGTCCGTCGATGCTGAGCTGAAGGGAGGCGGGCACGGGGGAGAATGGCCATGGGAGGGCGGGGATGGCAAGGGTGCGGGGGGCTTTGGGGAGAACGCTGAACGCGGAATAGTTGAGTGGGAGAAGTTGGACGGAGGAGTGAGGGGGATGCGGGGAG
>JAPKDA010000069.1 GCA_028822695.1 Akkermansiaceae bacterium
ACATGCAATCTGATTTCGAGCGCGAAAAGACATCGAGTGAAGCGTCCCTTCATGCTTTCGATTACTGGCAGGTTCTCAAAAACCGCTACGGAGTGATCCTGTTGACCTTCCTGCTGATCTTCATGACGGCAGCGGTCGTTACCTATGTGCTGCCGAAGAAGTATGAAAGTGTGGCTGTTCTGCAGGTTCTTCCTTCGACTCAGGATCTTGATCCGTTCGGCGGGAGGATGGGAACCTCCATGGCGGGGAGTCAGATGACGCGGCAGTTCTTTGCCACCGAGTTTGAAATCATCGTCGCTGAGCAGACCTTGACACGGGTTGTTGATCGTCTGGACCTCACTTCGCGTTGGAAACAGGATTCCGATTCGGTGGTTCTTATTCTTGAGCGGATTGTCGGCACGCAGCAAATTCGGGGAACCGATCTCATTGAAATCCGGGTCCGGCACGCCATTGCGGATGATGCGCGGGACATCGCGAACAAGGTGGCGGAAGCGTATCAGGAGCGGCGCAAGTTCATAGAAATGGACAGGGCGCAGACTGGTCTCGATGCCTTGGATGAAGAACTTCGTGTTCAGGAGGATTTGGTTGAGGAAAAGAGGCAGGTGCTGGACACCATCGTTCAGGCCATCGGGATTCCCTATGTTGAGGGAGTTCAGGGAGCGGGAGAAGGCCGCAGCCATGAGCGTCTTTATGAGCTTTCGGAACAACAGCTCTATACGCAGGAGATGGAGCGAGATCAGCTGGAAAACCAGATCAAGACCTTGACCAAGTTGGAGGCCGAGGAGTTGATGAAGTATGCCGCGGGGCTCAATTTGCCTCAGAATGGCGTCACTCAGCTCTACCAGCAGTATACCGATTCCCATCGTGAGTTGGTCTCGCTGAAGGGCGGAGGTCTCGGGGACAAGCACCCCGATGTGGTGATGCGCCGGCTCAATAATGAGGAGCTTAAGAAGGATTTGGAAAAGTCTGTGTTGTCCCTGCGCGAGATTCTTAAGACTCAGATGGAGTTGACCGACGGACGTCTTTCCCGGATGAGAGACACCCGGAATAAGCGCCGTGACGATGCGGTGGACCGTGCGTTGGAATCCCACGACTACGTGGAAGCGAAGCGGGAGTATGAGCGCTCCCAGGGGATGCTGCAAGCGATGAAGCTGCAGCATTCGAGTAAGCGAATCGGACTGAGGATCCCGAATAATCCAATCATGATTCACGCGGAAGCGAAGGCCGGGAAGAATCCGGTGAGTCCCAAGGTGACGCTTTACCTTTCACTTGGCGCCTTTGTGGGCCTGATCTTTGGAATCACGATCGCGTTCTTCTTGGAGTATCTTGATACCTCGGTGAAGAGCCTCGAAGATGTGGAGCGCTTTTTGCAGGTTCCGGTTCTTGCGGTTATTCCCAAGGATGTTGGGATTCTCCACAAGCAGAGTGGAATGAGCCCTGATGCCGAGGCCTATCGAATTCTACGAACAAACATTGAGTTCAACCGGGAGAATCCGGAGGACAATGCCATTACCATCGTTTCTGGTGGTACGGGTGAAGGTAAGTCCACCACTTTGGTGAACCTTGCTTATGTTTGTGCCCAGGGTGGTTATACCACGCTGATGGTTGACGCTGACTTGCGTCGTCCACGACTGCACACCTTCTTCGATATCAACAACTCGGTTGGATTGACCAACTATCTGACGACCGACTTGATGTTGGAGGATGTCATTCTCCAGACTCCGGTCGACAACCTCTATTTCCTACCTTCGGGAATTCTCCCCGCCGATGCGGCAGGCATTCTCAACTCCCGACGGATGTCCGAATTAATTCAGGATGTGAAGCAACGTTTTGACCTCATCCTGATCGACTCCACGCCGATTTTGGGAGTGAGTGATGCGTCTGTGTTGGCGAGTGAAGTTGATTTGACGATGATCGTTGTTCAGCACCGTAAGTTGCCACGCAACCTGCTTCTGCGGGTCAAGCAGGCGGTGCAGAATGTTGGCGGTCAGGTGATCGGGGTGGTGTTGAACAACGTGGATGTTCGGAGTGACAGCCAGTATCAGTATTACACCAGTTACTACACCTACTACGCTCCATCAGCTGACAATGATCCGGTTCCTTCCAGTTCCTCGGCTGGCAGAGTGGCAGGAGAGAAGAAAATCGGTAAGGCTTCGGACGAGGATGATCTCTATTAATTCAACAACCCCCAAAAACATGAAACGAATTCTAATGATATTGGTGATGGGCCTAGTCTCATTGCAGGCAGCTCCAATCGAAGCCGATCGGGCTATTGAAGTCAGCGTGCAGGGAATCCCGATGCAAGAAGCGGCCCGGTTGAACGGGAAGTATCTCGTGAGCGGATCTGGCTACGTGCGGATGTGGATGATCGGTAACATCAAGGCCTCAGGGCTGAAGCCGTCCACCTTGGCTCAACGCATTGAGGATGCCTACAAGGCTGCGGAGATTTACACGAATCCAACGTTCCAGGTGTTTTCGAGTTCTGACGATAATCTCCAGCAGCACAGTGTCACTGTGGGGGGAAAGGTTCGGTCGCCTGGGCGGAAGCCTCACACGAAGGGGATGACGCTGTTCCAGGCTGTGGCTGCCGCTGGTGGGCCGACCGAGTTTGGGGCGAAGAATCGGGTGCGGCTTTATCGTAACAAGAAGGCTTATGTCTACGATTTGAACAAGGCGGAGCATAAGATGATGTTGATCAATCCAGACGATATCGTCGACATTCCGGCGAAGAACTGGTTCGGGAAATAAATTAGCCCATTCCGGAGTTTAAATTTCAATGGCTGGAAGTGATTTCAGCCATTTTTATTTCGGGCGGATTGCGTTTTTGACCCGTAGGGTTTATGGATGTCGCATGAGAGCAGTAACTAGAGGACTGGCAATCGCTTTTCTTGTGGCGTGCTCTGGCTCGGCTGTCGCGGAGGTGGCATCGCCGGATGAGTTGATCGCAGAGTTGGCTCACACGGATTTCAAGACGCGGATGCGGTCGCAGGAGCGGCTTTTGGAGTGGGGTCGGAACAATTTGGATGCGGGGATCAAGAAATTCTATGAGACCTATCGAAATTCAGACGACCCTGAGGTGAGGCTTCGTTCGAGGGAGGTGCTTCGCGAATTGGTCATTCATAAGCAATCTGGAGAAGGGGAAGGTTATTTGGGGATTCGAATGCGGGCGGAGGAGCTCATGCTGGATGGTGGGAACTTGCGTCCGGTGGTAAAAATTATCGCAGTTATACCGGGAACTCCTGCTGCGAAGTCTGAATTGCGTGCCAACGATTTGATCGTCGGGATTGATGAGGTGGAAGTCGTTGGTGAAGATTCTCTGAAGGCATTTGGGAAGTACGTGCAGAGCAGGAAGCCGCGAACGGACGTTACCTTGCACTTGCTGCGCGACGGACAGCCACAGGATGTTGTTGTCAATCTGATGAGACGGCCTCCCAATCTTGATCAGCGTGCTTTTCTTTGGGGCGGGCAAGAGATCGTGCCACGGGCTCAAGAGGAGGTTGAGGAACAGGAATTCAAGAAGTGGCTCAACGAGCGACGGCAATTGGAACGTCAAAGCGACTAATTTTGCCCGTTTTGGCCCCTTTCTCCGTCCTTAAAGAGTTCGACATACCCTCAGATCTCGTTGAAGCTCAGTAAGAAATTTTGTCCATCCCTTGACGTTCTTTTAAAAATGACAGCTAGAACCAGCCTTCTCCTCACCCTCTTCGGAACGCTGATGAGTTGTTCCACCCTCACGCTCCAAGCCAAGACCGACTTCAATGTGGTGGGTCGGGAAATGGCGGGGATGCTTCAGAATAGTCACTATGCGAGGATTCCGTTCGACGAGAAGTTGAGTGAGAGGATTCTGACGGACTATCTCAACGATCTGGATCCGACCCACATGTATTTCACGAAAGCCGACGCAGAGGCCTTTGAGAAGAAGTATGGAAGACGCCTGCATGAGCTGCTGATCAGGGGTCGTTGCATGGAGCCGGCCAACGAGATCTATAAACTCTACGTGGAGCGGGTGAAGAGCAGAGTTGAGGCGGCTAAAGGAATTCTTAAGAACGAGGAATTTGATTATGAGAAGGATGAGAGCGTGAAGCGTTCCCGGAGGGAAGAGGCATGGCCGGCGACGGATGAGGAGGCGAAGATGTTGTGGAGAAAGCAGATCAAAGAAGCTCTTCTTTCCGAAAAGATGCGACGTGAGGCGGTGTCCCACCTCGCGGAGGAGCAAGGGAAAGAGAATCCGTTGGATGACGAAGTCAGTCCGAAGGACAAGATCACCCTTCGCTACGAGCGCTTTCTTCGGACGGTCGAAGAAGCCGATGAGGAGGATATTGCCAACTACTTTTTGAGTGCAGTGGCGCGGTCGCACGATCCGCATACCGACTACATGAGTGCCCGGGAGATGGATCGCTTTCGTTCCGGAATGTCGAACTCCTTGGTTGGGATTGGAGCCTTACTCCAGGCAGAGGACGATGGGGCGACGAAGATCATGGGAATCGTAGTGCATGGACCTGCCGATAAGGGTGGGGAGCTGGCTCTGAACGACCGTATCGTGGGTGTGGATCCCCTCAATGATGGGAACATGGTGGATATCATGTATATGAAGATCGACCACGTGGTGGAGTTGATTCGGGGCGTGAAGGGCACACAGGTCCGCTTGAAGGTTGAGCCGGCTGGTGGTGCTCCGGGAGAAACAACTTTTCTGGTGATTGTCAGGGATCGCGTGGAGCTCAAGGACGAGCTTGCGACGGCGGAGATCATTGAGAAGAGCCAGCCGGGTGGAGGAAAGGCGCGGCTTGGGTTGATGAGGCTTCCTTCCTTCTACATGGATTTCGATGATGGCGACCCCAGCGTGGCGAAGGACGTGCAGAAGCTTTTGGTGAGATTAAACGCCGAGAAGATCGACGGGTTGGTTTTGGATCTCCGCGGTAATGGTGGAGGTTCCCTCGAAGAGGTGAGAAGGATTACCGGTTTCTTTGTCGGCAGAGGTCCTGTTGTGCAGGTGAAGGATACTTTTGGCCGGATCGAGTCGAAGGACGCACTGTTTCGGCGCCCACTCTACGGTGGACCGATGGTGGTTTTGACCGACAAGTCGAGTGCCTCGGCCAGCGAAATTCTTGCCGGGGCGTTGCAGGATTACAACCGGGCCCTGGTGGTTGGGGATGCGTCGACCTTTGGAAAGGGAACGGTGCAGCAGCCGATGGAGATTGGTCGCTTCTTCCGTTTCTTCGAAGACAATGCCCGGGCCGGTTATCTGAAGGCGACGATTCAGACCTTCTACCGGGTGTCGGGGAGTTCGACCCAGTTGAAAGGTGTGGAGCCGGACATCAAGTTGCCATCCCTGACTGATGCTTTGGACATCGGGGAGGCGTGGTTGGATCATGCGCTGGCACACGACAGGATTCGTCAGGCTCCGGATTTCAAGCCGTTCTCTTCGGCGGGATTGTTCCGGCCGCTCTTGAAGATGCGCAGTGAAGGTCGTCTCAAGGAGAGCAAGGACTTCAAATACGTGGTCGAGGACGTTGAGCGGACCAAGAAGCGAATTGCTGAGAACAGTAGTTCCCTGAATCAGAAGCAGCGTGAGATCGAGCTGAAGGAGTCCGAGACCCGTCGCAAGACGCGGAACGCAGAGCGTCGGGAACGCTTTGCGAAGCTGGAGCTCGAGGATGCCAAGGAGTTCAAATTTTTCCGGCTGACCTTGGATGATCTGGAGAACGAGAAGTTGGTTGAAGTCGATCGTGAGAAAGATGCTCAGGCCTTCATGAGAAGGTCCAAGAACAAAACGGAGGATCTGGACGATACGCCACTCTGGCCGAGCGGGTTGGATGTGGTGAAGCGCGAGGGGATTTCGATTCTGGAAGACCTCATCGAACAGACCGAGATAGCCCGGACCGCAGGGGTTCAGGAGAACCCGTAAGAGGAATGGCTGACATCACCGCGAACCTCGCGGAAATCCGAGGTCGCTTGGAGGAGGCGACGAAACGCTCCGGGCGCGATCTCGCGGACGTGGAGTTGATGGTAGTCTCGAAGACGTGGCCAGTATCGGTGATTGAGGAGGCGGTGGAGGCCGGGCAGGTGCTCTTTGGTGAGAACAAGGTGCAGGACGCGGGAGAGAAGATTTCCCAGATGTCACCGGAGCTGCGCTGGCACTTCATTGGTCATCTTCAGCGGAACAAGGTGCGAAAGGTTCTTCCCCTGGTAGAGGCGGTGCACAGTATTGATTCCGTAAAGCTGGCCCGGTACTGCGACACGATTGCGAAGGAGTTGGGCTTGAGTCCCGCAGTGTATCTGGAGGTCAATTTGGGGGGCGAGGAGAAGAAGCACGGTTTTACCAAGGGGGAGCTGGAGTCTGCGCTGACGGAGTTGCGCGAGCTGCAGAATATTCGGATTGCCGGGTTGATGTGTATTCCGCCGATCGAGGAGGATGCCGGGAAGGCGCGGGGATGGTTTGTGGCGTTGCGGGAGTTGAGGGACGAATTGGAACGGCAGACGGGGGTGGTGTTACCGGGATTGAGCATGGGGATGAGCCATGACTACGAGGTGGCGATCGAGGAAGGTGCGACCATCGTGCGGGTTGGTTCTGCGGTTTTCGGGAAACGAATCAAGCCAGCCACAGATTGAGATCATGAGGATCGAGCTAAGTAACAGTGCGGTGATGGGGGGGGAGCTAGCCCTCGCCTGGATTGATGGGGTGGAGAGCTATCTTCCCTTGGAGCTGCTGCGGAAGGGTTGCCCGTGTGCCAATTGTCAGGGTGAGCCGGACGCGTTGGGGCGGGTGGTGAGACCGTCAGTGGAACTCGGGCCGGGGAGCACGGAGTTGCGCAATATGGAGGAAGTGGGTGGCTACGCGCTTCGTCTCTACTGGGGAGATGGGCACAGTACGGGGATCTACACCTTCGACTACTTGCGGTCGCTGGCGTCCGGGTCGTGACGGATCGAAGAACTATCAATTGAACGTGTCGTCATCAGCGCTTATTGGAGCGCTTCCCTCGGGGAGGACTTGATCGAGCATGCGCTGGATTCCTTCCTCGGCAAACTTGCTTCGCAGGTAGATCCCGCGGGCTTTGAGATACCAAGCGAATGCTGATCCGGTTTGCTGGGGAGTGCGGGCCTCGAATTGCCGGGCGCGTTCGAGGGCCATGGCGAGATCGGAAACCTTGGGGGCGAGTTTTTCGAGTTCGCGGCCGAGGTTCTGATCGTCTGGGAACTCCTCGCGCAGTTCGGCGAGCTGTTCCCAAGCCGAGTAGCTGCTTCCGAGGTTGGCGAATTCAGCGGCCTTGTTGAGGGCGATTTCGATCCGCTTGATGTTCTCGATGATTTGTTGGAAGGCATCGAGGCGTTCTGGATCGTCCTTGATGACGGGAGCGAACTCATATTGGCGTTTGAAGATCTCGCGGTAGTTCTGTTCGGCGATGAGGCGGTCGAAGTCCTTGCGGGCCATGACGACGGCGCTGCTGCTGCCGATGAGGGCCTTGAATTCTTCGAGTTTGGGATTGGTGGGCCAGATTTCAGCGGCGGAGACGATTTCCTTGGCAGCCTCATCGGACTTGCCGCCAATGAGGAGGGCCTTGGCTTTCTCGATGGAGAGGTCACTGGCGAGGGTGTAACCGGCGATGGCGCTGTCGGCCTTGGCGCTGGGGAAGTCGCGGGCCTGGGTTTTGAGTTTGGCCACCATCAGCTTGGCCTTGGTATAGTCGCGGGCCTGCATCATACCGTAGAGGTCGTTGAGATCGCGGACGTATTGTTGAACGCGGCGTTTCCGTTCGCGGGGAAGGGTGGCGACGGGGGAGAGGTATTCGCCGAGGGCGAAGGCTTCCATGAGGCGCTTAGACGCGGTGTGGAGCTCGTTCTGATCGAGGAGGTAATTGAAGGCTTCGATGGCCTTGTCGACTTCGTGAATCGCTTCGTTGGAGAGCGAGTCGAGGCTGGAGACGGTGGGATTGACTCCGACCGACTGGGAGAAAAGTTTGGAGACATCGGAATTCTTGTCGATGTGGAGGGTGGAGTCTCCGTCCTTCCAGATCTGGTTGTAGAAGCGAGCGGCCATGAGAACGTGCTCGAAACGACGTTGGGTGAACCATTGGATCATGTTCACCTGATACTGAATTTTGGTCTGCAGGACCTGAGCCTCGGTCTTGAGGATGTTAGCCTTCTTGAGGATTTCGATTTCGGCGATGCGTCGGAGGAATTCGGTGTACTCGAGGGAATTTTCAGCGTATCCAATTGCAGCGACTTCCTTGGTCGCGGCTCCGGTTCCCTTGCCGATTTGAGACTTCTCATTGACCTTGCTTGATCGGTCATGCCGGGTTTTCCAATCACCGTCGCTGATGGTTCTCTTCTTCTCCTTTTCGAGTTCGAGATTCAGGTTTGAGAGGCCGTTGACATCTCTCTTTGCGAGGAGGGCAACGTAGACCGCTTCGGCAAGTGAGCCGCAGATTCTGGCGTCGCCGGGATAGGCGGAGGCGCGGGGAAGGAGTTTCCATCCGTCTTTGAGGCTAGGACCTTTCTCGCGGTAGGGAGAAACAGCGGCGAGAATATCATCGATCGTCTCACGGTAGATTTCTGCGGCTTCGGAATCTTCAGGGGGCTGGCTGAGATATTTTTCGAAGCGGGCTTTAATGATTCGGTTGTCGCCCATGGGAATGGTGACGCCTCCGACGGTGATTGTTTCCGAGGCTGGGTCGAGCATGGGGATCTCTTGGCCGAAGGGGGTCTTGCTCTTCTTGTCTTCCGACCTGGGAGTGACGGTGTCGGTAGGGGTGCCTCCCTGGTTCGGATTGGAGGGCGAGGGGGGCGTGTAGACTTGGGCGTGGGCTACAGTGGTGGCTGCGAGGAGGGCAGCGAGTGGTAGTGATTTCATGACGATTTTGGGATTGTGGGATACACTAGAGCCGTTTTACATCGGTCGCAATGGCGACTCCGCCGTCGCCGAACTTGATTTTGAAGGCGTAGCGCTGTTCGCGCTCGAAATTGACTGAAGAAACGTTGGCTGGGACGATGATGGGGAAGTGGGTGCTTTTTCCGGTTTCTTCGACGAGGATCTCCACGACGGCACCTTCTTCTCTGGGCCAACGGGTGAGGAGTTTGCCTTCCACGCGGTATTCGTTTCCGCGGAGGCTATTGCCGTTCTCAAGAGCTTCCTGGACGAGGAGGGGAGCGACGTCTTCGAAAGTTTCGCCCTTTCTATTGAGAATGATGAATCCGACTCCGACAAGGATCGCGATGACGGCGATGATGCCCACGATGGCGGTGGCGTTAATACTGGAGCTGGCACGGCGACCCATAAGGATAAAAGATAGGAGGAAAAGTGTTCAAACGAAATAGCAAAGATCGCTAATCCCATTGATTGCGGTGGGTCCCGATCCAAGCTCCGATGATTCCAATGAGAACATGGGTGGAGAGCACGAAAATGCAGATGTTCAGTGGGGACAATGTGGTGTCGATGACCGCTTGGACTGCGTTGAAGATGTTTCCGGAGAGGGCATTGACGCCACCGGACCAGGCCCAGTAAGCGGAGATGAAGGGGCGGGTGACGACCTCGATGCTCTCTGGGAGGGCGAGGACCGCACCGCTGAGAGGGAGTTGGAAGCCGACGAGGTAGATGGAGAGGAGCGAGGCTTGTTCGGCGGTTTTGACGAGGCCGGAGATGGCGAGGCAGATGCTGGTGACGGCGGCGTTGACCATCACGAGGAAGATGAGGTGGTGCAAGAACTCGCCGCGGAACTCCCAGAAAAATTCGACAAAGATCCCCATCCACAATGACTGCGCGAGAACGAGGCAGCCGAGGAAGGCAAGTTTACTCATGAGATAGGCCAAGGGTCGGACGCCGCCGAACTTCTCCTTCTCCATGATGAGTCGTTCTCCGGCGATTTCGCGGGCTGCGTTGTTGGAGCCCATGAGGGCGAGGAGGATGACCTCGAACATGATGATGCCCGAGACCGCGGAGCCGGTGCGTAGTTGATCCTGGTGCACGGCAGCACGGTCCTGCAATTCGACGTAGAGATTTTCCTCCGGGGCGTCGGAGAGTTTGCGGATCGGTTCCTTTCCTTTTTCGGAGAAGAGGGTGATGAGGATGGGGAAGCAGATGAGAATGGCGAGTTGGAGGAAGACCTGACCCCGGTCCCGGAAGAAGATTTTCCAGCGTCTCGCGAGGAGGGTGCTGAATTGGCTGATGGTGCTGGGGTGCCTGATGGCGTTGGGAGCGAGGTCGGTGTCGTCGACTTCGTCACCGCCTTTGGTTCCGTGGAGGGGAGGGACGCTGAGTTCGCCTTCTTCAATGAGTTTCTCGCGGTTGGCGCGGAGCTTGTCGTAGTAGGCCCCGCGATGTTTGGACCAGGAGGCCTGCCATTTTTGGCCGGTTTGTTTGGAGAGTTTGGGGTAGATCTCTTCGCTGTCGTGAACGGAGAAGTAGTGGGTGAGTTGGGCCGGTGATCCGTGGAAGGCGACGGCGCCTTCGTGCAGGACGAGGATGGAGTCGTAGAGTTCGATGTGGGCGAGGGAGTGGGTGACGGAGATGACGGTGCGTCCGTCTTTTCGGGAGAGGTCGTGGAGGAGGTGAACGATTTCGCGTTCGGAGCGGGGGTCGAGGCCACTGGTGACTTCGTCGCAGAGGAGGAGTTCGGGGCTGGAGACCAATTCCATGGCGAGGCCGAGGCGGCGTTTTTGTCCGCCGGAGAGGATCTTCACCTGTCGGTCGGCGATGGGGGCGAGGCCGGTTTCCTCGAGGACGCGATCGATGCGGGTGTCGAGGTCTTCGACGTTCTTCGTTTGGACGCGGAGGCGAGTGGCGGCCTCCAGAGACTCGTCCACCGTGAGTGGGTCATAGGCGATGGAGAACTGCGGGACATATCCGATTTCCCAAGGTTCGAGGTCGCCTTCTTCGGAGAGGTTGCGTCCTTCCCACCAGAGGGAGCCTTCGGATTCCGGGTTGAGGCCGGCGATGGTCTTGAGGAGGGTTGTTTTGCCGCAGCCGGAGGGGCCGACGATGGCCATGAAATGGCCCCTGGGGACGGCGATGGACACCTGATCAACCAAGTTGAGAGGTTCGCCGTCTTTTTGAATGGTGAAACTGACGTCCTTAAGTTCGAGCACGAGGGATTGAGATTAGGTGTAGTAAATGCAAATATAAGAACAGCCCAAGGAGCTTTAAGTTGCGAGAAAAAAGGGGCTGCGGGGGCGGCGACGAGAAAACTTGAGCCGGAAGAGGCTTGGGTTACGCTCCCGGGGAGATGAGCAGGAGAAGAAGTCGCCGCAGTAAGGGCAGGAGCCGCTGGAGTCGCCGGATTGGCGGCGGTTTGGTGGTGGTCCTGGTATTGGGGGTGATTGGGTTGCTGGGAGCCTATTTTTGGATTCGAAACTATCTGCGCAGTGAGGAGTTCCTGGCGACGGTCAATGGCCGGGCGAGTGAGGCACTGCATGCGGAGGCGAGCTTTGATCCGTTTTTGTGGGAAGGTTGGCATGTGCGTTCACCGCTGCTGGATGTGAAGGGAGAGGGGATGATTCGCAAGTTGAAGGCGGAGGACTTTGAGACGGAGGTGAGTGTGGGGAGTTTGTTGCGGAAGCGATTCGAGAGCAGTGAATTTTTGGGGCGCAGTGTGTATATGGAACTCGATCTGACGAAGCCGGCGTTGAAGCTTCCGAAGCAGAATGAGGCATTCGTGTTTCCCGGGATGAAGATTTCATCGGTCTCCGGATCGGTGGACTTCACGAAGTCGCGTTACTCATGGACTGGTGTTGGGGCTGATGTGCAGAGTGGGTCGGCGCGGGGAAGTTTCGATGTCAAGTTGACTGGCGGATCAGTGAAGACGCCCGTGGCTCTGTTTCCTGAGGGGAAGCTGAACAATTTGCGGGCCCGGTATTTTGACCGGCGAATTTACGTAACGGAAGCAGACTTCGGGGTGTTCGAGAGTGGTCGCTTGAATTTGTCGGGGGAGATTGGATTGGGTGATGGGCAGTATGCGCTGGAGGGGGAAATGCGGAGGGTGCTCTGTGAGGAGATGGTGCCGGAGGATTGGAAGAAGAAAATGTTGGGAACGTTCGAATCGAATTTCACGGTTTCTGGATCCAGTAAGAAGGCGCCGATTGTGCGGGGGGATTTGGTGGTGAAAGATGGCGTGTTGACAGCGCTGCCGGTTCTTGATCGCTTGGCAGCTTACACGGACACCTCGAGGTTCCGCCGATTGGCATTGAGTGAGGCCCGGCTGAAGTACGTGCAGCAGGGGGGGCGCTTGGAGCTCTCGGAAATCGTTCTGGCGAGTGAAGGGCTCTCGCGGGTGGAGGGGCGGATCACCATTGTGGGTGGTCGGCTGGACGGGCACTTCCAGTTTGGAGTGATGCCGGGGGTGATGGCGGGCATTCCGGGAGCGGAGACAAAGGTGTTTGTGCCCGGGAAAGAAGGGCTTTTGTGGACGCCGGTGCGGATCACGGGGACTCTGGATGATCCGAAGGAGGATTTGAGCAAGCGGATGATCGCGGCTGCCGGGGAGCGGATGTTTGAGATGATTCCGGAGACCGGTCTGCTGGTGCTGAAGCACGGTGGTCGCAAAGCCGGGGAGATGGCGAAAGAGATTTTGAAGTCAGCCGGAGCGGTGGTCGTTGACCCGGGGAAGGTGATCGAGCAGGGCGGTAATATTCTTCGCGAGGGGACGGATGTGTTGCGGGATGGAGCGGGAATCGTTCGAGACGGAGTGGGGGGCTTGCTTGATCTCGTTCCCGGTGGACGTCGGGTGATCCCTGCGCCAGTCCCCGTGCCTGAGCCTGAGCCTGAGCC
>JAPKDA010000192.1 GCA_028822695.1 Akkermansiaceae bacterium
GGGGGAGTTGGAAGTGGCGAAGGGGGAGGAGATTTTTAAGAATCCGGGTCAGTTTGGGGAGTTGAAGACTCGTCCCGGCGATCTTGATGGAACGGGATTGCGACCGTCAGGAGATGGGGGTGAACGTTGGATGATTGGGGCGGCGATTGATCCGGATGAGGGGGGCAATCTGATGGTGCGGCGGGTGCTGGAGGGAAGTCCGGCTGACAAGGCGGGGTGATGCGGAGTATTTTGAAGCGAGGTGGGGTGTTGGTGTCGCGCGAAAGCGGTGTCGACGTTCTTCCTCACTCTACCACCGCAGCCCAAAAAGGCTGATGGGCCTGGGGGCGTAGTCGATCTGCCGGAGGGGGTCGCACTTCGGCGATAAAATCGAGATTGGTTCTGCGGGAGGTGGCGCTTAGCTTGCCATGATGAATTTGGGTAGATCGCTGGCGTTGCTTTGTTTGATGTTCTCCAGCGTGCTGTTGGCGGATCCGATTGCGGAGGGTGGGATCGGAGATCGTTTGAAATTGGCTGGGGAGAATGCGGGGGAGATCGAGGGGTTTTTGAAGGCTTCGGTGGAGGGGCACGGCAAGTTTGGTGAGAAGGCGGCGCGGTATTTGGTGGAGTCGATGCCGGAGAAGGATCTGAAGGGGCTGAAGAAGGAGTTTCTGTTAGAAAATCTGGGGTTGGCGTTGAAGGCGCGGGAGGAGTTTTCGTGGGCGAAGGAGTTGCCGGAGGAGGTGTTTCTGAATGATGTGTTGCCCTATGCTTCGTTGGACGAGACGCGGGAGAATTGGAGGCCGGATTTCTACGAGCGGAGTGCACGGATTGTGAAGGACTGCAAGACGGCGACGGAGGCGGTGCAGGCGATCAACAAGGAGTTCTTCAAGGAGTACAAGGTCCACTACAACACGGGGCGGAAGCGGCCGAATCAGAGTCCGTCGGAGTCGAAGGAGTTGGGGATGGCGACGTGTACGGGCTTATCGATCATCTTGGTGGATGCGTGTCGGGCGGTGGGGATTCCGGCGCGGGTGGCGGGGACGGCGTTGTGGGCAAACAAGCGGGGGAATCATACTTGGGCGGAGGTCTATGATGGCGGGGAGTGGTATTTCACGGGGGCGGATGAGTTTAATGCGAAGGGATTGAACCGGGCGTGGTTTACGGGGGATGCCTCGAAGGCGGTGGCGGATGATTGGCGTCATGCGATCTGGGCGACGTCGTGGAAGAAGGACGGGGCTTACTTTCCGATGGTTTGGGATTTGAAAAACACGGAAGTGGGTGCGGTGAATGTGACCGCACGGTATGCGAAGAAGAAGAAGGCGGAGGATTTGGTGCCGGTGTATGTGCGGGTCTTCGACAAGGCGGGTGGGGAGCGGATCGTGGCGGAAGTGGAGTGGAAGGGCGAGACAGTGAAGACGAAGGCGGGGACGGCGGACATGAATGACATGGCGGTGGTCAAGGTGGAGTCTGGGGAAGAGGCGCAATTGGTGATCCGGTATGGCGGGGAGGCGCGGGTGGTGGCGTTGGCGGTTGAGAAGGAGACGACGAAGGATTTGGTGTGGGGGGAGTTGGAGAAGGAAGAGGCTGGGGCGGGATTGAAAGAGGTGCGGGCCTGGTTGGGGTTGTTGCCGGAGGAGCGGCATTTGTCGGTGCCAGAGCAGAGTTTGACGGAGGAGGAGGCAGGACGTGTTTCGCAGGAGCTGTTTGAAACGCTGAAGAAGGATCTAGTTTTATTGCGCGGTGGGGAGTTGGCGCGGAGGAAGGCGACGGAGGATGGGTCGATTGTGATTGGGGTGGTGAAGGCGGCGGGGAAGGAGATGAAGGTGTTGGAGAAGACCTTTGGGGAGGCGCCAGAGGACGGACACAGCTTGTGGATTTCGATGCATGGCGGGGGTGGAGCGCCGGCAAAAGTGAATGACGGGCAATGGAAGAATCAGATCATGCTCTATGAGCCGAAGGAGGGGATTTACGTGGCGCCGCGGGCACCGACGGACAGTTGGAAACTGTGGCACGAGGGGCACATGGATGATTTGATCGATCGGATGATCGAGAATTACGTGGTGTCGCGGGGGGTGAATCCGGATCGGGTTTACCTGATGGGGTATTCGGCGGGAGGGGACGGGGTGTATCAGTTGGCTCCGCGGATGGCGGATCGGTTTGCGGCGGCGTCGATGATGGCGGGGCATCCGAATGATGCGTCGGCGTTGGGGTTGCGGAATTTGCCATTCATGATTTGGATGGGAGCGAAGGATGCGGCCTACAGTCGGAATGAAGTGGCGGCGAAGTGGGGGGAGAAGTTGGATCTGTTAGAGAAGGGTGATGCGGGAGGGTATGTGCACGAGACGCATTTGGTGAAGGGGAAGGGTCATTGGATGGATCGGGAGGATGCGGCGGCGGTGCCGTGGATGGCGAAGTATGAGCGGAAGGCCTGGCCGAAGAAGTTGGTGTGGCACCAGAGTGGGCGGACCCATGAGCGTTTCTATTGGTTGGCGGTGGAGAAGGGGGCGGCGACGAAGGGGCAGACGGTGCGGGCCGGGGTGGAGGGGCAGAAGATTTCGTTGGAGGCGGAGGGGTTGAAGACGCTGACCTTGCGCTTGAGTGATGAGTTGGTGAATTTGGATGAGGAGATCGTGGTGGAGTGGAATGGGGCGGAGGTGTTTCGGGGGAAAGTGGAGCGGAAGGTTGGGGTGATTTTTGAGTCGTTGAAGGATCGCTTGGATGTGGGGACGGTGGCGACGGGTGTTTTGGAGGTGGG
>JAPKDA010000193.1 GCA_028822695.1 Akkermansiaceae bacterium
CCTCCCTCTCCCCCGACGAGCAAACTGCCATCAGCGCAGGCAACTGCCGCAAAGCCTACGGCTTCTAACGCCACCGTGGCATGATCCGTCCCGGTCATGATTTAAACCCCTCCGGCCTCCGCCGCACTTCCCCCCCCGTAAGATGACTGTCTCGGTCGCCTCTAAAACCCCTCCCGCGCCCAAAGCGAGGCAAGCTCCCCCGTGGCGTGAGCGTCCCGGTCACAGGCCCTCTTCTTCCGATGCAACCGCCTCCCTTGCTCAAGACAGGCCCGTGACCGGGACGCTCACGCCACGTTTACCCACCACCCACCCTTGCATTCCCGCCTCCAAACGCCTAAATCCCTTACACCATGTGGAAAGGCCGCTTCCAAAAACAAACCGCTGACCTCGTCCAGCAATACGGAGAATCCATCTCCTACGACTGGCGTTTGTACCCCCATGACATCGCAGGATCGATCGCTCATGCCCGGGCCCAAAAGGTAGCCGGCCTCCTCACCGCCGACGAATTCACCCAAATCGAATCCGGCCTCCGCGAAATCGAACAGGAAATCGCCGATGGAAAATTCGAGTTCTCCATCGAACTCGAGGACATCCACATGAACATCGAGTCGGCTCTCACCAAGAAGATTGGTGCCGTCGGCGGAAAGCTCCACACCGCCCGTTCCCGCAACGACCAGGTCGCCACCGACACGCGCCTCTATTGCCGCACCGAAATCGACACCATCACCGAACTCCTCGCCGACTTCCAGGCCGCCCTCCTCAACCGCGCCGAGAAATACGCCGACGCCGTCATGCCCGGCTACACCCATCTCCAGCGCGGTCAACCAGTCACCGCCGGCCACCACCTTCTCGCCTACGTCGAAATGCTCGAACGCGATCGCCAACGCCTCGCCGGCTGCCGCCATCGCCTCAACATCTCCCCCCTCGGCTCCGGCGCCCTCGCCGGCTCCACCATCAATCTCGACCGCGCCGCCATCGCCGCGGAACTCGGCTTCGACGCGCCATCCACAAACTCGATGGATGCCATCGCCGATCGCGACTACATCGCCGAAATCCTCTTCGCCCTCTCCCTCTGCGGCGCCCACCTCTCCCGCTTCAGCGAAGACCTCATCCTCTGGTGCTCCACCGAATTCGGATTTGCCACCCTCAGCGACGCCCACACCACCGGCTCCTCGCTCATGCCCCAGAAGAAAAACCCCGACGTCTGCGAGCTCACCCGCGGGAAGTCCGGTCGCCTCTTCGGAAACCTCATCTCCATGCTCACCTCGCTCAAGGGCCTTCCCCTCACCTACAACCGCGACCTGCAGGAAGACAAGGAACCCCTCTTCGATTCCATCGACACCATCAAGCTCGCCCTCAAGGTGAACACCGAGATGACCAGCGACCTGGAAATCAACCGCGACGCCTGCCTCGCCGCCGCCTCCGATCCCCTCCTCCTCGCCACCGATCTCGCCGACTACCTCGTCCTCAAAGGCATCCCCTTCCGCGACGCCCACGAACTTGTCGGCCTCGCTGTTGCCAAATCCAACGAGACCAAGACCCCCCTCGATCAACTCGACCTCTCCATCGTCTCCGAACATTTCGGTCCCGACGCATCCAAAGTCTTCAACCTCGACCGCGCCCTCGCCGCCCGCACCAACCCCGGTGCTCCCTCCATCGAAAACGTCCGCAACGAAATCAAACGCTGGAAGAAATCCTAAGATGGAGTGCGGGTTTGTAACCCGCTTCATCCACCCCGCCTCTTTCTTCGAACCTCACCAACCACCCCCCCATGAAACTCCTCGCCCCTCTCCTCCTCACCATCGCCCTGGCTTCCTGCACGTCCTTTGCCCCGACTTACCCACCACCTCGCCAACAAGCAGAGGTCCCACCCCCCTCCGGACCAAGCGCCACTCAACAAGTCTACAGCACCGCCCAACAAGCCGCCGGCGCCATCAACACCGCCCGGACCCTCGGCAGCGTCTTTTAGCCGCGCCGGCCCAAACCCGGGATCGTAGGTTTGACCTCCCGTAAAAATCACGTTCACTATACATCAGTTTCAACCGCTTCAATAATACCGATGAAACCTCGCCTCCAACGCCTCGCCGCCAGCCTCACCCTCGCCCTTCTCGCTCTCACCTTCGGTGCCTGCACCACGACGAGCAATCGCTCCAGCAACGCCTTCGACTTCGACCCGCCGGTCACCCAGCCCACCAACCGCTCCAACGTTTCCATCAAGCTCAGCACCGGAGCCCAAAGACTCTATGTCGTGGAAGGCAACAAGGTCCTCCTCGCCACCCCGATCGGGGTCGGCACCTCCGCGACACCCACCCCGAAAGGCAACTTCCGGGTCCGCAACAAGGTCGCCACCCGCCGCCGCCAGAGCAGCCCGGACGCCGGCTACCCGATACCCTTCTGGATCGAGTTCCACAGCGCCTCCTACGGCATGCACTGGGGATTCCTGAAACCCTACCCCAGCACCCATGGCTGCATCCGGATGCCCCTCAAATCCGCCAAGAAGGTCTTCAACCTCGTCCGGGTCGGCACGCCCATCAACATCTCCAGCAGCCAGCCCTGGGATGCCACCATCGGCAAAACCCTCCCCGTCCTCGACGACTCTCCCCTCCCCAACCCACCGCATTCCTACATGACCAGCCCCAAGGCCATGGCCGACATCCAACAAGGCAAGCTCTGGAATTTTTAAGGACACCTTCGATAAGCGGCGGGAGTCATTCCTTTCGACCCCTTGAAC
>JAPKDA010000070.1 GCA_028822695.1 Akkermansiaceae bacterium
ACCCTCCTGGGCGGGCGAAGCTCAGCGAAACCCCCTCTCCGACCCCCTCAACGGCGCCCTCAAGCTCCTCACCTCAAAAGCAAATTCCTAGCAGTAAGGTAGCTATGTCTTTAATTAAAACGATTCTTATTTTGTTTGTCGGAGTGCTTTCCGTCCACGCGGATCGGCCCAATGTGCTTTTCATCGCGATCGATGATCTGCGCCCGGAGTTGGGCTGCTATGGGGCGGGCCATATTCAATCGCCCCATATCGACCGTTTAGCGGCCAGGGGGGTTCGTTTCTCGAGCGCCCATGTGCAGCAGGCGATCTGCATGGCTTCCCGCGCTTCCATCCTGTCGGGGTTGCGGCCGGAAAAACAGGGGATCTATACCGGCGAATCTGTTTCCAAGCTGATTCCCGATGTGCTGACGCTGAACCGCTTCTTTGAGCAAAACGGCTACACGATCGCCTCCTGTGGAAAGATCTATCATCACGGCTCGGATACAAAGGAACAGTTCGGCGATGCCGAGATGACGCCGAATAAAACCTGGACGGGGCGGGGTTATGTCACCCCGGAGGCGATTGAAAAGATCAAGCTCAACACGGAGCATCAGCGCGGCCCTGCTTATGAAAGCGCGGATGTGGATGACACGGTTTACAAGGATGGGGCCAATACGCGGAACGCGGTAAAGCGTATGGCGGAACTCAGCCAGAATGATAAGCCGTTCTTTTTAGCCGTCGGCCTGTCGAAGCCGCACCTGCCTTTTGTGGCTCCTTCAACCTATTGGGATCTTTATCCGATCGAAACGATTAAAAAGCCAAGCCTTCGAACCCGTCCACTGAACTCCAGCGAATACACCATGCGCACCCGGGGCGAGTTGAACAACTATTATGGGATTCCGTATCTCTATGAAGATATTGATGAAGATACCATGCTGACGCTGCGCAGAGCCTATTATGCCTGTGTGTCGTATGCCGACGCGCAAGTCGGCAAATTGTTAGACCAAGTGGAAAAGCTCGGTTTGGCGGAAAATACAATCATCGTTTTATGGGGCGATCACGGCTACAAGCTTGGCGATTACGGATCCTGGTGCAAGTGGTCGAACATGCGGCTGGACACCCGGATTCCCCTGATCTTCAGCGTGCCGAAAGGAATGCGGGGCGCGGTCTGCGATACGCCGGTTGAAGCGCTGGACATCTATCCGACATTGGCCGCGCTATGCGGGTTGGAGAAGCCGGCGCACCTGGATGGCGAGAGTTTGACGGATTGCCTCGAGCATCCTGAAAGCGAACGATCGCGAGACGTCTATTCCATCTGGCCGCACAGCCGCGACAAATACGATAAGACCGTGATGGGATATTCCGTAAAGGACGGCCGGTTTAATTATGTGGAATGGCTCAAGCTCAGCAGCGGGGAATTGCTGGCCCGAGAACTGTACGACCACTCGAATGATCCAGACGAAACGATCAATGTGGTCGACGACAAAGCTAACGCGGCGATCGTCGCGGAATTGGCGAAAAAGCTGGCACTCATCAAGGATGGCACCGACCACGATCACCGGTTTAGATAGAATGAGAACGGTAGGGATGAAAAAAATGAATTGGATTAAAGCAACAGCGGTTACGGCCTGCCTTTCGGGCTTGCTGTTTCCGGCCTGCGCCGCCGAAACTCCCGTCCTACCCCACCAAACCCGCCGGAGCTACCCGCCGAACCCTCCCTGCTCCGCCTCCAGAAGCCGCGCATAACGCTTCCCCTTCTCGGCATCGCCGATCTTCTCGAGATTCGAAGCCAACACCACGTTCTCGAGGGCCCGGAGGAGACGTGCATGCAGCGCGTAGCTCCGTGAAAGAACCAACTCCTTCTCCTCGAATTCCTCCCGCTCCTTCAGAAGCTTCTGCCATTCCTGATACTTCCCATGAGCCCCAACCGATTTCACGAACGAGTCGCTTTCCGCAGCCAACAATCGTTGGGCTCCCGGACTATACATGTTGCTCAACTCCGGCCAACGGTTCCGGATGTCCTGCGCAATGCCTTTCCGCACCGCATCGAGGGTTTTCTTCTGCGCCTTCTTTCCTGCGACGAGTTCCTTCAGTTCCTTGGCCAAGGTTTCGGTCTTCTTCTTCAAAGGCAATCCCCGACCCTCGCCCCCCAGCCCCAGTTCCTTTGACAAGCCCTCCATCACAACGCGCTCGACCGGCCGGGCCCGACCGAGCAACTCGGACCAAGGCGTCGCCAATCCGGGCGTCCCCTTCTCCTCCAGCTTGGAATGGGCGCGGAGAAAGGCGTCGCTCGTCTTCACCGGCACATCGATGTTCCGCGAGGTGAGGATCGCGTAGGCGTGCGCCTCTTCAAAACTGACCCGGCCATCCCGGTCATAATCCGTCGAGGCCACCGCCTGCCCCATGCGCGTCTTCCCCCTCAAGGCGGCCCAAAAGTGGCTGCTGAACTCGTCGTAATTTTCCTCGTTCACATCCGGCGTACATCCCGCCGCTTCACGATCGCAAACGGTGGAGAAGAACCCGCAGATACTCCGCTGGCTGTCCCCCTTCTTCGTATTGTTCTCCTCAAAGACCAAATGCGAGAACCCACCCGAGTAACATTGCACCATCACGGTCATCACGCTGACCCCCTCAGGAAGTCCATCAATCAAGCCCGCCAGTTTCGAGGCCTCCATCGATCGACGGTTCCACATGAAGATCTTCGTATTGTGCTTGTTGTCCTTCTGCCCGCTCCGCCCTCCATGCGCCGTGACGTAA
Source organism: Akkermansiaceae bacterium (assembly GCA_028822695.1). Taxonomy (GTDB): domain Bacteria; phylum Verrucomicrobiota; class Verrucomicrobiia; order Verrucomicrobiales; family Akkermansiaceae; genus JAPKDA01. The sequence goes on from JAPKDA010000070.1 coordinate 2,737, forward strand.
AGAATCAAGCGGTCCCCATCCGTGAGCCCGGCCCCGGTTTCCCGAAACCACTTCTCGACTTCCTCCGGACTGGACGTCCCGCGAACGCTCTCCAGGGCGTGGTCACGATAGGCATTCCCAATGCCCTCCTCCGATCCAAAAAGTCCGGCCATGAGGAGATTGGCCCGCGGCACCTCGTCACCTTCCCGGGTGAACTGCAGGTCCGCTTGCGGCGAATTTCCATCCGCAAAGTAAAGATCATGTCCCGCCGCTGGCAGCTTTTCCGCCAGCAACTTCCGAAAGAAGATCACATTGCGCTCCAAAGAGACTTGGTTGCCGGCAGGCGAAAATCCACCTCCGATCGTGAGGACATGGTCACGGGCTACACTGGGCAACGGGGCAAGGATGCCGACCAGAACGATGAGCAAAAGGGATGGTCTCTTCATAGGGTATGACCTCCTATACGCCCGTTCGGCCCCGGATCTATGTAATATCGCCGGGCGGCCTCCCTTCTCACCTCTAGAAACCTCCTGCAGGCCAGGACCGAAATCCTACTCCTACTCCTCCCGAATCATCAACTTCCGCCAGCTCACCTCGAAAGGACCCGCCTTTTTCCCGATCCCATGCACCTGCAGGCCGATGAAACCCTTGGGGTGTGACTTGAACTTCTCCTCATCAACCAACTCGATGATCAGCTTCCCGTTGATCCAGGTCGTGATCTTCGAACCTTCCGCCAAGATCCGGTAGCTGTTCCACTCCCCGTCCTTGAAATGCTTGTGCGGCTTCAACTTCCCCTTCGGCACCATCCACCCCCCACAAGCCTCTCCGTAAACATAGCCAGCCTCGGCCCCACCCGCACCACTCGCCTCGATCTCCACCTGGGGACCGTTCACCCGACCGGTCGGACCGCCCTTCGTCTGAGACCGGATCTGAACGCCCGAATTGAGCCCATCATCCACCTTCACCTCGAAGGTCAGCTCAAAATTCCCGTAAAGCTTGTCCGTGCAGAGAAACGAATTTGGACTCCCCTCTTTCGTCTTTCCCACAATCGCCCCGTCCTCCACGCGATAAGTCGCCGTCCCATTCCGCTGCGTCCAGCCGTCAAGATTCTTGCCATTAAAGAGCGACGCCGAGCCGTCCCCCTTCACCGGATCCGCCGATCCAGCTGAAATTGATGCGAACAGGGCCAAAACAAGAAGTGATTGAGAGGTTTTCATCAGCTCGAACCCTCTCTACGTTCCCAGCCAGTAAAGCCTATCGGCCCATGCCCAATCTCTTCTCCGCATGACCAGTTCTCCGTCTCCTACAGCCGGCACCCAGACTCCGTCCTGGTGCTTCATCAGCTATCGCCACGCCGACAACAAAGATCCTGGCCGCCAATGGGCCACCTGGATCCACCAGTAAATCGAAACCGACGAGGTCCCCGAAGACCTCGTCGGCACCACCAACCAACGCGGCCAAACGATCCCCGAGCGCATCTTCCCCGTCTTCCGCGACGAAGAAGAACAAGCCCCCGGCATCGAGGACCTCGAAAAGCTCACCAACGGCGAAGGGTAGGGGACCAAAAAGGGGAGCGCAGGCTTCCAGCCTTCGTCATCAAGCCCTGCCCTCACCCCCCAAATCAGGGCAATCAGCGAAACCGGTCCTTCGAAGCTTTAGCGAAGAGGAATCAGCGTTCAAACCCCCTCCCACCCCTCCCCAGAGGTCTAGCATTGACCCCGCCCCCTCCCTTCCCTAATTCCCTCCAACCGACAGCGCATCCCGCCTGTCCCCCCAATCTCTCAAGACTCACCACCATGGCTATCGTCGCGACCAATCTCAAAAAAGGACAGTGCATCAAGTATGAAGGCGATATGGGCATCGTCCTCGGTCTCGAACACCGCACCCCCGGCAAAGGCAACGCCCTCATCGCCGCCACCATCCGGTCCTTCAAGAACGGCAACAAAAAGACCATCCGCTTCTCCTCTTCCGAGAAAGTCGAGATCGTCGAAACCGACCGCCAAAAGCTCGAGTTCTCCTACGCCGATCCTTCCGGCTACAATTTCATGGATCTCAATACCTACGAGACCATCGCCCTCGACGCTGACCTCGTCGGCGACACCAAGGACTACATGAAGGAAGGCCAATCCGTTGAAGTTCTCTTCCTCGAAGGCAACGCCGTCTCCATCGATCTCCCCAGCACCGTCGAACTCAAAGTCACCGAGTCCAGCGAAGGCATCAAAGGCGACACCGCCAACAACCCGACCAAGCCCGCCACCCTCGAGACCGGCATCACCGTCCAGGTTCCCCTCTTCGTCAAACCCGGCGACATCCTCAAAGTCCAACCCGCCGACGGCTCCTACGTCGGCCGGGCCTAAGGATCGAAACAGGAGCGTGGCTTTCCAAGCCACTTCACTGCAACGGGACCACTCCCCACGTAGCGGAACCACGGCGTGGTTTCGGCAGTTCCACGGTCCGCCCCATCCGAGCCCCGTCGGAAAACACCCCCCGCCCAATCCCGGCTAGCCCTTCCCCTCATAGTAGGGACGAAGAATCTCAACCGCCCGCTCTTAGTCCCCATCATCCATCACCCACAGCTCCGGATAATCTCCCGCAGCAGAGAACACCCCGAGTGCCTCATTTAGCGCCTCGTTCTTGATCAAGGTCGCAATCCCCACGCTCTCCAAGATCGATTGAAAATGCCCCAGCTTCTCAAAAGCAGAGCTCTCGTAGACTTTTCTCATCGTCACCGCTGAGAATGACCAGCCTCCTCAGCAGTCTCCAGCGAGGATTACCTCTGCAACCCTCGCCGCTGTGCGCGGGGGAGACGAGGCGGTTTCCCGCGACCTCGTCCATCGACTTCACGCGGCACCTCCGCCCAACCTCCACACCCCCGCTCCCCCAAAGCGGTGTCGCCAGCCCTCCAGGATTCTGCCCCCGCACTCCAAACCCGCCATCTTATCAAGCTTGCTACATCCCCAAAAATTTCCTGCAATCTCCCTCACCCTCCCACCGTATCCCTCCTCCTAAACCATGAAACACTCCCTACTCACCCTCCTCGCCCTCGTCTTCCCGCTCCTCGTCCAGGCCGACCCCCTCGATTTCCAGCCCATCTACGACGGGAAATCCCTCAATAACTGGGACGGAGACCCCAAATTCTGGAAAATCGAAGACGGCGTCATCACCGGCCAAACCACCGCTGAGAATCCCACCAAGGGCAACACCTTCCTCATCTGGAAAGGCGGCGAACTCGACGACTTCGAACTCCAAGTCGACTTCAAGATCGAGAGCGGCAACTCCGGCATCCAGATCCGCAGCTTTCCACTCAAAGGCGCCGACCAATGGCGCATCGGCGGCTACCAGTCCGACTTCGACTACGAAAACAAGTGGACCGGCCTCATCTACGGAGAACAATACCGCGGCCTCCTCTCCAAGCCCGGCGAAAAATCCACCATCGGCGACAACGGAAAACCGACCGTCACCGGCAAAACCGGCGATCGCGCCGAACTGGCCAAGGCAATCAAGAAAGACGACTGGAACACCTATCACATCGTCGCCAAGGGCAACCACATCAAGCACTCCATCAACGGCGTCCTCCAGGCCGAACTCACCGACGAAGACGACGCGGCCCTTCGCTCCGGACTCCTCGCCCTGCAACTCCACGCAGGACCACCGATGAAGGTCCAGTTCCGCAACATCCTCCTCAAACGCCTCAAAATGGAGGACAAAAAGAAGGTCGTCTTTCTCGCTGGTCGCCCTAGCCACGGCCACGCCGCCCACGAGCACCGCGCCGGCTGCATGCTCCTCGCCCGTCTCCTCAACGAAAACCTCGGCGACAAAATTCACGCCGTCACCTACCACTACGGCTGGCCCAGCGATCCCACCGCCCTCCAAAACGCGGACTCCATCATTATCTTCTGCGACGGCGGAGGAGGCCACCTCGCCAAACCGCACCTGCACGAAATCGAGCCTTACATGAAGGCCGGCGTCGGCCTCGGCTGCATTCACTATGGCGTCGAAATCCCGAAAGGCGAACAAGGCGGCGAGCACTTCCTCCGCTGGATCGGTGGCTACTTCGAAACCCACTGGTCCGTGAACCCCCACTGGACCGCCGAGTTCACCTCCTTCCCCGACCACCCCGTCGCCAGCGGCCTCCAGCCCTTCAAAGCCCTCGACGAATGGTACTACCACATGCGCTTCGCCGAGGACGCCAAGATCACCTCCATCCTCAAAGCCCACCCCCCCAAGGAAACCCTCCGCCGCAAAGACGGCGGCCACAGCGGCAACCCCCACGTCCGTGCCGCAATTCTCGATCGGAAAGAGGAACAAACCGTCTGCTGGGTCATCGATCGCCCCGACGGTGGCCGCGGCTTCGGATTCACTGGCGCGCACTTCCACAACAACTGGGCCAACGACAATTTCCGTAAAACGGTCCTCAACGGCATCACCTGGATCTCCCACGTCGAGGTCCCCGAAGGCGGCGTCCCCTCCGCCACCCCCAACGAGGAAGAACTCCTCGAGAATCAGGACTATCCGAAAAAGAAGTAGCTAAGGGATCGGTCAACGATGCCGATCGGAACCTTTTGGACTGCGGTGGCTGCCTGCCCTTCGTCGCTCCTGACCCCCATAGCCCTCGGGGCGACTGAGGTTTCGCGAAGTCGGGAGCGGGGGGACGAGCGGCGACACCGCTTTGGGCGTGGCGGTCGTTTGGGGCTGAGCATCGGTAATTCGTGAAGCGGTGTCGCCACCCATCCCGGGTTTAGCCACCGCAGCCCAAAAGCCCTCCCAACTCGCCAAAAACCACTTAGCCTACTGATAACCAGTCGCTAACACCACATCCTGCCCTTCTCATCCTCAGTCCAGCCATCCACCCCCCACTCAGGATTTTCTTTAAGTTTTCTTAAATATCCCCTAAACAACCCCTCACGTGAGAGGTGGGAAGAAACAGCTGTTCCTAAAGCGAACGGGGAACCGGGCCAACCAGCGGGGTGGCCGCTTGGGCATCGGTGCCGCCTTCAAATCAGCCGACCAACGAGCCAAGCAACTCAGGAACAACCGCACTTGGCGCCGCGGAGGCCTCACATCCAAGCGCACCGCTATTTCCGGCGTCGGCTATGCCCCCCCACCGACCCGCAGCGCCAGCACCCGAGTCCTCCGGATCCTCGGCGGCCTCCTCATCCTCCCTTTCTGCGCCGTTACCACCGTCACTCTCTTCCAGCGCGTCACCGATCCCGGCTTCGCCCAACACTTCTGGAAACAAGACGCCTTCATTTACTTCGCCGTCGGCTTTGTCCTCAACGCCGGGTGGTTCTTCTCCAAGCTCTGCCAAAAGATCTTCCTCTACCTCTACGTCCTCGGCCACGAACTCACCCACGCCGTCTTCGTGATCCTCTGTCTCGGCAAGGTCAGCGGCTTCCGCGTCGGCATCGACGGCGGACACGTCGTCACCAACAAGTCCAACATCCTCATCGCCCTCTCCCCCTACTTCGTCCCCTTCTGGTCCCTCGTCACAGTCGGCCTTCTCTCCCTCATCACTTACTTTTCCCCCTTCCCCGGGCAGGAAAACGCCCTCTTCACCATTCTCGGCGCCACCTGGAGCTTCCACATCTTCTGGACCCTCTGGATCATCCCCCGCGACCAACCCGACCTGAAGGAGAACGGCACATTCCTCTCCCTCAACATCATCTACATCGCCAACGTCGCCCTCCTCTCCGGACTCCTCTGCCTCGCCTCCCCCAATCTCAGCTGGCGCGACTTCGTCTACAACTGGGCCAACAACTGCCTCGACCTCAGCTCCCCCGCCTGGAAAGGCCTCGAGGGACTCGTCTCCTCCTTCCCATTCTAACCGTAGCTGCGGCATCCTGCCGCAGGCCGTTCCAGCGGCGTCCCGCCGCTCGGACTCCCCACTCCCGATTCGGCCCCCCTTGATCTCCCTCGTGCCGCCCTCCAGCCCTTGAAAAACGAAGGATTCAGCCCCTCCAATCCCCCCCTCCTTCAACCACCTCGGAGGGAGCCCTTTAGAGAGGCTTCCAAAGGCCTCCGCAAAGAGGCCATAAATTCAGCGCTCTCAATGCCCCCGACGCCTTGACAGGAGGAAAAAAATGGCCATTCTCCCCGCCCGCGCCACTGGGAATTCCGGTGACGCACTTAACAGAGTGGCGTCCGCAACGTCACAAACCGAAAGGTTCTCCCTAATGAAAAAAGACATCCACCCCGACTACCACCCGGTCATCTTCCAGGACATGACCACTGGTAAGCAGTATATCACCCGTTCCACAAAAAAGTCCGACCGGACCGAAAACGTGGACGGCGTTGACCACTTCGTCGTCTCGATTGGCGTCACCGCTGATTCCCACCCGTTCTACACTGGTCAGACGACCTTTGTCGACACCGAGGGACGCATCGACAAATTCCAAAAGCGCTTTGGTTCTGCTGTGCGCCGCGCCAAAAAGCCGGCCCGCAGCACCGAGACCGAAAGTTAATCCTTCCGGTCACCTCAAGATTTCAAGCCGCCAGCCTTCGGGCCGGCGGCTTTTCTTTTGCCTGAGATCTGCGACGTTCCAGCCTTGCGCCTCTCCGTCATCATCCCCGCCCACAACGAGGAACAGTTTCTCCCTGCCTGCCTGGATTCAATTTCCCAACCCGAAGCAGCGCCACGCTCCGACCTCCCCCGTGGCTGTGGCATCCTGCCGCAGGCCGTTCCCGTGGCGTCTCGCCGCGGCCCGTAAGGTGACCGTCCCGGCAACCATCCTCCCCCGTGACTCTACCTCAATAACCACGGGCTAGCACCCGCGGCTTAAAATCTGGTCGCCCTCGGGGTTAAAAAAAACCTCGACCAACTCCGGGCTCCGCCCTCCCCCAAATCAGAGCAATCAGTGAAATTAGCGGGTAGATTCCCTCTTCCGGGCTCTTCATTCCACCCAACAAAAAGACACCCCGGGTCGCCCCGGGGTGTCTGAAGTTTTTTGAAGGCTGAAAGGCTTACTCGCCCTTCTTCTCTTCTTCGCCCTCTGCACTTGGGCTCCACTCCTCGTCGGTAGTGGTTGCCGCAGCAGCGAGGTTGAAGGCCTGCTCGAGTCCGACCAAATCGCCGGAAGGTCGCAGGGTCTCGAAGCTCTTGGACTCCTTCTCAAGCTGATCTTCGGTGTAGTTGACCGCCTTGATCGAAAGGCCGATACGGCGCTCGATCTTGTCGACCTTGATGACCCGTGCTTCGACTTCGTCGGCCACCTTGAGGATGTCCTTGACCTTCTCCACGTGCTCTTCGCTGAGCTGCGAGATGTGGATGAGTCCGTCGATGTCGCCCTCGAGGCTGACGAAGGCACCAAAGCTGGCGATCTTCGCAACCGATCCTTTGACGATGTCGCCCACCTTGAACTTGCCGTCGATGTCGGACCATGGGTCGTTGTCGAGCTGCTTGATACCGAGGGAGACACGCTGGTTCTCCTTGTCGATGGAAAGCACGATGGCCTCCACGTCCTCGTTCTTCTTCAGAATCTCGGACGGGTGGTTGATCTTACGAGTCCAGGAAAGGTCGGACACGTGGATCATTCCGTCGATGCCCTCTTCCAGTCCCACGAACGCACCGTAAGCAGTGAGGTTCCGGACCTGGCCGCTGATGTGCGTGCCGATCGGGTAACGTGCTTCGATTTCGTCCCAAGGATTCTCCTCGAGCTGGCGAACACCAAGGGAGATCTTCTGCTCCTCGATGCTGATGCCGAGAACGACCGCTTCGATGACCTGATCGAGCTCCAACACGTCGCTTGGACGTGTGATCCGCTTGACCCAGGACAATTCGGAAACGTGCACAAGGCCTTCCACGCCGCGCTCCAATTCGACGAAGGCGCCGTAGGGGAGAAGCTTGGTGATCTTGCCTTTGACCTGCTGGCCGATAGGGAACTTCGCTTCGATGTCCGCCCAAGGGTTGTCGGTCATCTGCTTCAGACCGAGGGAAACCCGCTCCTTGTCGCGATCCACGTCGAGGATCTGCACGTCGACTGCCTGGCCGATGCGAAGCATCTCGCTCGGGTGGCTGATGCGACCCCAGCTCATGTCCGTGATGTGCAAGAGACCGTCCATGCCCTCGAGGTCCACAAAGGCCCCGAAGTCGGTGAGGTTCTTCACGATGCCAGTCACCTTGTCTCCGACCACAACAGTCTGGAGGAAACGCTGACGACGCTCGGCGCGCTCGGCTTCGATCACTTCGCGACGGCTCAGAACCACGTTCTGACGCTCGTCGTTCACCTTCACGATCTTGAATTCGTAAATGTTGCCGACGTATTCGGTGAGGTCTTTCGGAGGAATGACATCCACCTGTGAACCCGGAAGGAATGCTTCCACTCCGACGTTCACCATGAGGCCGCCCTTGACGACACTCTTGACCTTGCCCTTCACAAGACCACCGGCCTCGTAAACTTTGACAATCTTGTCCCAGTTCTGCTTGTGGGCTGCCTTCTCCTTCGAGAGGACCACCATGCCCTCGTCGTTCTCGAGGCGTTCGAGGAGGACTTCGACTTCGTCGCCGACTTCAATGTCCTCGTCTTCAAATTCTGAAGAGGGAATCACACCCTCCGATTTGTATCCGATATCGACGATCACGACCTGTGGTCGGATGTCCAGGATCGTTCCATTGATAATGGAACCTTCTCTAAATGCTGTGAATTTAGCGTCGATGAGAGCGTTCAGCTCATCATTGGCCGGCGCTTCGACTAGTTTTGTACTCATACTTTAAGGTTGAGGTTAGGTTGTTTGGTTAATGATTTCCGAATCCTTCCGACAGTTGCCCCTGTAAAGCGGCGGACATAGGGGCTCCAACTATCCGCCGCGTCGAATGGAAACGAGCGGCGAACCTATCGTCCGAACCCACCATATCAAGGCTAATAAGCCCAATTTGAGCCTGCCAACCGGTAAATCCCCCCTCCGATCCCAAAATTCGTCAAAATCAGCCAAATCAGCCCTCTCCCTCCCCCATTTTCCCCCATCCCCAACCTTGACTTGCCCCCCGCATCCGCTAATTTCCGCCCCGCTTCACAGCGAATTAGCGCCCGTAGCTCAATTGGATAGAGCGCTTGACTACGGATCAGGAGGTTGAGGATTCGAATTCTTCCGGGCGCGCCACTTTTAAATCCCTGCAAGTCAAAGACTTGCGGGGATTTTAGTTTCCAGCCAAGACCCCTCTTGGTAACGCCTCAGATGCACGGAAATGCATGAAAATACCCGTTCTATTGCACGGAGTGTTGCACGGAAAAAATCTCTCCTGAACAGCCCCCCGGAGATCGCGTCTTCGAAATCCAAGGGCAAAGTCCTGGAGACTCCCCCCATCAATGTCCGCCCCCTAATGCCAGAGTTCTCACCATGAGCGTGGAACATCACCCCCGCCAGAGATCCATGACTGAGGAAGGGTTCCTGGAATACGTCACCACGGTCCGCTGGCGCTTTGCCAAGAGCGTCCCTAACTGGCCGCACTTCTACATCGTCGAGGAAGAGCTCGAAGATCAGTTGGGCTACGCAGCCACGAGGGCATTCATCCGGGATCACGGATATGACGGCAACTTCTTCGACATGAACGTCCGCTACCGTGATGCCGATGGGTGGACCTATTGGGCCTCCCCACTCGCGGAACCGTTCGAGAGCCGATACATGCTGAATCGATGCCGGACCGAATACACGTGGGACGCGCTCTCCAAGGCGGGCAAGTTGCCACCCGAAGGATTCCAGGCACAGCACCTGTCGCTCTCCCCGGTATTGGAGGACCCGGAATTTCAGTCATTGGTCCGGGACAGGGACGCCGAGGACCACGCCTCCGTCGACTCCGAGGCACCGAACGCCGAGATGACCGAGAGGCAGAGGAACGTGCTGCACCGCCACGGGAAAACCTTTCACTGCCTACCCCATCTGTTGGAGTTGGATGAACAATCCATCCGGGAACAGTGCCTTGATGAGGAACTCAAGCAACTGCAGTCGCTCTTGCTTTCCGGGCGGTAATCCCGGATGTTTTGGAGATCCCCCTCGGCGACGGCCGTACCCTCGTTCTCGACGA
>JAPKDA010000071.1 GCA_028822695.1 Akkermansiaceae bacterium
GGAGTGCCGGTATTTCGGTAGAGGGCGAGCTCCCGTTCGGCGGAATTGAGTAGTTCGGCTTCGGCCCGGAGTGCGGCGAGTTCCTTGGGATCTGTGCCGGAATTCATGGATCCCACAGAGAGGATCAGGGCGGCAACGAGGAGCAATCCGGTCGCGCCGAGGAGGACAGACATCATGTTCATAGGCGAAAAGATGGAATTTTAAGGGGAAAAGTCAAAAGGCAAAGATTTGAGGTCGTGCGGGAGAGATGCGGGACTGGGGGATTTTGACCACTGATTTCGCTGATTTCACTCATGGTTGTGGGAGGGACGGGCTTGGATTGGTTGAGATGGGTGCTGACGCAGGCGGGACGGCTGTGCTCTCTTTCCGGTTGGGGAATGCGCGATTGACCCGTTGGGGGGCTGGGGATAGCGTCCGCGGCCCATCTCATGAGCGCCGAAAAGGTCAGTTATAAAGAGACGATTTCACTCCCGCAGACGAGTTTTCCGATGCGGGGGGATCTTGTGAAGAACGAGCCCTCGCGGCTGGAGCAGTGGGATAAGATTGGATTGTACGAGCGGATCATTGCGCGTCGGAAGGCGGCGGGTGCCCCGAAGTTCATTCTGCATGACGGGCCTCCATTCGCGAATGGCGACGTGCACATGGGGACGGCGCTCAACAAGGTGCTGAAGGATTTGGTGGTGAAGTCGAAGAGCATGGCGGGCTACGAGGTGCCCTTCATTCCTGGTTGGGACTGTCACGGCTTGCCGATCGAGTTCAAAGTCGTGCAGCAGGCACGGGACGAGGAGCCGGCGGAGATTCGTCGGCGTTGTGAGACTTTTGCGCGGGGATGGATCGACACGCAGCGGGAGAGCTTCCGCCGCTTGGGGGTGTTGGGTGATTGGGGCAATCCCTACCTGACGCTTGATCCTGCTTACGAGGCGGAAATCATCCGGACTTTTGCGAAGCTTGCGGAGCGTGGAGCGATCTACCAGAGCCACAAGCCGGTGCAGTGGTCCTATGGTGCGCAGACCGCTCTCGCCGAGGCGGAGGTGGAGTATAAGGACAAGGTGAGTCCGGCGGTGTGGGTGAAGTTCCCGTTGGTGTCGCCGCCGGAGAAGTTTACGGATGCCTCGATGGTGATCTGGACGACGACTCCGTGGACGCTGCCGGCGAACGTGGGGATCGCGGTGAATGAGCGGTTCAGGTATGTGGTGGGTGAGTTTGCGAATGCGGAGGGACGCAACGAGAAGCTGATCGTGGTGAAGGAATTGATTGGTGAGTTTGGTGAGAAGACCGGACTGAAGCCGAGTGGTGAGTTGGTCGAGTTTGTTGGTTCGGAATTGGAAGGTCAGTTCGCGCAGCATCCGTTTTTGGATCGGCAGTCGAAGGTGATTCTGGCGCAATTCGTGACCACGGAGGCGGGAACCGGGGCAGTGCACATCGCGCCGGGTCACGGTGCGGATGACTATTCGGCGGGTCAGCAAAATGGTCTCGAAGTGATCTCGCCGGTTGATGATGAGGGGAAGTTCACCGCGGATGTCGGCTTGGACGAACTTGTCGGAGTGCATGTTTTCAAGAGTAACGAGCGGATTATCGAGATTCTCGGCGAGGGCGGGGTGTTGCTGGGGCGTGAGGACTACAAGCACCAGTATCCGCATTGTTGGCGGTCGAAGACGCCGATCATTTTCCGGGCGGTGGAGCAGTTTTTCATCGCTCTGGACGGGCTTCGCGGCACGGCGTTGGAGGAAATCGACAAGGTTGAGTGGCTTCCGCATTGGGGGCGCAACCGGATTTACGGCACCGTTGAGGCGCGGCCGGATTGGTGCATCAGCCGTCAGCGGACCTGGGGGGTGCCGCTTCCCGTGTTCTTCACGCCGGAGGGTGAGACGATTCTTGATCCGGAGTTGGTGCGGAAGGTTGCTGATCTGGTGGAGAAGGAAGGCACAAACATCTGGTTTGAGTTGAGCGAGGAAGATCTCGTGGCGCGACTTGGTTTGCCAGTGGGCACGAAGAAGTGTCGGGACACGCTGGATGTGTGGATCGATTCGGGCACGAGTCACGTGGCGGTGTTGGATTGTCATCCGGAGTTGCATTGTCCGGCGGATCTTTACCTCGAGGCGACTGACCAGCACCGTGGTTGGTTCCAGAGTTCGCTGATGTTGAGCGTGGGGGTGCGTGACAAGGCTCCTTACAAGACCGTGATGACGCACGGCTTTGTGGTGGACAAGGATACGGGGAAGAAGACTTCGAAGAGTGACGACAAGAAAAAGAGCAAGCCGACTGACGCTTCGTATTTTTACAACAAGTATGGTGCGGACATTCTGCGTCTGTGGGTGAGCAGTGTTGATTGGCAGACCGAGGTGCCGTTTGGAGAGGATCTGTTCAAGCAGGTCACTGAGCCGTATCGGCGTTTGAGGAACACGCTGCGAATTTTGTTGGGCAACCTGCATGGGTTTGATCCGAAGAAGGATGCGGTGACGCCGGCGGAGATGCCGTTGGTGGATCGGTGGATTCTTGAGCAGTTGTACGATCTGGTTTGTGCCTGCCGGGAGGCTTACGAGGCCTATGAGTTCCGGAAGGTCTTCACGTTGATCAATCAATTTTGCGCCAATGACCTGAGTGCGATCTACGTCGATATGACGAAGGATCGGATGTATTGCGATGCGGTGGATTCGGTGCGGAGGAGGGCGAGTCAGACGGCGATGCACGAGGTCTTTGATTCGTTGGTGACTCTTTTGGCGCCGATTCTGGCCTACACGGCGGACGAGGCTTGGGAGCATGCGGGTCGCGAGGGGAGTGTGCACGAGGGCGAGTTTTCCAATGCCAACACGGCCTATGCGGGTGGTGAGGCGAGTGCGGTGGTTACTCAATTACTTGATTTGCGCGGGGTGATTCAGACGGCGATCGAGGAGCAGGTGCAGGCGAAGGTGTTCAAGAAGAACAACGAAGCGGCGGTGGAGTTGGCGTTGCCAGCGGATCATGCCTGTCGCGAGTTGCTCCAGGACCGCGACTTTGCGATCGAGTTCTTCATCTTGTCCGACTTGACTGTGGTAGATGGTGCGGAGGTATCCGCGAAGGCAGCAAAGAGTGAGCATGTGATGTGCCCGCGTTGTCGTCGTTATGAGCCGAGCAATCACGAGGCCGGGATTTGCGGCCGTTGTGAGGATGTGATGGCGACACTTTCCTCTTCCTGATGATGAAGAAGCTTCTTCTTGTAGTGACCTTGCCTCTGTTCGTGCTCGATCAGATCACGAAGTGGCTCATCGTGTTGAATTTTCCAGAGCCGCCGGTGGGATTCAATGGGTCGGGGAAGGTGATTCCGGTGATTGAGGGCTTCTTTAATATTGTCCGGGTTCACAACCAGGGGGTGGCCTTTGGGTTTGGGAATGGGACCTTGTGGGCGCCGATTTTATTTCTGTGTTTCTCGACCTGTGCCTTGGTGGGGATTCTTTGGTTTTGGCGGCGGGGAGGATTTGAGGGGAAGGCCTTGAATGTGGCCGCGGCGCTGTTGGTTTCCGGAATTTGTGGGAATGTGACGGATCGGCTGTTTCAGGGGTTCTTCCTCGATGCCTATGCGGGAGAGGGGTTTTTGACCCGCTTGACGAAGGGCTATGTGGTGGACTTTCTGGACTTCACGATTCCGCTGGTGGACTACCGTTGGCCGTCGTTTAATGTCGCCGACTCGTGCATCTGTATCGCGGCCTTTCTTCTCATCCTCTCGTCCTTTCGGAGCGAGGGAGGGGAGTCGTCGGGTGGAGAGAAGTGATGCGTTGGATGCGAGGGGGCTGGCTATTGGCGGCAGCGGGTTTGAGTCTGGCGATTGGGGGCCGCGTTCGGGGGCGGGAGGGTTGCAGTCATCGACTACATGAGCGAGGATGACGGGGAGGAAGACGAGTAGCAGATTTATCTATGGAAGTTTGGAAAGCAATTGTGGTGGGGATCGTGCAGGGCTTGTCGGAGTTTTTGCCGATTTCCTCTTCGGGGCACATTACCTTGACGCAGTTCTTGTTGGGGATGCGGGAGGTGGGGGTTGAGCCGGAGGAGGATATTACCTTTGAGTTGGTTCTGCACCTGGGGACGTTTCTGAGTGTGGTGATTTATTTCCGGCGGAAGCTTTGGGATTTGTTCCTGTGTTTGTTCAACAAGGAGGGGGTAGAGGACCGGCGGATGATCGTGCTGTTGCTGATCGCGACGCTTCCGGCGACGGCGGCGTATTTTCTGTTCAAGGATTTCTTTGAAGGGGCTTACAACAATCCGGTGATGGTCTCGGGTTTGTTGATCGTGACCGGGGTGGTGTTGTTGTTGCCGAAGTTGTTCCGGGCGAAGGAGACGGAGTTTGGGATGAGGCAGGCGCTCTGGATGGGCGTGGCGCAAGCCTTTGCGATTTTGCCGGGGATTTCGCGCAGTGGGTCGACAATTACGGGAGGGATGATGTCCGGGGCGAGGTCGGGAGCGGCGGCGGAGTTTTCGTTTTTGATGTTTTTGCCGGCGATCGGCGGGGGGGCCTTGCTGAAGGCGAAGGATGTGATGGGCGTGGCGCAGGGTGAGAATGCGATGGCGTATGGAGCGGGATTTTTCGCGGCGTTTCTTTCGGGGTTGGCGGCAGTGTATTTGGTGCTGGCGATGATCAAGAAGGGGAGGTTTCAGAGTTTTGCCTACTATTGTTTCGTGGTGGGGGTGGCGGGGATGATTTACTTTTCGACGACGAGCTGAGTCATGGCGCGGAAAAAGAAGTCACCGACGTGGGTATTGATTGTGACCTTGTTAGCAGCAGCGGTGTTGTTGTGGATCGACAACCGCGAGGAGGTTGAACCGGGGGTGGAGAAGATCCAGGGTGAGGGTGATTTTGAGGTGGTGGGGGGGTATGAGCGGATGGAGCGGTGCAAGTTGGTGGGGCATCGGAACAACGACGGGGACAGCTTTCATGTGAAGGTGCCGGGGCGGGGGGTGCAGGAGTTCCGGCTGTACTTTGTGGATGCGCCGGAGAGTGCCTACAAGGAGTACCGGGATGGGAACACGAATGCGGAGCGGTTGGGGGATCAGGGGGATTACTTTGGGAATTTGAGTCAGCGGGAGACGACAGATCTGGGGATGAGGGCGAAGAAGAGGGTGACAGAGTTGTTGGGAGGGAAGTCGTTCACGGTTTATTCGAAGGGTGAGGAGGTTTACGAGGGGCCGCGGCTGTATTCGTTTGTGGAGGTGGAGAGCGGGGGGAAGAAGCGCTGGTTGAGGGAGGTGTTGGTGGAGGAGGGGTTGGCGCGAATTTATACGAAGGGGGAGCGGCTTCCGGACGGGACGAGTGAGGGAAAGGAGAAGGGGAGGTTGAAGGGAGTGGAGAGGGCGGCGAGGAAGAGGCGGGTTGGGGGATGGAGGTAGGGTGGGCTTCGCCCGGTTATTGATTCAGGGGGGAGTTGGAGAGGGAAGGTGCGCGACCTTGGGGTCGCGGAGGGGTTTAGAGGCGACCGGGACAGTCACCTTACGGGGAGGCTGTATCGAGACGGTCACGCCACTTGCAGGGGGTTGCGCATTTGGGAGAGGCGGTCATACTGGCGCGGATGTTGGCGAAGCGAATTATTCCTTGTTTGGATGTGACCGGGGGGCGGGTGGTGAAGGGGGTGAATTTTGTGGATTTGGTGGATGCGGGTGATCCGGTGGATTGTGCGGTGGCTTACAATGAGCAGGAGGCGGATGAGATTGTGTTTCTGGACATCACGGCGTCGTCGGATGAGCGGAATACGATGGTGGATGTGGTGCGCAAGACGGCGGAGCGATGTTTCGTGCCGCTGACGGTGGGGGGAGGAATCCGGAAGGTGGAGGACATGCGGCAGATGTTGTTGGCGGGGGCGGACAAGGTGGGGGTGAACACGGCGGCGATTCATCGGCCGGAGGTGGTGGACGAGGGGGCGGAGACTTTTGGGAGCCAGTGTGTGGTGGTGGCGATCGATGCGAAGCGGCAAGGGAATGGTAAGTGGGGGGTCTACACGCACGGGGGGCGAAAGCCGGTAGAAGGGCTCGATGCGATCGAGTGGGCGAAGGAAGTTTACAATCGGGGAGCGGGAGAAATCTTGCTGACGAGCATGGATGCGGATGGGACGAAGGATGGCTATGACATCGAATTGACCCGGGCGGTGAGTGAGGCGGTGGGGATTCCGGTGATCGCGAGTGGGGGGGCGGGGACGCTGGATCACCTGGTGGAGGTGTTGCGGGACGGGTTGGCGGATGCCGTTCTCGCGGCGAGTATTTTTCACTTTGGGGAGTTCACGGTACCTGAGACCAAGGCTTATCTGGAGGCGCAGGGTATTCCGGTGCGGCCGACGGTGATGGTGTGAGGGGAGTCAGATTGGCCTTTGTGGGGGAATGTGTTCGGGTGAGGGTCCCCGGATGGGTGGAGAACGATTGAATTGATGAGCGACGGATCACAACAGTTTTCCAAGCGCACGAAAGGGCGGGTGGAGGTGCGTCATCGAACCGGTTCGGAGGCGGCAGCACGTCGTCAGGCTGGGCTACCACAGGTGGAGAAGATGACGGAGTATTATTCGCGCGGGGGCGTGGAGGCTCCGTAGGGCTTTAAGGAGATCTCCAGGAGTTCCACCCTTCCTTTTTGGTGGGATACCCATGCAGGTGGTGCAGGCTGTTGCTCCGGACGAGGAGGAGATCTATTCGTTCAACGCGTTCCCCGGGAAAGAGCAGATGCTCATCGATTGCGAATCGTGGGTGGGCTATGGGGAGATGGCGTGGGAGGCCTTTGCCGCAGAGCATCCGACCGAACTCGTGGAGATGCGAATTTTTCTGCAGCCGACTGATTACTATAATTACGAATTCGCCGACGATCTGAAGTATCAGTGTTTCTCGTTGGGGGCGAAGGGGAGCGAAGCTTCGCTCTATGGCTACGTGGAGCGGGACTCAGACACTGCCAGGGATCTGTTGGCAGCCGTGTCGCCGAGGCGTGTGTTGCCGAGTAACGCGGTTGTTATTGGGGGGAAGTCGTTTGCGGGGCCTGAAACGAAGGCTTATTTGGAGGCTCAGGGGATTCCGGTGCGCCGCCAGTGATGGTGTGAAGCGTCTTAGATTGACCTTTGAGGGAGGGTGTGCTAAACTAAGGAGTTTCTTTGACTGAGGGAGACAGAATGAGTTGATGAGCGATGCTCCTGAATTTTTTTTTTAAAAACGAATGGAACAATGTGAATGGAACAAAATGGAACGACATCATGTGCTGGTGTCTGGTGGCTTGTGTATTTTTTTGGTGGCTGGAGTGATGTGGATGCTGGTGGTCCGGCCTGCGGCCAAGCGCGAAACTGTTGTTGGGATTAGGTTGAATCTTGACCGAGATTTTGAAGAAACATCGGAAAGTGAAAACCAATTTTCCCCCTTGGTGAGCAATGCTACGGGGAAGGATTTCGAGGCGGTTGTTCGAGAGTTCATGAACTCCTCTACCAACGAGGAGCGATGCCGGTGGGTGAATGGTGGGGCTGCGATGCTGGAAAAAATGACGGAATTTTATTCGCGTGAGCAAGAAGAGGCTCCAAATGGTTTTGATCGGGTGATCCAGAGGTTCTCCTTTTCCTTGGCCGGTATTCCCATGCAGGAGGTGCATGCCGTCTCGCGGGAAGGAGGGAGGCGCTATTCCTTCGCCGTCTTTCTCGGAAAAGAGCGGGTGCTGATCGATTGGGAATCGTCGGTGGGCTACGGCGAGATGGCTTGGGAGGCCTTTGCCGCAGAGCATCCGACCGAGTTGGTGGAGATGCGAATTATTCTACAGCCGACTAATTACTATAATTACGAATTCTCCGACGACCGGAAGTATCAGTGCTTTTCGTTGGCGATGCAGGGGAGTGAAGCTTCGCTCTATGGCTACGTGGAGCGGGACTCAGACACTGCCAGGGGTCTGTTGGCAGCCGTGTCGCCGAGGGGTGCGTTGCCGGTCAGGGTTCGGGTGAAATTCCTGCCGTGGTCGGTCGACAAGAAGATGGTGTGGATTGAGGAATTGATCCATCCCTATTGGGTGGATTCGACGATGATCGAGGAGGCCTTGGAGAGGTAGGCCTATATCCGGCCCCTGTTGGAGATGGGATCAGGGAGTGTTTTGGATGAGCAGGGCGGCGTCGGGGCCGGCTTCGGCGGCGGCGTTGACTTCGGAGAGGGAGATGCGGTTGTCGCCGTTCCGGTCGTAGAGGGCGAAGATCTTGGGGACTTGGGAAGTGTTGATGTCGTCGACGTTTTCGGCGGTGATACCAGCGGAGAGTTCGGAGCGCGAGATGTAGCCGTCACCGTTGTCGTCGAAGCGGTCGAACTTTTGCTGAAATCCGATGAGTTTACGTTCCATGTCTTCGCGTTCGGTGGAGGAGCCGCCGGATGGTCCGGAAGGTGTGGCGCAGGAGGCGAGGAGGAGGATTGGGAGAGTGAGGAGGGCTTTCATTGGTCGAGGTAGCGTCGCGTAACGCGGGGGGTGATGGAAGTGAAGAGTTCCCAGGGGATGCTATTTGCCTTTTGAGCGACTTCGGAGGCGGGGATGTGGGGGCCAAAGAGTTCGACGTCGTCGCTGGGTTGGCAATCGGGGAGGGCGGAGACGTCGGCCATGATTTGGTCCATGGTGACGCGGCCGAGGAGAGGGCAGCGGGTGTTGCGGATGAGGACTTCGGGTTTGTTTCCGGAGAGGGCGCGGGGGTAGCCGTCGCCGTAGCCGATGCCGATGGTGGCAACGCGGGTGGCTCGGTCGAGGACGGTGGTGCGTCCGTAGGAAATGCTTTGGCCGGCAGGGAGGTCACGGACGAGGGAGACGCGGGACTTGAGGGTCATGACGGGACGAAGTTTCTCCTGAAATGCGGGGAGGGGAGAAACGCCGTAGAGCATGAGGCCGGGTCGGACGAGGTTGGTGGTGCGCGATTTGTATCCGAGGAGGCCAGCGGAATTGCTCAGGTGGATTCGGAGTTCAGAATGCGGAAGGGGGAGGGACTCGATGAGGGAGTCGAACTGGTCGAACTGTTGGCGGGTGAAGTCGGGGTCTTCGTCGGCGGCGGGGAGGTGGGAGCCGATGCCGGTGAGGCGGAGGTGGGGGAGCGCCTGGATGTGGGTGATGGCGTCGGCCGCTTGATCGGGGAGGACGCCGCCGCGGCCCATGCCGGTGTCGATGGTGAGGTGGACGGCGAGGGTGGTGTCTGCTGTTGCGGCGAGGGTGTTGAAGTGGGTGGCCTCGTGGAGGGAAGAGATGCAGGGGGTCCAGTTGTTGGCGACGACTTCTTCGTGTTCGTCATCGAAGCAGGGGCCGAGGAGGTAGATGGGGGTGGTGATGCCAGCGGTGGTCAGGCGGCGGGCTTCGCCGACGTTGGCCACACCGAAGAAGGCGAGATTGTCGTGATCGATGGCACGGGCGAGGTTTTCGAGTCCGTGGCCGTAGGCGCCTGCTTTAACGACCGCCATGACGTCCTGGCCACTGCTCTCGCGGGCCACGGCGAGGTTGTGGCGGAGGGCGGAAAGGTCGATTTCCGCCCAAGCTCTTGGGGGGCTGACGGGGGCAGGCGGCATACCGGGGAATTCGACCACTGATTGTGCGGATTGGCACTGATTTTTTTTGGGGGAGCTGGGAGATATGGGGCTCGACCGCAGATTGACGCAGATTTTTTCGGGGAGGGACTGGGGTTGGGGGGCGGAGGGGAGTTTGTCGGCGTTGCCGAGTGGTTTTTGATCATGACCGAGACGGTCACGCCACGGCGGGAGCCTTACTCTTGGGAGTGGAGTTGGGTGAGGGCGTTGTTCGCTCGTCATGAAGAAAAGGGTCGGAGTAGGTGAATCGAGGGAGTTCGCGTAGTTGGTCTTAAAGAGCGAAGAGCCTCCGGAACAACGCAGTTGTTCGGCTACGGAGAGGAGACAGAGGTTTCGCGGGGGGACGCCACGGTGACGGCCTGCGATGGGAGGCCGCAGCCACGGTCAGATTCCTTCGCCGTCCTCTTCCTGGCGTTCCTCGTGCATCTCGTGTTTGTGGCCGGGGACTTCGACGTGGAGCCAGACTTTGTTGCGGCGCATGATTTCTGGGATCCAGGGTGGGTCGTAGATGGCGAAGAAGGGTTGGTCTTTTGTTTTCCAGCCGTTGGTTTTGGCCCAGCCCTGGAGTTTCTTGATGGCGCTGGTGCAGCTGGAGAGGAGGTGCTTCATGGCGCCAATTTTGTGCGGGGTTGGGGGAATGCAACTGGGAATTTGGGCCTGCGACCCAGTCGAAAGTCGCAGCTCGGGGAGCTGATGGGCTCTGGTTGAGCCGTCGTTACGCGACGGGGGAATTTCGGGATGATGATCCCGGGGTCTGAAGCCACCCGGCTTGCTAACATGAGTGATCCCGCTGGGACCCGGGAGTGGGAGATCCCGGTGGGACCGATTACTTCGGTGGTTTTTCGAAGACCATGAAGTGTTGCCAGGGGAGGAAGTCGCCGGTTTTGACCCATTGGAGGCCGGCGGCGTGCATTTCGGCTTTGGCTTGGGCTTGGGTCATTTTGTGGAGGGGCTTGATGGGGACGGAGACATCTTCGGCGCGGTATTCAAGAAGGAAGACGCGGCCGCCGGGGCGGAGGGCGGTGTAGATGGACCGCATCATTTCCCAGGGGTGGGAGAATTCGTGGTAGGCATCGACGAAGAGGGCGGCGTCGATGGAGTTGGCGGGAAGTTTGACGCTGTCGATGGTGCCGAGGTGGGCTTCGACGTTGTTGAGGCCGAGTTCCTTTTCGCGCTTTTCGAGGAAGGCGATCATCTCGGGTTGGATGTCGACGGCGACGACTTTGCCTTTGGGGACGAGCGGGGAGAGGCGGAAGGTGTAGTAACCGGAGCCGGCGCCGATGTCGGCGATGATGGCGTGGGGGGAGAGGTTGAGTTCGGTGATGGCGCGAGAGGGGGCTTCTTCGGCTTCGCGGTTGTCGCGCTCGAGCCAGTTGATGGCCTGGTGGCCCATGACGTGGGCGATCTCGCGGCCCATGTAGAATTTGCCGGTGCCGTCGCGGCTGGCTTTGCCCGTGGTGTAGCCGGGGCTGGGTTTTGGCGGGGTGACGGGAGGGACTTCGGGAGCCGTTTCGGGCGGGAGGGTGGGCGGGAGTTCCTGGGCCGGGTGTTGTTCCTGCTGCTGCTTGGCGAGGTCGAGTTTGGTCCAGAAGGCCGAAAGGCTGACCAGAATGAGGGCAAGGAGGGCGAGGACGAGGGCGTAGCGTTGCATGACGACTAGGACTTGGGACTGATGTTGGCGAGTCCGCTATCAGCGCCGTGGTGGAACCAGTGGTCCTTGATCATGTTGTGGTGGGGAGGGCCCATGACTTTGAAGAGTTCGTCGCCGTCCTTGTTGAGGAATTTGAGGATGGTGAGGGTGCCGCTGTGGGTGGCTTGAATTTTTCCTGAGCGGTTGGACTGGAGTGCTGAGGTGATTGATTTTCCGGTGGGCAGGATGGCGTTGGAAGAGGAGGGGCGGAGCGAGTAGGTGCCGCTGGTGGCCTGGGCGAGGGGGGCATCGAGGCTGATGCTGCCGGAAGCGATGGTGCCACGGCGGGCGACATCGGTTTCGATGATAGTGACCGAGAAGCTGGTGGCGGCGGCGACAGTGGGATCGGCGGTGGGGGCGATTGCGGGCGGTTTCTTTTTTCCGAGTTTGGGGAGGCTCGGCATTTTGGGCATCCCGCTGCAGCCGGTGAGGGCGATGCAGGGAAGGAGGCCTAACAGCAGGGCGCGGCGGAGAATGCGATCCAGCATAAGGGCCAGAGCTTGGAGGGTGGGGGAGGAGAGGACAAGGAGAGGATTGAAGGATTTTTCGAAGGCGATCAAGTCAGGGACAAAATTCGCGCCCCTTGGCATCTATTTGCGATTGAAAATGAGCGATTTGGAGTCTTTCCCCCCTAGCTTGATTCGCAGGGAACTTGTCGGAGTCTTGGCAGGGGTGGGGTGGGGTGTTAAGAGCTTTGCTATGAGAGTATTGGGGGCTGGTTTGGTTTGTGGTGGGGTGATGTTGGGTGTTTCGTGTAGTGGCATCGGTGGAAAAAAGGACGGGCGAGGGCCGTTGGCGGCGGGGATGACAGTGGTGGAGATGGATGTGCGGATGGGGTTGACCGCCGATGACGATGAGGGGGGTGCGTTGGTGTTGGAGGGGGAGGGGTTTCAGAAGGCGACGGGGAACAGCTATGTGAGTCTGATGGCGGATGGGGAGGGGAGCGGAACGCTGAAGTCGGGAAGGGATGCGATGGCGAGTGGCTTGGCATTGGACTCGAGAAACCTGCAGGCGCTGGTGGTTGCGAGGCCGGGGTTGCCTGGAACGAAGAGTTCGGCGCAGGCGGTGTTATTGTCGACGACGGCTTTGCGATCGACGGAACGGTTGGACAAGGTGCGGGTGGAAATCGAGACTGATCTGGAGGCAGAGCTCTCGGGGGGAGCGGTGGCGATTTGTGAGGTGGAGGGTGAGGCGCGTCTGGATGGGCATACCATGGCGACGATTGCGACGAAGTTGTACCTGTATTCGGAGAATGGGCAGGTTCTGGTCTTTGTGGGGCCGCGGGAGCTTGGGAAGAAGCCGTTGGGGTCGATGGCCAACGGGGAGCGGTTTACAGCGAAGGATCCTTCCTTCTATTTCGCGCTGGGGCCGGGGGCGTATCAGATTTTGTTCACGCTGAAGGTGTCGGCGATTTGTCCCTCGGAGTTGGGTGGGGGGATGGCATCGCTGAAGGCGTCGGGTGAGGTGATGCTGAGGTAGGCCGCTTCGCGGACGTGGGGATTGGGGAGAAGG